>JBMNUE010000001.1:0-57878 GCA_050946095.1 Christensenellales bacterium
ATATATTTCTCACCGCCTAGAAGAAATAATGCGCATTGGCGATGTCATTACGATACTTAGGGACGGCGAAAAAGTTGCATATGCCGATGTTGAAGATATCGACATACCATGGATTGTGAAAAAAATGGTGGGTCATTCTGAATTATCAGTGGAAAAGTTGCCGTATCAGGGAGAGGAAAAAGTGGTGCTTGAAGCTGAAAACATATGTCTCCCTAGACTCGACGGCAGCTATATAGTAGATCATGTTTCATTTTCGCTGCATAAGGGAGAAGTGCTTGGGATCTACGGTTTAATGGGCGCAGGGCGCACAGAGCTTGTAGAAAGCTTGATGGGATTGCATCCTGAAGCTTCCGGAACAATTAAAATAGAAGACATCCCCATAGAAAATCCTAAAGTGCACGAGCAAATCGCTAGCGGCATGGTGTTAGTGCCGGAAGACAGGCAAAAAGACGGCTTGGTCCAAACGATGCCCGTTGCTGATAACCTTATACTGACCAGTATTCCGCGCTTTACAAAGAACGGCATTGTAAATAAGAAAAAAAGCAGTAAAGAAGTTTCCAAGGTCGTTAGCGATTTACAGATAAAAGTAGCCGATGTAAACAATTTGATTACAAGCTTGTCCGGCGGAAACCAGCAAAAAGTTATTATCGGGAAATGCGTGCTGGCAAACGCTAAGATTCTTATAATGGATGAACCGTCCAGAGGAATAGACGTAGGAGCCAAGACCGATATATTTAGCTTAATGCGCCACTTTGCTTCGGAAGGCTTGGGTGTAATTTTTGTCGGAAGCGAGCTGAAAGAAATTATTTCAGTGTGCGATAGAGTGTTAGTTATGAGCAACGGCAAACTGACAGCTGATTTATCTGGAGATGAAATCACTGAGAACGCGCTGGTCAGTGCGTCTGCTGCAGCGCTCAAAACCGGAAGGCCGGATAAACTCAGAGGAGGAAACAAAAATGGGTCAGAATAAAGAAAATAAAACAAAAACAACCTATGGAATGCTATTGCTAAAGGGGCGCACCTTTATTGCCCTTGCTTTGCTTGTTATTTACTTCGGATTCAATGCGCCAAACTTTATGGAATGGTCTTCCATGGTCCTTTTGGTTAAGCATGCTTCAATATATGGGCTGTTAGCCATTGGCATGACCATGGTTATTATAACAGGCGGAATTGACCTGTCAGTAGGCGCCGTTGTAGGATTATCCGCCATGATTGCAGGAGGACTTATGACGGAAGGAGTGCGTTTGCCTTTCCTGAAAGGGGTCATTTATCCCAATGTCCCGCTTATTCTACTAATAGTATGCTTAATGGCTGCGTTTATCGGCCTTGTTTCCGGGCTTCTGATTGCAAAGCTTAAGGTGCCTGCTTTTATTGCTACTTTGGGAGCTATGTACATTTGCCGCGGTTTTGCCATGCTGCGTTCCGGGGGAGCTACTTTTCCAAACTTGTTTGGCAGCGAGGAATTGGGAAACACGGGATTTGACTTAATAGGTTCGGGGAACCTGTGGGGAATACCATATATTATTATTATTTTTATTGTTGTTGCTATGATTGCAAGCTTCATTATGAAAAAAACTCCAATGGGTCTTCAAATTTATGCAGTGGGCGGCAATGAGCGTGCTGCAGTTATTTCCGGAATAAAAACAACAAAAGTAAAAGTTTTCGTTTATATGTTTTCTGCCTTGTGCGCTGCCCTTGCCGGTATTATAAAAGCAAGCGAATTGCGCGCCGCTCATCCGGCGACAGGTGAAACTTGGGAAATGATAGCGATTTCTTCGGTTGTGCTTGGCGGTACAAGCATGAGCGGCGGCATGGGCACCATAGGCGGCACTATAATTGGCGTTTTAGTCATAACCGTGCTTAACGATGGCATGATTATGATGGGCGTAACTTCGTTTTGGCAAATGGTTATAAAAGGCGTTGTTATTATAATTGCAGTTATTATCGATCTTTTACAAAAAGATTTACAGAACAAAGCGGCCTTGGCTGCTAGATTGAAGTGAAAAATCAAGGAGGGATTTTGATATGGATGCAGCATTAATAGCTGAACGTGCTAAAATTAGACGCGCCGACGTAATTACTATGATACATTTTGCTAACGCCGGCCATATAGGCGGATCTTTATCGGAAATGGAAATTTTAAGCGTGCTGTATGACAGTGTATTAAATATTAGCCCTAAAACCGTTAACGACCCCGACCGTGATCGCTTTTTACTTAGCAAAGGCCATAGCGTAGAAGCATATCTTGCGATATTAGCAGATAAGGGATTTATAAAAAAAGAAGAATTGAAAACTTTTTCAAAAGCGGGAAGCCGACTTATAGGGCACCCGAATAATGAAGTGCCGGGCATAGAAATGTGTACAGGCGCTCTTGGCCACGGATTATCCATAGGCGTTGGCATGGCGCTTGGCGCAAAGCGCATGAATAAAAGCTACAAAACCTATGTTTTGATGGGCGATGGAGAATTAGCGGAAGGCAGCATATGGGAAGCTGCCATGGCTGCAGCAAACTTCGGACTAGATAATTTGTTTGGAATTATTGACCGTAACGAGTTGCAAATTTCCGGGACAACAGAAGAAGTTATGGCACTTGAAAACCTTGCAGAGAAATGGACGGCGTTTGGCTGGGACGTTTCGGAAGTTGACGGCCACAATGTGCAACAACTGCTTGACTATTTTAACAGCAGCAGACCAACAGGAAAACCACACTGCCTGATTTGCCACACCGTAAAGGGCAAGGGTTTCCCGATGGGTGAAAATAAAAAGGAATGGCATCATAAGGTGCCGGATATGGAGCAGGTTAAAACCAGCCTTCAAAGTCTTGGCGTGAAAGGAGTGGACTGGCTATGAAAACAGAAGCGGTGCGTAAAGCATTTACTGCGGCTCTACTTGAAGCCGCTAAAAAAGATGAAAAAATATTTGCGGTCACTACAGACAGCAGGGGCTCCGTGACACTTGTAGACTTTGCAGAGCAGCTGCCTAATCAATTTGTAGAAATGGGAATAGCCGAACAAAATGCCATAGGCACATCCGCCGGACTTGCCAATGCGGGCTTGCGTCCGTTTGCATGCGGACCTGCGTGCTTTTATTCGCTAAGGGCAGCAGAGCAAGTTAAAATTGATGTGGCTTATTCAAATGTGAATGTTAAAGTAATAGGCGTTTCGGGAGGCGTAAGCTACGGTGCGCTTGGAGCAAGCCATCACGCAACGCAAGACATTGCTCTTATGCGCGCAATGCCGAACTTGGAGGTGTTTCTGCCTGCTGATGGCCCGCAGATGCGCTCAATGACCAAGTATCTGGTTCAGTCTGATAAACCCGCCTATGTAAGAATGGGGCGCGGGGCAGTGCCTAATGTATATGATGATGCTGCGCCGTTTACACCCGGCAAAGCAATCCAGATTAAAAAAGGCAACAAAGCGGCGATTATCGCATGCGGAGAAATGGTGTACCATTCATTGCAGGCTGCCGATATATTATCAAAACGCGGAGTAGACGTTTCAGTATATGACATGCATACTCTCAACCCTTTGGATGAAGAGGCTATCGTTGAAGCTGCGAATACGGGCTTTGTAATAACGGTAGAAGAACACTGCATACATGGAGGATTAGGCAGCGCCGTAGCTTCTGTTCTATCCCAAAAGAAACCTGTGCCAATGCGTATTTTGGGCTTGCCCAATAAAACGTTGTTCAGCGGTTCTTCTGCAGAAGTGTTTAAACACTACGGTTTAAACGGTGAAGGTATTGCTGCTTCTGTTATGGAGACCATACAATAATGAGCTCTTCATACATTGTTTCGATAGATCAGAGCACTTCCGCAAGCAAAGTTTACCTGCTTGATGAACATGGAAATATTGTAGCCAGGCATTCAGAAAGCCACAAACAATACTACCCGCAGTCTGGATATGTAGAGCACGATGCTGATGAAATTTGGCGGAATGTTTTAACGGGCATTCATGCCGTTGCATCAAACGTAGAAAACATACAAGGCATTGCCATCAGCAACCAGCGCGAAACCGTAGTATTTTGGGATCCCAAAACAGGCAAGCCTGTTTGTCCTGCAATAGTATGGCAGGATGTGCGCGGAGAATATATATGCGATGAACTGTCAGCATATAAAGATCAAGTTAAGGAAAGCACGGGCCTTGCATTATCGGCTTATTTTCCTGCCGCTAAGATTGCTGCCAAGTTTCGAGAAGATCCCAGCTTGCTAAAACGCGCACAGCTCAATGAGTTGTGCGTTGGAACTGTGGATAGCTATCTAATATATCGCTTAACGAACGGGAAAACCTTTGCATGCGATGTAAGCAACGCCAGCCGCACGCAGCTAATGTATTTAAAAGATCTAACCTTTAGCGAAAATATATGCAAATTGTTTAATATTCCTATAAATTGTTTGCCTGAAATAAAGTGTTCGGATGACACGTTTGGATGGGCGGATACGGATGGACTGCCTTCAGTGCCAATAACCGGAGTTATGGGCGACAGCCATGCTTCGTTTTTTGCTCAAAATTGCAGAGATAAAGGCATGGTTAAAGCAACTTTTGGTACAGGCTCGTCAGTAATGATGAATATTGGCAACAGCCCTTTAATTTCAAAAAACGGTCTATCCACTTCTGTTGGCTATGCTTTCAAAGGCGATTTATGCTATGTGTTGGAAGGCAACATAACATCAAGCGGCGACACGCTTAAATGGTTAATCGATGAAGCTAAGCTGATAAATAGTTTAGATGAAATTGATGAGATTTGCTCAAAAACCAAAGACAGCGAAGGAGTATATCTTGTTCCGGCTTTTTCCGGGCTAGGCGCTCCATACCATAAGCCGTTAGCGCGAGCGATAATATGCGGATTAAATCGCAGCAGCACTAAGAGCCATATCGTGCGTGCGGCGCTTGAAAGCATTGCATATCAAGATGTAGATGTGCTTGAAGCTATGGAGCAGGATACAGGCATTGCAATTAAAGAATTATGTGTGGATGGCGGACCTACATCCAACAAAGAACTTATGCAGTTTTTTGCGAATATTTCAGCTTGCAAAATTCAATGCACTACTCAAAGTGAACTCAGTGCGCTCGGCGCCGGCATAATGGCCGGCATGGCATTAGGTATATATAAAGAGCATGATTATATAAAAAAGGGTGCTTGTTTTATTCCTAAAAAACAAGCTAAATGGCGAAAAGATAAACTTTTAGGGTGGAAAACAGCTGTTAAGCGCAGCACAATCAAATAATATGGGAGGACAGATTAATGGCGGTATTTGGAGTATTAATTAGCAATCGCAGTTTTTTTCCTGCGCACCTTGTGCAGTCGACGCGTGAAAAACTTTTAAAATCTCTTCGTGATTGGGGACATGAAGTAATTGCCTTGTCGCCGGAAGATACCAGCATGGGGCAGACAATGAGCTATGAAGAGGCAAAAAAATGCGCAAAACTTTTCAGGGACAACATGGATAAGATTGACGGTATAATTGTGTCGCTGCCTAATTTTGGAGAGGAAACCGGTATTGCGGATGCGCTTAAGTGGAGCAAATGCGATGTGCCTATATTAATACAAGCGTGCGATGATGATTTTGATAAACTGCAGTTGGAAAACAGGCGCGATGCTTTTTGCGGCAAATTAAGCGTATGCAACAACTTATATCAGTATGGAATAAAATATAGCCTTACAGCCAGGCATACATGTCCGGTGGACAGTGAGGAATTTAAGGAAGATGTTGATAAATTTGCAAAAGTCTGCGCTGTTGTAAAGGCTATGAGAACCGCTAGAATAGCTCAAATCGGGGCAAGGGTAATGCCCTTTAGAACAGTGCGCTATTCTGAAAAACTGCTTCAAAATGCCGGAATGACCGTAGAAACTGTGGACTTTAGCGAAATATTTGCAGCAGCTGAAAGCATAGCGGACGAAAAAATCATTAAAAGTAAAATACAGGAAATTAGGGACTATGGCAATATAGCCGATGGCATCGAAGATGAAAAAATATTACGCCAGGCTAAGCTAACCATTGCAATTGAAAACTGGATAGAAGAGCATGATTGCGATGCCAGCGCAATACAATGCTGGGATAGCGTTGAGTCCAATTACGGATGCGCCACATGCCTTAGCATGTCCATGATGGGAGAAAAAGGTAAGCCATCCGCTTGCGAAACAGATATAATGGGCGCTGTAAGTATGTTGGCTTTGCTGCGTGCTAGCAATGTGCCGCCAATATACCAAGACTGGAATAACAACTACAAAAACGAAAAAAACAAATGCATAAATGTGCATTGCTCAAATTACCCTGTCAGCGCCTTTGAAGAAGTGCCTGAAATTGAAAATTTGGATATCTTGGCAACAACATTAGGAACGGATGTGTCCTTTGGGGCGCTTAAAGGCCGCGTTCGCCCCGGCAAGATGACCTTCCTTAAAGTCAGTACAGACGATAAAAATGGAAAGATAAAGTGCTACCTGGGCGAAGGCGAATTTACCGATGATCCCCTGCCTACGTTTGGCGGCGTTGCAGTATGTAAAGTGCCAAGGCTTAATGAACTTATGCATTATCTAACCCGTAACGGTTTTGAACACCATGTTGCAGTAGTGCATGCATCGGTAGCAGACGTTCTTGAAGAAGCCTTGGGCAATTATATGGGATGGGACGTGTACGTTCATAGATAGGCTTAGTTATAGCATAAGCAGTAATTAAAAAGTTCGTACCATAAAAGATTCATGAAAAGCTTATGTAAAAACAATAATAAAAGTCTCTTCGGCAATAATGGGATTCAATCATGCCGGAGAGACTTTTGTTGCTCTAAAACACCATGGATAAAACACAAACCAGTTGTTTGTGCGAGTAGATTTTGGTTTACAAAAAACAAATCTTCCTACAACAAAAAGAGTTAATATTATTGTTCGAAGGTCAATCAGAAATTTAATGCATAAGTTATAATTATGCTCAGAGTTTAGAAAAAGTATTATCTTGGGGGTTTCAGCGGGCGAAGCCCCAGAAGTCCCATTAGTATATTCGGTAAAAGCTTCCAATGCTAAGGTTGCGGGGCATTGAAAAGCTGTGCATTCCCTACATTTTTTGCTTGAGGGAGACAAAGCTCTCAAGCGAAAAGACACACGACAATATGTCCAAGGGCATTTTTTCGACAGTCTGTACATAAGCTACAAAGTATAACTATGCTTAATAAATGTGCGCTTGTTTGTATAGGGCTATATTAATTTGTTTACTTGCCCGCTGCGGTGGTATGCTAAAATAGATGTATGGGGATTTTTGCGTTTTTGCAGTAATTGCCGTATTGATTGTTAAAATGAACTGTTTTTTATGGATAGAATTAAAAAACAATAAAGAGCGCCGAAATTTATGATTTGATGTGAGGAGCGTTTGAAAATTATAGTCGTTTTAAAAAAATGCTGCTGCTTAGGCAGTAAACATGAAAATTTTTACAAACGGCTCGATGTATGGTAATTTGATGGGGATAGAAACCAAGAAAAATTCGACATTATGATTAATTGAGTTTCTTGCGGAAGGAAAGGTTGGTTAGGCGGAATATGGATACGGTTATTATTGGGCTTTTGATACCGTTTATAGGCACGGCGGCGGGAGCCGGCTGTGTGTTTTTGATGAAGGGAGAGCTTAAAACCGGAGTGCAGCGGGCCATGACGGGCTTTGCTGCAGGTGTTATGGTAGCTGCATCCATATGGAGCCTTATTGTGCCGGCCATAGAACAGTCTGCTGCAAAAGGCCAATGGGCGTTTCTTCCTGCGTTTATAGGTTTTTGGCTGGGTATTTTGTTTTTGCTTTTGATGGATAATATTATTCCGCACTTGCACGCAAGCTCCGGCGAGGCGGAAGGGCCAAAAACAAGGCTGTCAAAAAATGCGATGCTGGTCCTTGCGGTAACGCTGCACAATATCCCTGAAGGCATGGCGGTTGGAGTGGTATATTCTGGGCTGCTTGCAGGCTCGGCCCACATAACAGCGGGCGGCGCCATGACCTTGGCGCTTGGTATAGCCATACAGAATTTCCCAGAAGGAATGATTATTTCCATGCCGCTTTATTCTGAAGGAAAAAGCAAGCCTAAGGCATTTTGGCTAGGTGTTTTATCCGGCGCTGTGGAGCCTATATTTGGCTTTATTACTGTGCTTATTGCGGGGCTTATTATTCCTGCCATGCCATATCTTCTCTCCTTTGCAGCGGGAGCAATGATATATGTGGTAGTGGAAGAGCTGATACCTGAAATGTCCGCAGGAGAGCATTCAAATATAGGCGTCGTAGCCTTTGCCATAGGCTTCAGCATTATGATGGCGCTTGATGTGGCGCTGGGATAAAAACTGTAAAAATTATTAAATTGAAATGTTAATAATTTTTATTTCTTAAAATATTAAATGATCATGTATACTAAGTTGATAAAAAAATAGATAGGTCAAGGCGATTCCGCCGTTGATTTATATAAAGGCAGAAAAATAATAGTCGCATGCTGTTATAAAATATTTTTGGCGGCTTTATAAAACTTGAAAACATGCGGCGCTGTCGATATGGTCGATAAAATCGTCAATATTCATATGATTGCCGACAAAAATTGACTATATCTTGCTAAACGCACGAGTGTATCCGCACAGGAATTTTTAAAGCAAGATTTTAACTACATAAAAATACGCCCAATGCGAAAGACCGCTTGGGCGATTGCTTTTTATTTTTACTTTTTTAGTTTATCTTATAGCATAAGAACTGGAATTTTTCTGCTAATTCGCGACAGCTTATAAAATACTGTAATAATTTATAAAACACAGCCATAATAGGTCGGTGGATTTTATGACTGACTTTGCCTTTTTTCCGAGCGGAGCGCAAGCAGGCGCTGTATAAGCACGAAAATGCACAGCAGACCCGCCATTGTTACCTTTGTCCACCAGGTATTTAGGTTTGCATATGTAACTATGGTTTTAATGGTGCCTTGAATCATAACGCCGAGCAAAGACCCGACAACCGAGCCGACGCCGCCTGTAAGCAGCGTGCCGCCTATTACGGCAGAAGAGATAGCGTCCAACTCTACGCCTATGTTCTGCAGGCTATAGCCGGACAAAGTGTACATTGTAAACACAATGCCGGACAGAGCGGCCAAAAAACCGTTTAAGGTATATACGCTTATTTTTGTCCTTGTAACAGGAAGACCCATAAGCATGGCGCTTTGCTCGTTCCCGCCGATAGCGTATATGGTGCGCCCGTAGCGGGTGTAGCGCAAGACGTACATAGCTATTAATACCACGGCAAACGATATTATAACTGCTGCGTTTATAGACACGTTTACCGTTTTTCCCTTGGCGTTGACTTCCTGAAACAATACGAGCTTCCACATGCTGATCTTGGTGAACGTAGGGTCGTTTACCACAATGGATTCTATTGAAATAAGCGAGCACATGCCGCGCATGAAAAACTGGCCCGCGAGCGTCGCTATGAAAGGCTGCACTTTATATACCTGAATCATATAGCCCATAACAAAGCCTGCGAATGTGCCTACAAGCAGCGTGAGCGGAAGCACCAGCCATATTGACATGCCTTTTGACAGCCAAGATGCGGTTAGCATTCCGGTAAGCGCTATGTTTGACGCTATTGAAATATCTATGCCGCCTACTATAAGCACAAATGTAGTTCCTACGGTGGCTATAAGCAAAAATGCGTTATCCTTGAAAAGGTTTATAAAGGATTGCCATGTTAAAAAATTGCGCGATGCATAGTTGATGCCGCCAAAGGAATATAGGATTATAAACAAACCTACCGTTATAAGCAGTGAAATATTGTCAAACTTATGCCGCTTTTTCATGCCTTGACACCCCCTTCAGCAGTAATCGTATTTTTACGGCCAAACAAACGGACAATTCTATAGCGAAACTCTGCAGACTGTATAAGGCAAATAATAATAACTACAACAGCCTTTACTACGCGCGTTGTTTCGCTTGGAACGCCAAGAGCGTATATTGTCGTGGTAAGAGTTTGCAGGACAAAGGCGCCAATTACAGACGCAGGTATAGAAAACTTGCCTCCGTTCATAGCGTTGCCGCCAAGCGCAACTGCCAATATGGCATCCATTTCAATGTAAAGGCCGGCGTTGTTGCTGTCTGCGCTCTTAATGCTGGCGCTTATTATAACCCCGGCTATCCCTGCGCATAGGCCGCTTATCGAATAGGCTATCATTTTAACGCGGTCGCTTTTTATGCCTGAAAAGCTTGAAGCGTTTGCGTTTATGCCGACCGACGCTAAAAACAGGCCGAATGCAGTTTTATTTACAAACAGCATGACGAGCAGCAGCAGTCCCGCAAGGATAAATACGGGTATGGGCAAGCCGAGGAAATATCCTCCGCCTATGGAGTAGTAGCGAAGATCCGTAATTGTTACTATTTTCCCGTCTGTAATCAGCTGCGCTATGCCGCGCCCCGCAGTCATCAAAATCATTGTGGCGACAATTGGCTGCAGCTTTATTTTTGAAACCAAAAGCCCGTTCCATGCGCCGCATATTAAACCGGTTATAACCGCTACTGCAACGGCCCCAAACAAGCTGCCGGAAAACAGAGATATGCGTTCGTCAACAATTGAACAGGCTAGGGCTCCTGAAATAGCAATAACGGATCCTACGGATATATCCGTTCCGCCGGTTGCAATTACCATTGTCATTCCTATGGATAAAATTGCAAGCGGCGTCCCGTTTTTAATGATATCTATTATGCGCCCGTAAAGATGCCCGTCCAATACTGTTATGCGGAAAAAATCGCCGCCGGTATAGATAAGGTTGAACAGCAGCACAAGCAGCAGCGAAAGCGCCGGCAAAAACAGATGGTGAGAAGAAATTCTTTTTAGCTTTTTCATGCCGCTTCGCCTCCTGCAATCATTTTCATTATGAGGTTTTTGTTAATCTGAGAGCCGGACAGCTCGCCTACTTTTTGTCTGTCGCGCATAATTGTGATGCGGCTGCAGCAGCGCAGCATTTCATCAAGCTCCGAAGAAACAAATATAACGGCCATGCCGTTGTGCGCCAGCTGAACGATGATTTTTTGAATCTCCGCCTTAGTGCCTATGTCGATTCCTCTTGTAGGCTCATCAAGCATAAGCAATGTCGGGTTTGTTGCAAGCCAGCGGCCTAAAAGCACTTTCTGCTGGTTTCCGCCGGACAGGTTTTTAATGGCCTGCTCTCTGCTTGGAGTTTTAATTTGGAGTTTTTCTATATATTCATCGGCGATTTTATCCATATCGCGCTTAGACAGCGCGTGCATCATTCCGTTTTTTGCCTGAAGCGCAAGAATGATGTTTTCTCGAATGCTCAAATCGCCAACAATGCCATCGGTTTTGCGGTCTTCCGGGCAAAGGGCGATGCCGCTGCGTATAGCATCAAGCTGCGATGAAAGGCTGACGGTTTCCGCTTCTATTTTTAAATGCCCCGCGTCGGCTTTATCGGTCCCGAAAAACAGGCGCATCATTTCGGAGCGCCCGGAGCCGAGCAGGCCGGCAATGCCCATTACTTCGCCGCGCCTAATTGATGTGTCAAAAGGCTTTAGAGCGGAGGACGCTAAACCGTGGGCCGATAAAAATACGGGCCGTTCTTCATCTGCTTCGCTTTCTGCAGAAGATGCAGCTATATCAAGATCGTCATATTCCTTGCCTATTATCTTGCCGACCAAGTTTATGCGGGGAATATTAGCCGTTTCCCAGGTGCCCACATATTCGCCGTTTCGCAGCACTGTTATGCGGTCGCTTATTTCGTATACCTGGTCTATAAAATGCGTAACGAATACAATGCCCATTCCGCGCGAACGCAGCATGCTCATTACTTCAAACAATTTATTTGTTTCCACATCGTCCAGAGATGAAGTGGGTTCGTCCAATATTAAAACCTTTGCGCTTATGTCAACCGCGCGCGCGATTGCCACCATCTGCTGCACAGCAACCGAATAATGATTAAGCGTTTTTGTAACATCAAGCTTAAGGTCAAAAAGCGACAGCAGCTTTTCTGCCTTTGCGCGCATGGTCTGCCAGTCAATACGCCTGCGCTTCATAGGTTCGCGGCCTATATATATATTTTCCGCAACCGACAGATTTGGACAGAGGTTTATCTCCTGATAGACGGTTGATATTCCTAGCGCCTGTGCTTCCAGCGGGTTTCTGGGTTTTATAGCCTTTCCTTCTAAAAACATGCTTCCGGCGTCAGGGTGCTCAACGCCCGTAAGCACTTTAATCAATGTAGATTTGCCGGCGCCGTTTTCACCGAGCAAGGCATGCACTTCTCCTGCATTTAGCGTGAATTTGACATTGGTCAGCGCTTTCACGCCCGGGAAGGATTTTGTTATGCCCTGCATATTTAGCAGCTGCGCTTTATTTGCTGATGTCGCCATTTTAACTCCCTCATTGTTTTTTAAAAACCTCCCCCCATCGGGGCGGGGGGAGGCTGCAAAAGAACTGAAATTAATATTTACGGTTTGGCAAGTCCTGTTCGGCTGTGTCTGAGAAGTATACGCTCTCTTCGCTCTTTACCCATTTTTCAACCGGTTCGCCGGCAACCAGCTTGCGGCACACTTCAAGGAATTGCGGCCCAAGCAGCGGGTTGCATTCGACTGTGCAGTTTGCTTCGCCTGCTGCCATCGCTACAAATATGTCGCGTACGCCGTCCATAGAAACTGTAACGATGTCTTTGCCCGGCTGCAAACCGGCTTCTTTTATGGCTTCGATTGCGCCAAGGACCATATCGTCATTATGCGCATATACGCCGTTTATTTCGCCTGAGTATGTCTTTAAGAAAGATTCCATGACTTCCTTGCCGCCTGCGCGGGTAAAGTCTCCGCTCTGCGTTGCGATGACTTTGATGTCGGGATATTTTTCTTCTATCTGGTCCATGAATCCTTTTTGACGGTCAATTGCAGCTGAAGCGCCGACAGTGCCTTGGAGCTCAACAACATTTCCTTTGTTGTTAAGCAGTTTCGCCATGGCGTCCGCACCGTTTTGGCCTTCTAAAATAAAGTCCGAACCTATAAAGCAGTCGTACAGGTCTTCAAATTCCGGCTCGACTTCGCGGTCCAGCAATACTATAGGAATGCCTGCGTCCTTGGCTTCTTGAAAAACTGCGCCCCAGCCTGTTGTTACAACAGGAGCCAGCCCTATAACATCAACGCCTTGGTTGATGAAGTTGCGTATAGCGGCAATCTGGTTTTCCTGCTTTTGCTGCGCGTCGGAAAAGTAGAATGTTAATTCGCCCGCTTCCTGCGCCGCTTCAAAGGTTTCTTTAATAGATGCTGTTTCGGCATCGCGCCAGCCGGATTCTTGGCCGATCTGCGCAAAGCCCACAGAGAAAGGTTCTGCTGCCAGTGCGCTCATAGCGCCAAGCAGCATGGCAATGGATAATACCAATGCAAAAAGCTTTTTCATATTTGCCTCCTTATATAGTTTGGGTAAAACCCTATTTAAATTAATACTATCACTGTGATTAAAAAAATGCAATAATTATTAAAGTTTTAGTGCATTTTAGTTGCACAGCCCTTATTTAAATTGACAACGCAGATTCAAAACAGTAAAATCATACCAGCAAAGGAGGAATTATGGAGCCGATTTTTGTTACAGGACATAGAAACCCGGATACAGATTCCATAGTGGCCGCTATGGCATATGCAGCGCTGCAAAATGCTCTTGGCAAACGCGAATACATACCGGTTCGCCTGGGCGGCGTTAACGACGAAACGCATCTTGCCCTTGAACGCTTTGGCTTTGAAGCGCCGATTAAAATCACCAATGTGCGCACGCAGGTGCGCGACCTGGATTTTGACCGTCCGCCGGTGCTAAGCGCCGGCCTAACAATACAGGCCGCCTGGAATGTATTTTTAACCGATACATCGCTTTCGGCGCTGCCCGTTGTAGATGAAAACGACAAGCTAAGCGGCATGATTACAAGGGGAGATATAGCAGCCTACGATATGGACGCTTTAACAAACCGCCACATAGATTCCGTGCCTATATTCAATGTGCTTGCAGCTCTTGAAGGCAATTTGGTAAACAGCCCTAAAAAGCCTACGGACACGCTTTCAGGGCGCATTGTAATTACTCTGCCGCGCTCCGAAGATAATTCCCATGGCCTAACCAAGGGCTGCATTGCTTTTATAGGCAACCAGCCTGAAGTTTTTAAACAGGCCATTAAAACAGGGGCGTCCTGCATAGTGCTGTGCCAGGCCGAGTATTCTAAGGAACTTAGGAAAATGGACCCTGAAATACCGGTTATTTATACCCCGCTTGATGCATACCTTGCTGTAAGGATGCTGCATTTGTCCCTGTCTATTTCCAGCATACTGTCAGACGGCCGTATAGTTACATTTCACCCGGAAGAATATATAGACGATGTGCGCAACAAAGTGCTTGAAAACCGCTTCCATTCCTACCCCATTATAGATAAATCGGGCAATGTGCTGGGCAGCCTTTCGCGCTACCACCTTATCAACCCGAGACGCAAAAAGGTGGTACTGGTTGACCATAACGAATTGTCCCAGTCTGTCCCGGGGCTTGAGCAGGCGGAAATTGTAGCGGTGATAGACCATCACCGCCTGGCGGATGTGCAGACCCTAAACCCCGTGTATGTTCGCAACGAGCCTGTCGGCAGCACAAACACCATTATAGGCACTATGTTCCAGGAAAACGGCCTTGTTCCGCAAAAAAAACTTGCAGGGCTTATGGCTACCGCCATAGTTTCTGACACGGTAAGCTTTAAATCGCCCACATGCACTCAAAAGGATGTGGACATGGCAAACAGGCTCGCCCGCATAGGAGACGTCAGCTTAGAAAAGATCGCAAACGCCATATTCAACGCTTCGGCAGGGCTTGAACGCACCGCTGAAGAGCTGCTGTTTACAGATTATAAGGATTTCCATATTGCCGGGTACAACATAGGCATAGGCCAGGTAACAACGGCGGATTCAAGCCTTGTTTTAAAGCGCAAGGATGAGCTTATTGAGCTTATGAAAAAATCTGTGGAAGACCATTCGCAGGACATGATGCTGCTTATGATTACAGATGTATTAAAAGAAGGCACCTTCCTGCTGTATGTCGGCGAAAAAGACATAATAAAGCAGGCCTTTAATGTGGAGCCCGACACAAACGAAGTTTTCTTAGAGCATGTGGTAAGCCGCAAAAAGCAGGTTGTTCCTGCGCTGAGCCTTATCTGGGGATAATATTTTGCTGCATGTATTGGCATAATGCATCAGGATTTTTTGAAAGATTAATTATAATATATAAATATAGCGCCGCAAGCATCGGCGTTTTTTGTTTGTGTTGAGCATTGCTATATTGGCGAAAAAATGCATAAAATCCTGCAAATATGCATTGACAAAAGACGCTTATTAATATAGGATAAACACAGTAAAAATAAGGAGGCATCCTGATGAAAAAAAAGACACTTGTCCTGGGGGTCATAGGCGCGGATGTTCACGCCGTTGGCAACCAAATACTTTACTATGCTTTTAGTGAAGCGGGATTTAATGTTGTCAATCTGGGTGTTATGGTATCGCAGGAAGAATATATAGAAGCTGCAATAGAATCCAACGCGGATTGCATTGTGGTGTCGTCTTTATACGGGCATGGGGAGCTTGACTGCCAAGGCTTCAGGGAAAAATGCGACGAAGCCGGGCTTGAAGGCATACTCATGTATGTGGGCGGCAACATAGTAGTAGGCAAACAGCCCTTCGAAGAAGTGGAAAAGCGCTTTAAGGCCATGGGCTTTGACAGGGTGTTCGGCCCCGGAACGCCGCCTGAAACCACAATAGCAGCCCTTAAAGAAGACTTGCTGGGCGAAAAATAAATATGCAAGCCGTGCTTCTTATAGATTTTGGCTCAACATTTACAAAGCTTACCCTGGTCGGTTTAGATTCAAGGCGCATTGCAGCTACGGCGCAGAGCTTTACCACTGCGCAAACCGACATTATGCAGGGCTTTCAAAATGCGCTTCATATTCTGCAAAAAAAGGCGGGCGATGCAAGCCGCGTAAAGCGCCTTGCGTGTTCAAGCGCTGCGGGCGGCCTTCGCATGCTTGCAAGCGGGCTTGTGCCGTCCCTTACGAGCAAGGCCGCAAAGCTTGCAGCTTTTGGCGCAGGCGCTAAGGTAATAAAAACTTACGCCTACGAACTTACAGATGACGACATAATAGAAATAGATTCAATCCACCCTGATATTTTTCTTTTGACCGGCGGCACTGACGGAGGAAACTACAAGGTAATAGAGGCAAACGCAAAAAAAATAGCGCAATGCGAAAAGCCTTTCCCCGTTGTTATAGCGGGCAACCGCAATGCAGGCAAAAGTTGCGCTGCTTCAATAGAATCTCCGCTGCATCCAGTATTTATAACTGAAAATGTAATGCCGGAGCTTAACCGCCTGAACATTGCGCCGGCTCAAGAAGTAATACGGAAAATATTTTTAGAGCGCATAATATCCGGAAAAGGCTTGAGCAAAGAAAAAGCGCTTTTGGACGGCATACTTATGCCTACGCCGTCTTCTGTTTTAAGCGCTCTTACCTTGCTTTCCGAAGGCACAAAAAACACTAAAGGGCTGGGCGAAATAGTCTGCATAGATTTAGGCGGCGCCACAACAGATGTATATTCCATAGCCAAGGGCTATCCAAGCCAGCCGTCCGTTATGCTGCATGGCTTGCAGGAGCCCTATGCAAAGCGCAGCGTGGAAGGCGATATAGGCATGCGCTACAGCGCTAAGGGGATAGTGGAAACAGCAAGCATTGAAACCGTGGCGGATTTAGCTAAAACCACGCCGCAAGATGCGCAAAACTATATAGATATTTTGCAGAAAGATAAATCTTTTATACCTGAAACCGATAATCAGCATATGCTCGATGAAGCGCTTGCAGCGCTTGCCATGCGCGCGGCGCTTATCCGCCATGCAGGGGAGCTTCAGCGCGTATTTACGCCGAGCGGGGCTGTGTTTAAGCAGCAGGGGAAGGACCTGACTACTATAAACACGGTAATTTTAACGGGCGGCGCTTTAATCCATTCCAATAAAGGGCAGCATATACTCGATATGGCAGCAGACGGCGTAAGCGAGCAGTGGCTTATTCCAAGAAAGGCCAAGGCCTTTATAGACAGACAGTACATATTATCTGCTATGGGACTGCTTGCGACATGCGATAAGGAAGCTGCTTTAGCAATTATGAAAGAAAATATAGGAGGGGCAGATTAATGCGGGTTCAAAATAAAAAATATGAAGACGCTGATTTTTTTAAGGAGCGGGAAGAAGTTTTATCCACATGGCCTACCGGCGCCGATGTAGACCTTGAAGAGGCGTTTGAATACCAAAAGAAAATAGCTGACGAAAAACGCTTCTGCACAAAGCTTAATAAAGCGATAGACGGAGATTATACCTTGATACAGCCAAGAGCGGGCGTGGCTTTAATTGAAAGCCATATAAAGCTATTGCGCTACCTTGAAGAAGAAGGCGAAGCTGATCTGCTCCCGACCACCATAGACAGCTATACAAGGCTTAACCGCTATGAAGATGCGGAGCACGGCATAGAAGAGAGCAAGCTGCACGGCAAGTCCATGCTAAACGGCTTCCCTGCTGTAAACTACGGCGTAAAAGGATGCCGCATGGTAACAGAAAGCGTGAAATCTCCTGTGCAGGTGCGCCATGGCACGCCGGACGCAAGGCTGCTTGCAGAGATAGCCCTTGCAGGCGGGTTTACAAGCTTTGAAGGCGGCGGAATATCGTACAACATACCCTACGCTAAAAGCGTTCCGCTGCATGAAACCATACAAAAATGGCAGTATGTGGACAGATTAGCGGGAATGTACGAGGAACAGGGCCTATCCATAAACCGCGAGCCTTTCGGTCCTTTGACCGGCACCCTTGTGCCGCCGTGCGTTTCAAATGCCGTTGGCATAATAGAAGCGGTTTTAGCGGCGGAGCAAGGCGTTAAAAACATAAGCTTAGGCTACGGGCAGTGCGGCAACCTTGTGCAGGACGTTGCTGCAATAGAATCCCTTCGCCAAATGAGCGATAAATATCTCAAGCGCTTCGGCTACAAAGGCTATAAGCTTTCGACCGTTTTGCACCAGTGGATGGGCGGTTTCCCGCAGGATGAAGCGAAAGCCTTTGGCGTTATATGCTGGGGCAGCGCCGTAGCAGCGCTTGCAAAAGCCACAAAGGTAATAGTTAAAACCCCGCATGAAGCAATAGGCGTTCCCACAAAGGAAGCGAACGCAGCGGGCCTTCGCGCAACCAAGCAGGTTATAACCATGCTTGCGGACCAGGCTATGCCGCAGGATAGCTTCCTGCTTGAAGAAGTGGACCAAATAAATAGAGAAACAGAGCAGATTTTGGAGCGCACCTTGGAGCTTGGCGACGGAGACATTGCAGAAGGCTGCGTTCGCGCCTTTGAAGCGGGCGTTATAGACATACCCTTTGCCCCGAGCCGCTTCAATATGGGCAAGATGATGCCGGCCCGCGACAACGAAGGCGCCGTGCGCTTTTTAAGCACAGGCAACCTTCCCTTTGACGATGCCGTAAAAGAGTTCCATAGGAAAAAGCTTGAAACGCGCGGCAAGCAGGAACGCCGTGCTGTAAACTTCCAGATGGTAGTTGACGATATTTACGCTATAAGCAAGGGACGCCTTGTAGGCCGCCCTAAAAATAAATAAAAATCGAAAGAGAGTGAAGAAATGAAAATCAAACAACTTATCTGTTCGCCGGGGCGCACGGGTTTTTACTTTGACGACCAGAAAGCCATAAAGCAGGGCGCTAAAACAGACGGAAATATGTACATCGGCGAACCCGCAACAGAAGGGTTCACCGCAATACGCCAGGCGGGGGAAGCCATAAGCGTCATGCTTGTGCTTGAAAACGGCCTTATTGCCGTGGGGGACTGCTGCGCTGTCCAGTATTCAGGAGCAGGCGGCCGCGACCCGCTGTTTTTGGCGGAAAACTTTATCCCAATGATAGAAAAAGACGTTGCGCAAGCGCTTGTGGGCGAAGAGCTTGATTCTTTCAGGCGCCTTGCCAAAAAGATAGATGAACTCCATGTGGACGGAAAAAGGCTTCACACCGCCGTTCGCTACGGCGTGTCGCAGGCCGTTTTGGACGCCGTTGCAAAGGCTAAAAACAAGCTTATGTGCGATATAGTCGCAGAAGAATACGGCCTTAAAGTTTCAGATAAGCTTGTGCCCATATTCAGCCAATCAGGCGATGACCGCTACAACAATGCTGATAAGATGATTATGAAAAGCGTTCCCGTAATACCGCACGGCTTGTTTAACTCCGTTGAAAAGACAGGCGAATCGGGAGAAAAGCTGCTTGAATATGTAAAATGGCTAAGAAAGCGCGTGGAAGATTTTGCTCCTAATGAAAACTATAAGCCGATGCTTCACATAGACTGCTACGGCACTATTGGCCAGGTGTTTGGAGAAAGCAACTACAAGGCCATGGCGGAATATTTAAATACTCTTACAAAAGCCGCAGCGCCCCTTAAGCTTCGCATAGAAGGTCCCATGGATTCCGGCAGCCGCGAAAAGCAGATTAAAGATATGGCGGGGCTGCGCAAGGAGTTGGACAGCCGCAATATACCTGTAGAAATAGTTGCGGACGAATGGTGCAACACCTTGGAAGACATTAAGCTTTTTGCGGACGAAAAAGCGGGCCATATGATTCAAATAAAAACTCCGGACTTAGGCAGCATACACAACACAATAGAAGCTGTTATATACTGCAAGGAATGCGGCATTGGCGCATACCAGGGCGGCAGCTGCAATGAAACGGATATATCCGTAAAAGCTTGCATACACTGCGCCATGGCGGACGGAGCGGACCAGGTTCTTTCAAAGCCAGGCATGGGCGTTGACGAAGGCTATATGCTGTGCTTCAACGAAATGAAACGCATACTGGCCTTAAAGAAAGCAAGGGCATAAGTTGCGGGGCAACTATGTAAGCCCGTATTACAGCGTGTATTTTGCACCCAGGGGAAAGCGCCGCATGCTTGCGATAGGCCAGCAGATAGCGCAGCAGCACCTGGATCCAAACGACCGCTTAATAGGCATAATAGCTCCTGCCGGGACCGGCAAAAGCCTGCTTATTAAGGGAATGTTCCCGGGGCTTGATTTAACAAACGACGACCACGGCGTAAATGTGCGTCCGCTCCCGCTTTTGAGCGTCAGTAAGGACGAGTTTTACGAGCCGCACACCTATCACCTGGATGTGCGCTTCGAGTCCGCTTTTACGCAGCTGTATGAACTGGCGGAGGCCACAAAAAAAGCCGTAAGCATGGGAAGGCGCGTTGTTGTTGAGCATTTTGAAATGATTTACCCTTTTATGCACACAAACGCGGAGCTGCTTATAGGCATAGGCGAAGAAATAATAATCACAAGGCCTAATCTGTTTGGCCCGGAGCCGCAGGACATTGCAGAAATAGTCAATAAAAACGCGCATTACAGGCGCATGGCGCACACCGCAGAAGATTTGACAGAGTTTTATCTGCACCAGCATGTGCCAAGCGACCTGCAGTATGTGCATGGAGATATAAGGCGCGGCTTTCTTCTAAAGTTCCCAAAGAAACCTCAGGTGGATTTGCAGCAGGCGGAGGATTTTATAAAAGACCTTATCGCTCAAGATGTGCCTATTAGCTATCATGACGAAATGCACATAACCATAGGCGACAAAATGCACCTTTGCACCAACCCGAGAATGCATTGCGCGAGCACGGGCGAAGTTGAAAATTTCCACCTGCTTAAAGAATTTCACCACGATGAATTAAACGATGAATACCTGCTCGTAGGCCTTATAGGCGACCATGTTATGGGCGAAGACATAGCGGATATAAATACTATAACCATGGAATAAATTTTTAAATATTAAATCAAAAAACCCGCCGTCGGCTGATAAGCCCGGCGGTTTTTGCGCTGCAAGCAAGCTAACGCGGCATGTAAACTCAGCGCATTGCTAAATTTTTTTAAGCAGGCATATGTTTTCCACCCCCGCTGTATAGCAGAACATGTCAACGGGGACGGCTTTAACGGGAATGTAGCCGTAATTTTTAAGTATATTTATATCCCTTGCCTGGGTTGCAGGGTGGCAGCTTATATAGACTATTTTCTGAGCGCCCGACTTTGCTATCGCGGAAAGCGCCGCTTTGTCAGCGCCTTTTCTTGGAGGGTCGAGTATAACAAGGTCCGCCTTGTAGCCTTTTTCCACCCAAAGTGGCAAAAGCTTTTCAACGGAGCCTTCGTAAAATGCGGCGTTTTTTATGCCGTTGTGCTTTTGGTTTATTTTAGCGTACTGTATGGCTTCGGGAACTATCTCTATGCCGCGCACAAAGCCTGCTTTTTGCGCTGCCGCAAGGCTTATAGTGCCGCTTCCGCAATAAAGGTCCAGCACTTCCCTGTCGGATAAATCTCCAGCAAGTTCCAATGCTTTATTGTAAAGCTTTTCTGCCTGGCTGGTATTTATCTGAAAAAATGAAAGCGGGGAAATAAAAAACTCCAAGCCGCAGAGCTTTTCTTTGATATGTTTTTCGCCGTATAAAATACGGCAGCTGTCGCCCAATATGCGGTTGCCGCGTTCGCTCTGCACGTTTATAACTATGGAAATAATATTAGGAACATTGCTGCGCAAAAGCTCTATAAGCTTATCTGTATGCGGCATATCCCCGCTGCGCGATACAACTATGCACATGCTTTCGCCAAAGCTGTTTACGCGGCTGACTATATGGCGTATAAGGCCGGAATGCAGCTCTTCATCGTAAGCGGGTATATTATATTCTTGCATCCACTGTAAGACTGTGCGGTTAATTTGGTTTGACTCCGCCTTTGCAATGGGGCAGTCTTCAACCGGCACTATGCGGTGGCTTCGCGGATAAAAAAAGCCCGCAACGGGTTGTGAATCTTTCATGCCTACGGGCATAGATGTTTTGTTGCGGTAGCGCGTGGGATTGTCCGCTTCCAAGGTGTTTAAAACGGGTATGTCAGCCCCTGCTATTTTAACTAAAGCGTCCTGCACTATGCGTTTTTTATGCTCTATGCCCGCTTCGTATGCCATGTGCTGGCAGCTGCAGCCGCCGCATTTATAAAAAAGCGGGCAAAAAGGCTTGGTTCTTTCGCTTGAAGGCGCAATCACTTTTAGCAGCTTAGCAAACGCCATGCTTTTGCGTGCCTTTACTATTTTGATGCGGCATTTTTCTTGAGGCAAAGCAAAAGGCACAAAAACGACCTGGCCGTCTACCCTCGCTATGCCGGAAAAATCATGGCTGAGCGCTTCAATATCTACGGTGTATTCTTCGTTTTTATGTATCATCAGTAGTTTTTGCCTTCATACTGTCGGCATAAGGTGTATTTGGATATGGCGCTTCTTGTAGACCATCCGGCGGCCAAAGAAAGCATATTTGATATATACGGGGGAAGGGTGCGGTTAAATTTAACTTCCAATATAATAACTTCGTGCGGGAAAACCGGCACTGTGGGAAGGTTTTTATTGTATAAGTCTATCGAGTTAAGCCCGGTGCGCAGCTGCTTGTCAAATGTGATGCGTATTTTTTCCGCAGGGTGCAGATAGGCTTCCCTTACATAGTCAACAATTACAACGGGCCGCAGCAGGTTAAGTCGCATTTCCCTAAAAACATCGCTCAAAAGGCCTGAGGAGGTGTTTTCAAGCCCGTTTGGGTCTTTTGCGATGATCTGCTCGCTCACAAGCCTAGATATGCGCGTTGAGCGCTTGGAAATATACGACTCGTACTTGCTCTTGCACTCCATATTTATAACCGAGTCGGACATATTGTATATCCTTATGCGGTACTTGTCGCGGCGGTTTACGCCGGATATTTTTTCATTTAAGGCGGCATCAAACAAAGTATCAAAGTATAGCGACCTTATATGATACTCGTTGTTTTCATCGGCGTGCGGGTCGGGCTTAAGCGTAGCGCAAAGCATGCGCTTTAGCACTTCGTATTGAGAGTGCGAAATATAATACTTAAGCTCGTGCCTTAAATTAAGCGGTTCTGCCATTTAGAAAGACGCCTCGTTCTGGCATGAAACAAGCGTTGCATCGTGAACGCCGCCTAAGTCAAGCATATGTCCCACTATGTCGCTTCTGCCGGACAGCTGAAGCTCTACCGTCATTTCGGCGCCTGCGCGTGTTACGGTTTTTGAACGCACACGGAAGTTTTTTACCGAGCGGATAAGCTCTGCATCTATTTCCTGTTCATATGCAGGGTCGTAGTGCAGAACAAGCAGGAAGCTTTCGTTCTTTTTAAGGCGTACAAAGGAAATAACGAGCATAACAAAGCTTATGCCGAGCACTACCACCATGGCCGGCAGGTAGTAGCGTGTGCCTATCAATATGCCCATGGTTATGGACCAAAACATATAAGCGGTGTCGATCGGGTCCTTAACAGCGGTACGGAAGCGCACTATGGAAAGAGCGCCTACCATGCCCATGCTCAAAGCCACGTTAGAGCCTATCGCCATAACTACCGAAGATGTAATCATTGTGAGCAGTATTAATGTAACGCCGAAAGACGGGTTATAAAGCACCCCTCTGTACGTTTTTTTATAAACAAGGGAAATAATAATGCTTGCAATCAGTGAAAACAGCAGTACAAGCAAAATATCCTTTGGCGTAAACTTGGAAAATTGCGACATCCAAAAGTTGCTCGATACTATATCTTTTTTGCCTAATGTGCTTTGCGCTTCTGCCAGAGCTGATATCATGCTTCATTCCTCCAAAAAATCAATTCAATCATATTATACAGAAAAGTGCTGTTTTGTCCAGCGCTGCGTAATAATTTCGAAACAAAATTAGAATAAAACATTGAATAATTCGCTGGATTATGCTATTCTTTTACCGTAGGAGGAGCGATGGATACAAGACTGCTTAATAAAGGACATATTATTTTTGATATAGGCAACGTGCTGTTGACCTTTGACCCGGATAAGGCCGTTGATGCCTTTGCGCCCGAAGGGATGCAGCAAAATTACATGAAATATCTCATAAATGCGCCTGCTTGGCAGGAACTTGACCGAGGCACCTTAACTTACGAAGAAGCGGCTGAAGCCGTGTGCAAAAACAAGGCTATGGCAGGGGAAGAAGAAAACGTTCTGCGCTTTTTAAACAGCTTTACTGAAGTGCAGGAAGAATTGCCTGCTGCAAAAGCGATAGGCCGCCTAAAAGATTTAGGCAAAAAACTTTATATTTTGTCAAACTATCACGATAAGGCTTTTAAGCGCGTATATGCTAAATACCCGTTTTTCAAGCTTTTCGACGGGCTTTGCGTATCCTGCTACCATCACCTGTTAAAGCCTGAAAAGGCCTTTTACGAACTGTTAATTAAGCAAAACAGCATACCCGTACATGATGCGGTCTTTATAGACGATGTTTTAGAAAATGTGCAGGCCGCGCAGCAATTAGGCATAACGGGCATACATTACAAAAACGATATAGATTTTGAATAATGCAAGGAATATTGCTCCTAATTCGTTAAATAGTTATAAACATTGAAAAGAGGGAAGTCTATGAAACTATCCGGCTCAAAAAAAAGACTTATTGCCTTACTGGTTCTTGCTATTGCGGCGCTATTGCTTGCAGGCTGCCAATCAAACCCTGCGCCGGACAGCGGCAATACCGGCGGCGGTGCGGCAAACAGCAGCGATCTGCCGTTCCCTGTGCTTAAGTCTCCGGAAATCACGCAAACGCCGGAACCAATTATAAAAACCATTGAACCTGTGCAGCTGCCTTCGCCGTCTGCTGATGCGCAGCAGGGCGGCATTCAGGTGCTGCCGTGGGACAGCACAGCGGTTCCGGGCGTATTTGTAACGCCCACTGCTTCGGCGGGCCTGCCCGGCATCGACACCACGGCTACGATAGCGCTTACGGTAAAAACGGCTACGCCAAACCCTAAGCCGACATCGACCGTGTATGTAATTAAGCAGGGCAGCAAGGGAAACGACGTTAAAAACTTGCAGCAAAAGCTTAGAGACTTGGGCTACCTTAAGGGCAGCGCCGATGGCGATTTCGGCAAAGAAACAGAGGACGCCTTAAAGGCGTTCCAGCGCCGCAACAACCTGACCGCAGACGGCATTGCAGGCCGCGCCACGCTGTCAAGGCTTAATTCTTCTTCTGCAAAGCGAGCGCCGGCTACGCCTAAGCCCACGCCAAAGGCTACACCCACCCCTAAGGTTAACGAAAACCTGTACCTGCAGCTTGGAAGCAGCGGGCGGGATGTAACCAGAATGCAAAACAGGCTTATAGAGCTTGGCTACCTTGAAGGCAAGGCTTCCGGCCGTTTTGATGCGGCGACAGAGCAGGCGGTATACGCCTTCCAGCAGCGCAATGTTTCATATTCGGACGGCATTGCAGGGCCCCTGACGCTTAAAGCGCTATACTCGAGCAACGCAAGGCGCACTTCCACTTCGCGCGGCGTTGTAGGCGTGTCGCTTAAAAAAGGCGTTAAAAATTCCCAAGCCGTAAAAAATATGCAGACAAGGCTGCGCGACCTGCGCTATTACTCCGGCAGCAGCGATGGAGACTTTGGCTCCGCTACGGAGGAAGCCGTAAAGGCTTTCCAGCGCCAGAACGGCCTTAATGTTGACGGCGTTGCAGGGGCGGATACTCTTAATAAGCTGTATTCAAGCGATGCGAAGAAAGCTTCAAGCGGCGGAAGCAGCGGCGGTACAGTAAACGTTACCAAAATACCGCAGCCAACTCCCGTGCGGCAATACGTAAACGTAACGCCTGCGCCTAACGGCCAGTATGTAACGCTTAGGGAGGGCAACAGCGGAACCCTTGTGCGTAACCTGCAAAATGCCTTAAGGCAGCAGGGCTACTTATACACCGTGGACGGAAAGTACGGCGAAGCAACCACTGAAGCCGTCACAAAGTTCCAGCAGGATAAGGGCCTTTCGCAGGACGGCGTTGCAGGCCCTGCCACTCAGCGTATTTTGTTTGAAGGCAATTTCCCGATAGGCTCATAAATTAAGCGCCCGGGCTTTCCCCGGGGCTTATTTTATAATGATACGCTTAATAAGTTTAAGTTTAAATAAAAGAAACTCTAAGGAATTTGATGGCTTTGGCGAGTATTCCATAGACCATATTCAGCTAAAAGACGATAAATCCCTGCTTTTAAGCGGCGCGAATATAGCTGACAACAGCAAAAAAATTGGGCTTAACTGGTAAATCCAAATATTTGAAGCGGATTTAGACACGAACAGCTATAAGCCGATTGAAGCACAGGAATATCCCTGTATATAGTGCAGTAAGCTCCCTAAATTTAATATTAAAACCGCCGGCAAAGCTTTCGAATAAGCTTTGCCGGCGCTGTTTTACTTAGTAATCGGTTTTTATATTGTTGTATTAATCAGCTTTGCAGTATTCTATAATTTACATAGAACGAAATGCCCGTTCATGATTTGCCAGTGTTCTGCAAAATATCCCGCCGCTTCTAAATTTGCTGCGCCATTTGTTATGAAATGGCGAGTATTTTTTCGCCATTCTTGAACTTGCTACGCCATTTATGCTAAAATGGCGGACATTTTTGCCTATTTTTATTTAAAGCTCTTTCTTAAGGGCCCCCTGTATGTAGCCTGCTAAAATTTCCACTATGCGGGCGTTTTTGCCGCCGCGGGAAACTATTACATCGGCGCGGTTTACATAGCCGCGCACATATCTATCGTACATGGGTTTTACGGTTTTTATATACTGGTCAGCAATGCTGTCTATGCTGCGCTGCCGCTCCTTAATGTCCCGGCTTATGCGCCTAAGCAGGCAGATGTCCGGTTCCACGCTTATAAAAAGCTTAAGGAACATTAGATCCGTAAGGCGTTCATCGTAGAAAGCATGTATGCCTTCTATAATCAGCACATCTGCAGGCTCGATTTTTTCGGTCGGCGGGGCGCTTTTGTACATGGAAAAATCGTATCTTTTTTTGTCTATAGTATTGCCTTTTAATAAGTCTTGCGTGTCTTTAAGAAGGGCGTCATGGTGGAATATTTTCGGGTGGTCGTAGTTTAGCTTTTTGCGTTCTTCAAGGCTATTTTCCGGAAAATCAAAATAATAGGTGTCCTGGTTAATAATCACCGAAGAACACCCTCTTTCGTTTAAGGCTGCGTTAAGTTCGTTTGAAAGCGTTGTTTTGCCGCTGCCGCTTGCGCCGCATACACCTATTATTAACATTTATACCCCTCCTGACGCAAAAAGAATACATCAGAATTCAAGTTTTTGTCAATGAATTTAATTGCAATTTAGTCTTAGGTCTTGTATTATATTTGCATCAGAAGGGGGCATTATGGAGAATAAATGTAGCAAAAATCATTGTTTTAAGGCAAAGGCCGGCAAGAAAACCCTTGCTGTCTTTTTTGTGGTTTTAATTATGCTTTTTTTGCCGGCTGCATTTGCAAGACCCGTTTCGAATTTTACAGCAGAGATATTGGACCCATGCACCGTAAGGCTTGCATGGAACAGAGGCGAAAACTACGACGGCGCATTCCAATTAGTGTACGAGCGCATAGGGAACCCCTATTATAATGTTTTAGACCTTCAAGACACTTCCTATACTATCGACTGGCTTATACCGGGCAGCGAATACAGGTTCTTTGTAGGGAACGAGACCGAAGACCCGGAAGACAGCATGTATGTTGATATTTCAAGGTATATAAGGCTTAATTTGCCTGAAGCGGAAGAGTATACCAAAGGAGGCTTCAGAGTAAAATCTGCAAAAGTTTACCGCCATAAGGATAATAAAGACTGGCTTAAAAGCAGGGACAGAAGAGAGATTCAAAGCGGGGATTTAATTGCAGACGCAGCGAACGATGCTTTGTACTACACGCTCGTTGTGAACTACGATTTTGATGAAAAAGCAAGCTTTACAAGGCTGCTTTGGGTGCTTACCGCTCCTGACGGAAGCGCATATTTTGACGAAGCGGAAATTGACGGCGCTTTCAATAAAGAAACGGACGGCAGTCAAAGCTTGACATTTTTGTATAACGAACAGATAAAAGATATGATGCATTATTCGGATTATGAAAGCGGCACATATATATTAAGCGCATATATCGACGGAAAGCTTGCTGTGGAAAAGAGCGTAGAATGGTAAAAAGATCGCTTGCTTTATTTGATTTTGACGGCACCATGATTTCCGGCGACAGCATAGTGCCGTACATAAAAAGAGCATTTAAGCACGGTTTCGTGCCGTATTACACGGTGCCTAAAATAATTTTTTCCGCTATTGCGGGATACTTTAACTTGGTGTCTGACAGCGTGGCAAAAGGCTGGTCGCTTTCGTTTCTAAAAAAAATAAGCGGAGATAAGCAGGAGCAGTTCGCGCGGGAATTTATACAGGAAGAGCTTTTGCCAAATATCTACCCTAAGGCGCTAGAGCATATTTTCATGCACCGCTCAAGGGGGGACGCCGTTGTAATAGTTTCGGCTTCGCCCGACTGCTATATGAAATACCTTACGGATTATCTGCCGATTGAAGCCATGCTTGCCACAAAAACAACAGCGGACGGAAAGATAGTGTACAATCTTAAAGGCAATAAAAAACCTGAAATAATAAATGAATGGCTTAAAACAAACGATATAGAGCCGGACTGGGAAAACAGCTTTGCCTATGCGGACAGCGGCCACGACAGCCCTATGATGGACATGGTTAAAAACCCCGTTATGGTTAACCCTAAGCGCGCTTTAAAGAGAAAAAGACCTGACTGGAAAACAGAATATTGGGAGGCGTAGTATGCGCATACTTATAAGCCTTGGCGGGAACGCCTTGGGAACTGAAAGAGAAAGCCTTATTAAAACTGCTCAAACTGTGGCGGAAAGCGCTGCAGACCGCATAGCAAAAGGCGACGAACTGCTTATTTGCCACGGCAACGGCCCGCAGGTTGGCATCATTAAAACCTGTATGGACATAGGGTTAAAGAAAAGCGACATGCCTTCTCTGCCGCTTTCAGACGCTGTTGCCATGAGCCAAAGCTATATAGGCAGCTACCTTCAAAACGCTCTGCAAAATGCCCTGCATATGCGGGGCATAGAAAAAACGGTGCTCACTGTTGTATCCCGCTGCTTGGTCGATAAAAACGACGAGCGCTTTAAAAGCCCGAGCAAGCCCGTAGGCGCTTTTATGACGGAAAGCGAAGCTAAAGCCATGCGCCTTAAAGGGAAAACCGTTATAGAAGACGCAGGGCGCGGCTTTCGCGAGGTTGTTGCATCGCCAATTCCTAAAAATATGCTTGAAAGCGCTGCTGTAAAAACGCTTATGGACGTAGGATTTGTGGTTATTGCAGGGGGCGGGGGCGGAATACCTGTAACACGGGAAAACGGCCTGTATAATTTTACCGACGCTGTAATAGATAAGGACTTTGTTTCAACGCTATTAGCGCACCAGGCTAAATGCGATAACATGGTGCTGCTTACCGGCGTTGAAAAAGTCGCTATACATTTTAACACCAAAAAACAGCGCTGGCTTGACACTCTAACGGTTTCTCAGGCGGAAGAATATATAAACAAAGGGGAGTTTGCAAAAGGCTCCATGCTTCCAAAAATAGAAGCCGCCCTGCAGTTTGTGAAGCTTAGCAAAGGCAGCGCGGCTCTTATAACATCGCTAGATAAGCTTCAGGAAGGTCTGGATAATAAAACCGGCACAAGGATTGTCAATGGATAAATTATAAAATAAGGGAGTAAAAACATGAAAGACATAAATACGCAGCTTGCTCCAAAGGCAATAGGCCCATATGTGCAGGCAAAGCAATGGGGCAAAATGCTGTTTGTTTCGGGCCAGCTGCCATTGGACCCTGAAAAAGGAACTATGGCGGAAGGCATAGAAAGCCAAACAAGGCAATCGCTTAAAAACCTTAAAGCCGTACTTGAAGAAGCGGGCTTTAGTTTGGACGATGTGGCGAAAACTTTGTGCTTTTTAAGCGATATGGCGGATTTTAATGCGTTTAACGAAGTCTATTCGGAATTTTTTGCTTCAAACAAACCAGCGCGCAGCTGCATTGCGGTAAAGGGCATACCAAAAGGCGCGCTTGTAGAAATAGAAGCCATAGCGGTCAGAGAATAATAAAATTAACAGGCGGTTTTATTCGCTTTAAGGCATACCTTTATTGCTTTTAATCCTTGCAAAACAATTAACGCTATGTTATAATGCGGTTGAAACAAAAGCATCGTTTCAAAAAAAATTAGGAGGAACAAGCATGAAAAAAATTCTTTCTGTTCTTCTTGTAATGGCAATGACAATTGGCTTTGTCAGTGTTATTGCGGAAGAAAACACCTATGAAATAGGGATGGTAACGGACCTTGGCACCATAGACGATAAATCCTTTAACCAAGGCACTTGGGAAGGTATAAAAGACTATGCCGAAAAGAACGGCAAAACTTACAACTATTTCCAGCCAAACGGCCAGTCGACCGAAATCTACCTTGAGTACATTCAGCAGGCCGTTGAAGCTGGCGCAAAAGTAGTGCTTACCCCTGGCTTCCTGTTTGAAGAGCCTATCTATTTAGCGCAGGATATGTATCCCGATGTGCATTTTATTCTCATTGACGGCAACCCGCACGATGCGGACTATACCGATTTCCGCACCGAGAAAAACGCCGTTGGCATTACATACGCAGAAGAGCAGTCAGGTTTCTTGGCTGGCTATGCTGCCGTAAAAGACGGCTATAAAAAGCTGGGCTTCATGGGCGGCATGGCGGTTCCTGCTGTTGTTCGCTATGGCTACGGCTATATACAGGGCGCTGAATATGCGGCTAAAGAAATGGGCATTTCAGGGCTTGAGTGCCGCTACCACTACACAGGCAATTTTGATGCGACTCCTGAAGCGCAGACCATGGCAGCTTCATGGTATTCAGACGGCATCGAAGTGATATTCGCATGCGGCGGCTCTGTCGGAAACAGCGTTATGGCAGCTGCGGAAGCCACCGAAAAAGGTAAAGTTATAGGCGTTGACGTAGACCAGAGCGGCGAATCCGAAACCGTTATTACTTCAGCAACCAAGGGTCTTGCTGCTTCTGTTGAGCAAACGCTCGATGCCTACTACAAAGGCGAATTCCCGGGCGGGGAAGCCCTGGTGTTTGACGCAGCCTTAGACGGTGTTGCGCTCCCCATGGAAACAAGCAAATTTAAAGTGTTTACCCAGGAAGATTACGATGCGATATACAAAAAGTTAGCGGAAGACGAAATCGAAATCAAAAAAGACGATGCTGTTAGCAACGCTGAAGAACTCGCAAGCGAAATTATAAGCGTGACTGTAATAGAATAGTTTTAACGGGCGCCCCTTTTTTAAAGGGGGCGCTCTCTTTTTTTGAATTAAAGGGTAATTTATGAGTGAATATATTATAGAGATGCTCGATATCACCAAGGACTTCCCCGGTATACGCGCAAACGACCATATAAATTTAAAGCTTAAAAAAGGGGAAATACATGCCTTGCTTGGCGAAAACGGCGCCGGCAAGTCCACTTTGATGAGCATATTGTTTGGCCTTTACAAAGCAGACGAAGGCAAAATACTTATGAACGGCAAGGAAGTGGAAATATCAAGCCCAAACGATGCCAACCGCTTAGGCATAGGCATGGTGCACCAGCATTTTAAGCTTGTGCATAATTTTACGGTGCTTGAAAATATAATATTGGGCGTTGAAACAACAGAGCGCGGCGTGCTTAAAATGGACGAAGCCAAAAAAAAGGTTATGGAGCTTTCCCGCCGCTATAACTTTAAAGTAGACCCGGACGCGCTTATTTCAGACATAACAGTCGGCATGCAGCAGCGTGTGGAAATATTAAAAATGCTATACCGCGAAACCGAGATACTTATTTTTGACGAGCCTACGGCAGTGCTTACTCCGCAGGAAATAGACGAGCTGATGCTAATTATGCGCGGCATGGCGGACGAAGGCAAGAGCATACTGTTTATTACTCATAAGCTTGATGAAATAAAAAAAGTGGCGGATCGCTGCACCGTTTTAAGAAAAGGCAAATACATAGCGACCGTTCCCGTAAAGACCACTTCGGTTGAAGAAATGGCGGAGATGATGGTCGGCCGCAAGATAAGCTTTAGTTTAGAAAAAGAGGATATAACTCCCGGAAAAACTGTGCTAAATGTTCAAAACCTTGTGGTTAAAGGCGCGCATAATAAAAACGCCGTGGACGATGTGTCCTTTGAAGTGCGCGAAGGCGAGATAGTCTGCATTGCCGGCATAGACGGCAACGGGCAGAGCGAAATAGCCTATGCGCTGTCCGGCCTTAAGGAGATAGATTCAGGCAGCATCACTTTAAAAGGGCAGGACATAAGCCGTGCTAGCATACGAGCGCGCAACGATATGAGGCTTGGACATATACCGGAAGACAGGCATCAGTACGGCCTTGTGCTGGACTTTAGCCTGGAGCAAAACTTAGCGCTTAAAAATTACCATAAAAAAGAACTGCAAAACGGCGGCTTTATAAACTTTAAAGCAGTAAGGCAGCAGGCGGATAAGCTTATATCCGACTTTGATATTCGATCAGGCCAAGGCCCCGTAACGCTTATGCGGTCAATGTCCGGCGGGAACCAGCAAAAAGCCATAGTAGCTAGAGAAATATATTTAAAGCCGGAACTTTTAGTAGCCGTACAGCCTACCCGCGGCCTTGATGTGGGCGCCATGCTTTATATACACGAGCAGATACTTAAAGAGCGCAGCAAGGGCAAGGCTGTTTTGCTGATATCGTTAGAGCTTGACGAAGTGTTCCAATTAGCGGACAGAATACTTGTAATTTACGAAGGCAAGATAGTCGCGGAGCTTAAGGGCGAACAAGCAACCGCGCAGCAGCTCGGCCTTTATATGGCTGGAGCAAAAGGGGAGGTTTAATATATGAAAAAACTAAGAAAAGGAATTTTAAGCGTATCCCCTTCGTTAATAGCTATTTTAGCGGGCATTATAGCGGGATTTATCATACTGCTTATAGGCAACCCTGCAAATGCCTGGCAGGGCCTTATAACGATAGTCAAAGGCGGCTGGAACAGCGGAAGCAAGGGCGTAGGGCAGGTGCTTTATTACGCCACGCCTATTATTTTAACAGGGCTTTCGGTAGGCTTTGCATTTAAAACGGGTATGTTTAATATAGGCGCCTCCGGACAGCTTATGGTGGGCGGCCTTGTAGCCATATATGTAGGCGTCAACTGGACATTTTTGCCGGGCGCTCTGCTTTGGATAGTAGGTCTTATAATGGGCACTCTTGCCGGCATGTTGTGGGGCATGATAGTAGGGCTTTTAAAAGCCTACCGCAATGTAAACGAAGTTATTTCTTCAATAATGCTAAACTACATAGCCCTATACGGCATCAACTTTGTTATAAAGAGCTCCAATCTGCATGACACTTTGCGCAACCAAACCGTAAACCTAGCGCCAAATGCCGCGATACCTAAAATGGGATTGGACAGTGTTTTCTATAATCTAAAAGGCAACTACAAAGATGTATCAAGCGTAAACGGCGGCATATTTATAGCCATAGCGGTAGCGGTAATTATTTATATTTTGCTTGACCGCACAACTTTCGGCTATGAGCTTAAGGCCTGCGGGCACAACCGCTACGCAAGCCGCTATGCCGGGATAAATGAAAACAGGGCAATCGTATTATCGATGGCGATCGCCGGCGCGCTTTCAGGCATGGCAGGTACGCTTATGTATTTGGCTCCAGCTTCCGGAATGCATATACATGTGGCGGAAGTTTTAGCGCCGCAGGGATTTAACGGCATAGCGGTAGCGCTGCTTGGCATGTCGCACCCCATAGGCATAATATTTTCCGCATTGTTTATTGCGCATATTACAGTAGGCGGGGCCTACCTGCAAAGCCTTAAATATATGAGAGAAATAATAGACGTAATAATAGGCCTTATAATTTACTTCAGCGCTTTTTCGCTTCTTATGAGAGATTTTATTTCTAAATTCCGCCGCAAAGAGCATAATGCCAATTTACAGGAGGGACAGGCATAATGGATACGCTGTATTTTTTAGTACAACAGATGATGTTTTTCTCTATTCCTCTTTTGCTTGTAGCGCTGGGCGGCATGTTTTCCGAACGCGGCGGCGTTGTAAACATCGCGCTTGAAGGCATAATGGTATGCGGCGCCTTTTTTTCCATACTGTTTATTTCGCGCATGGACGATACTATGTCCGGCCAGGGGTTTTTGCTTATAGCTATTTTAATAGCCATAGGTTCGGGACTGGTGTTTTCGCTTTTGCATGCGTATGCGGCGATAAGCCTAAGGAGCGACCAGACAATATCCGGTACGGCGCTCAACATGATAGCGCCTGCGACCGCAATATACCTTGCGCGCTCTATACAGGAAAACGGCGTGCAGCAGGTGCAGTTTATAAACACTTTCCGCATAGAAAAAGTACCTTTTTTAGGAGATATACCGGTAATAGGCCCCATGCTTTTTCAAAACTGCTATATAACAACATATATTGGAATTGCGGTATTCATAGTTTCTGCGTTTGTGCTATATAAGACGCGCTTTGGCCTAAGGCTCCGCGCTTGCGGCGAACACCCGCAGGCGGCGGACTCCGTTGGCGTAAATGTGTACAAGATGCGCTATGCAAGCGTTCTTATATCCGGCGCTCTTGCAGGGCTTGGCGGCCTTGTGTATGTTGTGCCTACTTCAATCAACTTTAACGCCACGGTTTCAGGCTACGGTTTTTTAGCCTTGGCTGTGCTTATATTCGGCCAGTGGACGCCTAAAAAAATACTGTGGGCAGCTCTGTTTTTTGGCTTTATGAAGGCCATGGCAAGCAGCTATTCAGGCATACCGTTTTTAAAGAATTTAGGCATTCCAAGCGATATATATAAGATGATACCATATCTTGCAACCCTTTCAGTGCTGGCTTTTTCAAGCAAAAAGAGCCAGGCTCCGCGCGCAAGCGGCATACCGTACGACAAGGGCGAAAGATAAAAAACGCACAAAGACCTGCAAAAGCAGTAACCTTGAATTATACTTTCAAAATACGGGGCTGTCGAAAAGACAGTCCCTTTTGCAAAAGAACAAAAAGGAAATTAAATGGAAATTATTATAATTAAAATTATTTTAAAGAAAATTAAAGCATTATGAGAATAATATTCCATGCGGATGTGAACAGCGCCTTTCTATCATGGGAGGCGGTAAAAAGAATAAAAAACGGCGAAAAAGACATACGCCATGAAGCTTCCGCCATATGCGGGGATATGGAAAAGCGCAGGGGAGTGATACTGGCTAAATCCCAGATAGCTAAAAACTGCGGCGTTAAAACCGGGGAGCCTGTAAATTATGCTTTAAGAAAATGCCCTTCATTAAAGCTTTATAAGCCGAACTTTAAGCTGTATAAAGAAAATTCAAAGCGCTTTGTTAAAATATTAAGAAGCTTTTCGCCCGATGTTGAGCAGTTTTCAATAGACGAATGTTTCCTTGATATGACGGGGATTGTAACAAGGGACAAGGCAATATCATGCGCTAAAAACATACAGAAAGCCATATTTGATGAACTTGAATTCACTATTAACATCGGCATAGGCGACAGCAAACTGCTTGCAAAAATGGCATCGGACTTTGAAAAGCCAAACAAGGTGCATACGCTTTTTATAGACGAAATAGAAGCAAAGCTTTGGCCGCTTCCTATAAGAAAGCTGATTTTTGTCGGCTCTAAAACAGAAGAAAAATTAAAATCCATAAACATATTCACCATAGGAGATTTGGCGCAGGCGAATCCTTACATAATTTCAAGAACAATAGGTAAAAAGTCGGGCGAAACGCTGCAGAATTACGCAAACGGAATAGACTTAAGCGAAGTGAAAGTGCGCGATGAAAAACCTAAAAGCATAAGCCACTCCACAACGCTTGAAAATGATATTTCTGTTTTGGAAGACTGTTTCCCTATAATGCTCTCGCTTTCAGACCTTGTGGCATTAAGGCTCAGAGAACACAAGGGAAGAGCGCAGGTGGTGTTCATTACTGCAAGACGGAACGATTTTAAGGATTTTAACAGACAGATACGCCTTTTAAGCCCGACGGACAACACCAGCCTTATATATGAGCAGGCAAAAAAGCTGCTTGAAGATGTGTTTTCATCCGCCAAACCCGTACGGCTCTTAGGCGTTGGCGTTACACAGCTGTATTTTGACGGGCTGGAACAATTAAGCCTGTTCCCCGATAAATTCGATCAAAAACAGCGCCGCGCCGAAGAAACAATAGACAGCATACGCAAACGCTTCGGCATAGATACCATAGTGCGCGCGGGCACGATTAAAAATAAAGAGCCGGAGGATGAATAGGCCTTAATAAATATGTATTGCTAAGCAGCGACTTTAGGTATTTGCTTTAGTTAAACAAAAAGTATGCCTAATTAAATTTTAGATATTATTTGATAGAACAATGTTAAGATATGCTGGGACACCTAAAATTGCATTAATATTTGATATTCGCCATAAAAAGTGATAACATATTAATCAAGTAATAATCGATGCTGTCCGTTTCTAAATTATTTTTTGAGATGGCGGCAGCCAATATTGAACGGCGGGGAATAACCCGCTTGAGAATAGGAAAAGAGGGAAATTATGCCAAAGGTAGTAAAAAGAGTTGCATTTTTGTGCGCGCTGTCTCTTATGTTGGGCGTATTTGCATTTGCAGAGTCTCTACCTCAGGAAGATTTGCATGAAAGAACTTCCTGGGAAAAGAATGCCGAAGCAAATGTAAAATATGCTCCGGAAGTAAGAGAACTGAAAAATGGGGTCCGGGTGCAGAGAACACCCTATAATAAAGGAGCCCTCGACACGCAAGCCGGCGATGTGGAAGCAAAGACGATTACATCATGGAACAACTATTTTCTAAATGCCGACAAGCGCGGCTGTACTGCTTGCCACACCATTGAAGATGCGCTTGAAATGATGGAAACATATCACGGTATTGTTTACTTTGGTTACAATAACGAGCAAGGCATTCAGAACTGCTTTGGCTGCCACAGCTTCTATGACAACAATATGCGTTCGGCAATACATACCTTGCATCAGCGCAGCAAAGGGTTTCAGGCTTTGGGCGGAAACTGCGAGTCCTGCCATTACATCAACAGAAAAGAAGACGGCACTATTGAGTATCAGCGCTGGGACTATGTAAAATATGATATCCTAAAGGGCATTGAGGATGTTGCGGCCGAAGACATTAATGCGGACTTCGAGTGGAACCAGACAGAGATCACTCCGCATGAAAAAATGTATTTTAAGTCCATAAAGTCCGATCCTAAGACTTGGACCAACAAAGACGAAATGATTCCAGAGGATATTCGCGATACTTGGACAGTTAAATTTACAGGCGAAGTTAAGGAAGAAAAGGAATATACCATTAACGAGCTTATTGAAAAATTCGGCACGGAAAAACGCCTTATGAAATCGCACTGTGTGGTAAACGGCCCGGGACAAGGAATGATTTATCAGGCGGAAGTCGAAGGCATACCTATGAGCAGAATAATAGAAGATATAAAGCCTAATGAAAATGCCAAAATTGTGTATCCCACTGCGGCGGACGGCTACTGCTATCCTATTTCCGTTGATGTAATGAATAGAGCGGAAGCCATTCTTGTGGTTAATTTGAATGGGGATCCTATTTACGCAGATCAAGGCGCCCCGATAGCATTTTGGCTTAACGAGCTTTCCGCCGGAAACAACATTAAAGAAGTGATAGAGGTTAAATTTTCTTCTGAAGGCTCCTCGTGGGATTTCTATGGCGACTTTACAGATGCCACGACAGGACTGCAGTTTGACAAACCCAATGTAGGCGTTTTGAATGCCATGGACGGGCAGATTTTTAACTTCGGCGAACCCGTGCATTTGGAAGGCTATGCGGATGCATGGAATGAACCCATCAGAAAAATAGAGTTCTCGTTCGACCATGGCGACACTTGGAAAGCATATGAAATTGAAAACGCAGATACTGTCCGTTGGGTTTACTGGAAACTTGATATCAACGATATTCCTGTAAAAGGTTCTTACCTTGTTAAAATACGCGTGTCAAGTGAAAAAGCGGACGGATCTATGAGAACGAACGATGTCCCATATCAGATGACCAACTTTATGTTTAATGTGCAATAAACTGGACTTCCTATAATCATAAGTCCTCGCCTTTATTGGCGAGGACTTTTTGAACAAGGCTAAGAATAGCGATACTAAAATATTTTTTTGCGGAGAAAACATGAAAAAAATTTTCCACCTAATGCTCTCCATGCGGTTTGGCATTTTTCTATTAATAGCAATAGCTGTTCTTTGCGCGGTAGCAACGGCGCTGCGACTGGACATGATTTATCACAGCTGGTATTTTGCCGCTTTGTTTGGGCTTCTGTGCGCCAACCTGACGCTCTGCTCCATTATGCGAATAGGCAAAATTGATGTATTAAAGCGGACGCTATTTAACAAAACGAGCGAATCTAAAATTACTATACCTGTTTCACTTGATAAGCAGGATAAATGGCTTAGACAGAACGCTTTCAGGAAGCAAAAAGACGGTTCGTATCTGCGATTTGGATGGGGATTTTATGGCTCGTTTATTACGCATATTGCAATTTTGTTGCTGATAATAGCTGCCGTTTGCAATTTCGCTATGGCTAAGATGGATGAAATCTTTATTTTCGTGGGCGATACTGATATTTTGGAGGACGGCACGAAGCTGCGAGTGGATTCTTTTTTAACCGAAGATGAAAATGGCGAGACAGATTATGTGAGCAAACTTACCGCAACGCTGCCAAACGGATTATCGCAGAAAATGGATATTCGCGTTAATGCGCCCGCTCGTATTGGAAAGTATAAAGTTTATCAGCAAAGCTATGCAAATGCCGCTGTAATAGGCGTTAAAACCAGCATAGATGAAGAGGAGGAGCGCGTATTTCTTGACGATTCGGCATTCCTTACATTGGACGACAAGACGGGACTTTACTACACAAGGATGTATGGCAATGTTGTTGAAGACGAAAAGGGAGTAGGCGTCTCCACTTCCAAAGAAATCATAAATCCCGCATATGAAGTGCAGGTGATTAATGGAAAAACCGAAAAAACTGGTTTGGTATATCCCGGCACAACGCTTGAAGTTAATGGCGTATTTTACACAATGTATCCGCCAGAGAGCTATCCCGGCTTACTGATAAAGGAGCAGCCGGAATGGACGCTGTGGCTTTTATATTTGGCATTTGTCCTAATAGTTATAGGGCTATATCTTTGCTTTTTTCAAATCCCTGTCGCTGCAAAACGAGAAAATTATGGCATTTCCGTTGCAAGCTATAAGGATATAAGTTATTGGGCGGAAGAAAAATGCTTTGAATTAAAGGAGAAAACATCATGCTGAATACCGTTTTTACTATTACGGTCGCTCTATATTTTTTATCTACGCTGGCATGTTTTGCAGGCGCAGTGTTCAAAAAAGACAAGTTAAGCAAAACGGCCTTGGTTTTGCTTATTATATCCTTAGTTTTTCACGGCATATACATAGTTTGGCGCGGAATTGCCGCTGGGCGCTTGCCTTTGGCAAATCAATTTGAATTCGCAACAGCTTTTGCGTTTATTGTCGCACTGTTAGGTGTTTTATTGCACCTTAAAAAAGGCGAGCAGTTTAAATGGCTTATTGCGCTGTGCACGCCGATGGCATTCCTGATACAATCCTACGCTGCGCTGCAGCCGCGTGAAATAACGGAGCTGATGCCTGCGTTAAAAAGCGCATGGTTTGGCCTTCACATAGGTTCAGCTGTGTTTTCCTATGCGGCGTTTGCGGTGGCGGCGATGTTAGGGGCGAGATACCTGTTTTTGGAAAAGAAAGGCGATGAGCAGCACCTGGCTCAGATTGATACGCTGTCGTACAAATTGATTTGCTTTGGATTTTTAATGCTGAGCGTGGTCATTTTTTCCGGCTGCGTTTGGGCGGAACAGGCGTGGTCCTCTTTTTGGAGCTGGGATCCAAAAGAAACATGGGCGCTTATTACTTGGATAGTCTATGCTATTTATCTTCACCAGAGAATGCGGGCTAAGTGGCGCGGAAAGCGTATGGCATGGCTTGCTATACTGGCATTTGTTTTTGTAATATTTACATTTATCGGTGTAAACACGCTTATGCAAGGCCTGCATAGCTATGCGTGATTATGCAGCGAATTTATTAACAGAAAAACTTATAAGCAATTTTAGAATGCACATCATATTTTACGGTTGATAGATCGATCAATTGATATTAAAATTGGTATACTTGAATAATAAAGCAATGTTTTGCATAAATTAGCGTTTTTTAACGACTGAAGAACATATACAAAGTATTGTTTAGGTGGCTCAGGGGGACGAAGCTTAAACAATCGTGAAAAACTTCGGGGCTTCGATCGCGGGGCATTGAAAAGCTGTGCATTCCCTATATTTTTGGCTTGAGGGGGGGCAAAGCTCTCAAACGAAAAAACAAACGATAATATGCCCTCTAACACTTTGTCGGCAGTTTGTAGCGTTTTTTAAACGGCTTATTTTTAAGCGTGCGTATATTCATCTATTAGTTTGCATAAAAAAATATTTTGCATTAATCGCATTTGATTAAAACATTTTAGAACCCTTGAATACGCGTGTAAATTATGGTAAAATGTTCACCGTTGTAAAGGTTTTACGCCATTGTTTCAAAAAATTAAGATAAAGGGGTATTTTTATGGCAGAATATTTGACTAAAGACATACGTAACATAGCCCTCATGGGGCATGGCAGCGAGGGCAAGACGACCTTGACAGAGGCTATGCTCTACGCTGCCGGACACATAGACCGCATGGGCAAGGTGGAAGACGGCTCGACCGTTACAGACTTTGATGCGGAAGAAAAAAAGCGCGGCATATCAATAAGCGCTGCGGTAGCGCCTGTGGAGTGGCGGGACACCAAGTTTAACATTATAGATGTTCCCGGCTATTTCGACTTTATAGGCGAAGCCTTAGGCCCGCTTAAGGTTGTGGATACTTGCGCAATAGTTGTAAGCGGCAACGGCTCTCTTTCTGTAGGCGCTGAAAAAGCGTGGAAATTAGCCGAAAAAGAAGGCGTGGCGCGCATGTTCATAGTAAACCAGATGGATAAAGAGCATGCCAACTTTAAAAAGATATTGGACGAACTGCGTGAGAAATACGGAAACTCCGTTGTGCCCCTTATTATTCCTATAGGCTACGGCGCTGAGTTCAAGGGCGTTGTAAATGTGCTTGAAAACGTTGCGTTTGAGGGAACCGGCAAGAACCAAAAAGAAATCCCGGTGCCGGAAGAATTAAACGACATAATTGCAGGATATGTTGAAGAAATAACTGAAGCAGCTGCTGAAACAGACGATTCCCTTATAGAAAAATACTTTGAAGAAGGTTCTTTAAGCAGCGAAGAGATGACACAGGGCTTCTTAAAGGGCATGGCTGAAGGCAGCATAGTGCCTGTTGTGGCCGTATCTGCGACTACCGGAATCGGCATAAGCTCGCTATTTAGGGTTTTTAAAAAGTACCTTAACAGCCCTGAAAAAACGCCTATGCAAGATGTTGAAGGCAATGATATAGTCTGCAGCGATAGCGAGCCTTTCTCGGCATACGTGTTTAAGACCATATCCGACCCCTTTGTAGGCAAGCTTTCATTGGTAAAAGTCGCAAGCGGCAAGCTCGATTCATCTACTTCCTTATATAATGCGAATAAAGAATCATCCGAAAAAAGCGGCGGCATATTCATGATGCGCGGCAAGAACCAAACCAATGTCGAAGTGCTCCACGCGGGCGATATAGGCGCATTAAGCAAGCTGCAGTTGACCAACACGGGCGATACGCTTTGCGAGCAGAGCAAAATAATAAAATATCCGGAGATACATTACCCCGATGCAGGCTTCTCAAAAGCCGTTTACGCTGCAAAGCAGGGCGAGGAAGACAAGGTATTCGGCGGTTTATATAAATTGCAGGAAGAAGATCCTTCCATAAAAGTAGAAAAGAACGCAGAAACCAACGAAACCATACTTTCGGGCCAGGGCGAACTGCATCTTGATGTTATAAGCAGCAAGCTTCAAAGCAAGTTTGGCGGCACTGCGGATCTGCGCGATATGCGCATACCTTACCGCGAAACCATAACAAAAACCGTATCCGCCCAGGGAAGGCACAAAAAACAGACAGGCGGCCACGGCCAGTTTGGCGATGTGTGGATAGAGTACAGCCCGATAGGCGATACCAACATAGAGTTTGAGTTTGAAGACGCAGTCGTCGGCGGCGCTGTTCCCAGAAACTTTATACCTTCGGTAGAAAAAGGCCTGAGAGAAAACATCGTTAAAGGCGTGCTGGCGGGATATCCCATGGTAGGCCTGCATGCAAAGCTGTATGACGGAAGCTATCACCCGGTAGATTCATCCGAAATGGCGTTTAAGACAGCCGCAAGGATATCCTACAAAAAAGGCTGCAAAGAAGCGGGCCCCGTGCTGCTTGAACCTATCATGCAGGTTGAAGTGCTTATACCCAGCGAATACATGGGCGATATAATGGGCGATATTTCCAAGCGCCGCGGCAAGATCATGGGCATGAAAGAAGTAGACGGCGAGCAGCAGGTGAGTGCTGAAATACCTATGGGAGAAATGGCGCAGTATGCGACAGATCTTCGCTCCATGACCCAGGCACGCGGAAGCTATACGTCTAAATTCCTAAGGTACGAACAGGTGCCTAACGATGTTGCGCAAAAGGTAATAGAAAGCGCCGAAAAGGACGAGGACGACGAAGACTGATAGATTTTTCAAAAAAAGGGCTGCAGCCGCAGCCCTTTTTTGCAATTTAAGCACTTTAAAAGGAAAAAAGCTAAAATAATATTGACATATTGTAACAAATTTGATATAAATATCTTGTCGAAAAGACGATATCATCCTGCATAGCCTGCGGAAAGGATGGAAGATCATGGCAAAAGAAAAGACGAAAGACCCATATCGCAAATTAACTAAAATAATGATAGTGCTGCTCGTTTTAGCGGTGCTGCTCGCAGTTGCGTGGTTTTTATTGGACCAGTACAGCAAAGGGCAGCATGCCGATGCCCAGGCGAAAATAGATGCGGAAAACGAACAGCTTATTGAAGATTACGAACAAAAGGTGGCTGAGCGCAAGAAGCTTGCCCTGCAAAAGCCGGAAACAGAGATGCCGTCTCCAAAGGCTCAGGGCTGGGACATTTTGGACATGAGCGATTACCCCGTTGAAGGCAGCACAGAAGTTACAACCGACCGTGTGGATTCGCTTCAGGGCGGGCTTATGCTGTTAAACCGCTGGCACGGCCTGCCGGGGGATTTTAGCATAGTAGAAAAAGAAATCGTCTCCGTTATGGAAGTTTCCGATTACAGCATACCTGTGTCAGGAAGAGATGTAAAGCTGTTTCCAAACGCTATACAGGCGTTTAAAAACTTTTTGGACTACGCCAAGGAAGAGCATAATTTAGAGTATTATATAGTGCGCGGGGGATACCGCACCATGAACCAGCAGACGGAATACTGGAACAATGAAATACAGCGCTACCCCAATAGAGAAGGCGATGGGCTTATTGAAGCGGCAAGGCGAAATGTTTCTTTCCCCGGCACAAGCGACTACCAGTCAGGCTTAAGCTTCCAAGTGGATATTTATTCCAGGGACGACAGCGTAATAAACACTACCAAGTTCCAAACATCGCCTCAGGCTGAACTGCTTAACAACGAAGGGTGGAAATTCGGCATAGTGTTTAGATTCCCCGCTCAAAACTATCCATACCCTGACACCGTGGATAAAGACTATGCCACGGGAATAGACAATGCAAGGCTGCAGATGGACGCCTACCGCTATGTAGGCATACCCCACGCCGCGGTTATGCACATAAAGGGCTTCTGTTTGGAAGAATACATAGACTTCCTTATTGAGCATCCGCACATACAGGTGTTTGAAGACGGCGCGCTTAAATATGAAATTTATCGCATACCGGAAACCGGGCAGGAGCAGAAGCATATTATACCCGACAACGCTGCGGACTTTTTCGTGTCGACAGACAACATGGGCGGTCTTGTAGCGGCCATAAGCTATTGATGCTAAGCTTATAAAGTTTTATAAAATTAAAAATAAAGTTAAAGATAATCGAGCGCCTGGCATTATGCCAGGCGCTCGTTAATTGGTATTATTATGTATTTTTAAGCGATTAATGCTTAGTAAATAATAACGCGATTTTTGCTTGGCTGCTGCAAATATTTATAGCGAATGCAGGCTTTTAATGAATTTCATTTTCAAGCATATAAACAAAGTAGGTGAAGCTAAGCAAGTCCGCGCATCCGCCGGGGCTTATATTTTCTTCGATAAGCTGTTTATCAAATGCTAAAACGGCTTCCTTTGTAAAATCGCCTTCGAGCAGCTTTTTAGCCTGCGCTTTAAGTTCCTGCTGGCGCTTAAGCCCTTTGCGCCTTATAACATTGCTGTCAAAAACATTGGCAAAAAGAACTATAAGTGTATAAACGCCAGCCTTATTAAAGGACCAGGATTTTTCAAGACAGGAATAAAAAGCGGGAAGCGCTATGTTTTTGACAGTCGGGAAGCCTTCCGCCGCTTCGCCCCTTGCCCCGGAAAGCCCCAAATGTTTATATTGCTCAACTCCGCCGGTAAGAGCCGCTTCGCCATGAAGTTTTTTTATGTTTTGGACTTCGTCTTTTGCAATGTCTTTTGCTAGGCTAAATAGATTATCGCAGGATATGCTTTCTTCATTAAAAAGCGCATGTCCTGCTGCGGCGCATAATATGCCAAGGCCGTATATGGCGCCCTTGTGCGTATTTACGCCGCTTGTAGCTTTATACATGCTCTGTTCCGCTAAAAGTCCAAGGCTTCTTAAGCGCGGCATTAAAGAGCTTATGTCTTGCTTTTGCATGCCTTCCTTTGCGCAGCTTCTAAAGTAGGGCAAAAGCGCGTTTGCGCTTAGGCAGAAAGTATCTAAATCCATATCTTTGTGTGCGCCTGAATTATTTCTGTCTACAAGGCCAGGCTTAGGGCTTGTTATACTTTCAAGAAGCAGCGCTTTTTGAGCTGACAAAGAAACGGTATTTATTACATCATCGCATACAGCGTTATGCATAATATCCTGCGTTTTATTAACAAGCGCATCCAAGCTGTGCTTTCTTTGCGGAGCGCAGAAGGACACCGGAAGCGGGCAAAATATACACTGCCTTTCCGGAAGATTAATTTCTTTTCGGGATACCTTGCTTCCGTCATTTCGCAAAACGTCTATGTCGAGCAGGCGGCCGAAGTCATCGGCTTCTTCTAAAACGCAGAGCGCTTTCTTTATTTTAACGGGTTCGTCCTGTACGCAAATAAACAATTCGTTCCCTGTAAAATTGTTTATTTCCTGCGAAAACAATACCGGCATATTAAGATATTTAAGCCTATCTGAAATTTTTCTTTCTGCAAGCTTAAAGGCCTTGTATATAAGCGCGCTTTGCTTAATTTCTCCCGGTATGTTAAGCGTTAAGGATATAAGCGCGCCCTTATATTTTTTAAGCAATTCAACTTGGCGGCCAGCGCGTTTTTCGCGGCAGGCCGCCATATCCTGAACGCTTACTTTTTGTTCTGCGAATGTCTTCACTTAATTTTATTCATATCTAAAGAAGATAGGAATTCCTTAAGCCCCGGCAGCACCGCATCTATGCAGCCGTCTTCAAAGGGGCTATTAAGCTTGCACTCTTTAAGCAGCTCTTTAAAAGGCACAAAACCCGAGCGCTTGCAGCAGTTGAGGTAGCTTTCCCAGGCGGATTTATGGTCTTTTCTATCCCAAACAAAGTACTGGAACGCGCACACCTGCGACAGCGTATAGTCTAAATAGTAGAACGGCATGGAGTATATATGCGCCTGCTTTTGCCAGCGGCCGCCGTTTTCCAAATATTCAAAGCCGTTATAGTCAAGGTGCGGCATATATTTATGCTCAATTTCGCGATACTTTTTGCGGCGTTCTTCGGGGGTCTTTTCTGGGTTCAAGTAAACCCATTCCTGAAATTCATCTACTGAAGCGCCGTAAGGCAGGAACTTAATCGCGTCGCACACGTGCGCATAGTAATATTTTTCGGTATCGTCGCCGAAAAATTCCGCCATCCATGGGTGCGTGAAGAACTCCATGCTCATGGAGTGCGTTTCCGCAACTTCCATAGTCATATCGCAAAGGATGCGCGGCGCTATGTCTTTTTGTAAATAACCGTTAAAAGCGTGGCCGGCTTCATGCGTTAAAACGTCCACATCGCCTGAAGTGCCGTTAAAATTGCTGAATATAAAGGGCGCTCCGTAATCGGGGAACATTGTCATAAAACCGCCGCCGCGCTTGCCGGGCTTGGTGGTAAGGTCCATAAGCTCGCTGTCCACCATGGTTTGGAAGAACTCTCCGGTTTCGGGGGACAGCTCTTTGTACATCTTAAGCGCCCTTGGAACAAGGTATTTTTCATCGCCCATAGGCTTTGGGTTGCCGGACAAAAACTCCAAATTATAGTCGAAGTTTTTCATGTCTTTTATTTTTAAGCGTTCGCTTTGCGCGCGGTATAGCTCCTGCGCAAAAGGCACTACGTATTTTGCTATTTGCTCGCGGTAAATGCGCGCGTCTTTAAGGTCCCAATCCGTCCTGCCCATTCTTGCGTAGGCCACGGGAATAAAGTTATCAAAACCCAGCTTTTTAGCTATGCGCGTGCGTATCTTTACAAGCTTGTCGTAAATTTCGTCAAGCTTGTCTTGGCGCTCCCAAAGCCAGCCCCACGAAGCGTCGTTTGCCTTGTGGCGCGTTTCGCGGTCTTTTGACTGCTGGAATGGGCCAAGGCCCGCAAGGTTGTATGTTTCGCCTTCAAACTCTATCTGCGCTGAAGCTATAAGGGCTTCATACTCAGTGGAGAGTTTATTTTCTTCAACTAAATCTTCGATTATTTCGGGCTTGAAAGTTTTAAGCGAAATTTCCAGTTTTTCAAGCATATACCCGCCGAACTTGTTTTTATAGTCCTCTTTGTATTTGCCTTCCACCACAGCTCTTGCGGTTCCCGTAAACACTGCCTGAAGCTCCGGCATCTTTTCGTTTAAAACGTCTTCTTCTTTTTTGTAGAATTCATCATTGGTGTTTATTGAGGCGCGCACATAGCACAGGCTGCCCATGGTTGACAGATAGCTTTCCATCTTGTCAAGCTCCATATAGCTTTTGAGGCTTTCTTCAAAGCTTTCCGCATTTTTTACTTTTTCTGCCAAGATGAGGCCTTTTTTTAAAAGCTCGTCATATTCTGGGCGTTCATACTTCATGTCTTTAAATTTCATCATATATATTCCCTTCTTAAAAAAATAATCTTTTTTTGATTTCGTTTTTAAGGCCTTCCTTTTTTTCAAGCAGCAGGAATAGGCCGGACAAGGCTAAAAGAGGCAGCAGTGCGTAAAGCGACCAGTTTAACTGCACCGAACCAATATATAGATCGCAAATAAAATCCAGGCTCATAAGAAATATGCCTGTAAGGACCGATGCCGCCGCTGCCCGCAAAAGCGGCTGCCATTCAAGCCGCCTTACTGCAAGCACAAAAAGCAATATATATGCAAAGCTTGCAATCGTTATGGGCAGGGCTAAGTACAAAAACCATTTCATGCCGTCGTTCATATTCGCTATTATAAACAGATAGCCTATCAAGCTTATAATGCCTATGGCCACATAGGGGTATGGTCTTTTAAAACGGTAGAAAATAGGCACAAGCAGCCAGCAGTACACGCATATAAGCGCGCCTATTACATAAAGCGACCAGTCTATTGCGCCGCTGCTTATAAGGTTTACAAGCAGCACAACTCCGGCAGGAACAGACATAAGCAGCATGGATAGATGCCTTGCATATTTAATGTCTATTTTATGGTATATTTCGTCTATTCTGTCCGGGTATGGATATAGCGCGTCGTCTTTTTCATCTTTTTTATGGCTGTTTGGTATTATTATAGCTGTCCCGCATAGGGGGCAGGTCTTTTCGTCTGTTTCAACGCCGCAAATTACACAATAAGGCATTATTCCCTCCTGTTGCTCTCCACTTTAACATGAATTCCTAATTTTACCAAGCTTGTAAAAAAGCTGCGCTGTATATCGGTTTCTTTAATAGTGCTTGAAAAACTGCATGTCGTTAAGCCGTTTGAGCTTATGGCTCCTAAGGACATGGCGTTATACCGCGCAGAACCCAAAATAAAATTTACGCGTTTAACATGCTGCTGCAAGCCTTTGGGAAAAACTATATTTCCTAAGTTTGAAAACGACATGGAAAAATAGCGTTCGCCGAAAAGGCTGTACATTAGTTTTAAAAATGGAGTTTTGATAAACAGAGGAACAACGCGCAAAAAGCGGTTTTGTTCCGCCTGCACATTTGAAGACATTCTTGCGTTTACCATAGGCTCCATGCTTTCTATTTTAGATGTATTAATAAGCACCTGTATAATATCTTCCAAGCTGAATTTGCCGTAGCTTGCATTAACCCCGACATTGTAATAGCTTGAAAAATTGCGCAGCGTTTCGGATGGATAATATTTGCGCAGGTTCTGCGGTATGGATATTTTAACAGGCAGTTTGCTGTTCTTGGCGTGCTGCTCCTGGTGCAGCAGTATGGCTTTAATAAGCAGCGCGCTTAAAAAAACATTTATGCTGCAGCCGTAGCTGTGCGCTTTGTTTTTAAGCTCCTGCGTATCCATAATGCCGGTCGTTAAAGACAGATACCCCGGGAAAAGCGGCGTGCCGCTTATAGAATACGCTTTTTCTTCGCTCCTGCTTCTTGCTCCATGCCTTGCATATACAGAAAAGCTATCTTCCCATTCTTCTTTTTTAGGAAGGCTTTTAGTATCCAGTACAAAGCCTTTTGGCTCAACATATATGCGCTTTGATAATTGCAGATATTCTGCTGCAAGCGTAGCTAAAAAGTGCATGGCGCCGGTGCCGTCCGTAAGCGAATGGAAGACCTCGAGGGCTATCCTGTTTTCATAGTAGCGTATGCGGAAAAGAGAGTGGTCTTCGCTTTTCCTGAGCATTCTGCTGCACGGGTTGCGGACATCCATCTGCACGGAAGGAATGTTTTTTTGCTTATCAAGGTAATACCAAAAGAAACCGCTGCGCAGCCTGTAATTGAAAAAAGGCACGCGTTCTATGGTGCTGTTAAGCGCTTTTTGAAGTATTGCAGGGTCTATTTTTTCATCGAGGGTAATAGACAGCCTGAACACCGCCGTCCAAAAGCGCGTTTTTGCAGCGGGGTATATCTTTGCTGCGTTATCCAGCTTAAGCCAATCAGGCGGCGAATTCTTTTTAGCCAATTATATGCTCCGTAAAAAATGGTTTTATTATATTCATAGCCTTTTTGCTTTCGGGAAGCCCGTACAGAACATAGGCATGCCAAAGCCCGTCTTCTATGTACAGCTTAGCGTTTACACCGGCACTTAAAAGCTTCCTGTTTAATCGTATGCTGTCTTTAAGCAGCAGCTCATCTCCCCCTGCAAATAAAAGCGTATCCGGAAAGCCCGTAAAATCGCCGTATATAGGCGAAATAAGAGGGTTTAAAAGGCTTTCTTCTTTTGCGTAGCTTTTTGCAGAAAAAAGCAGGCTTTCCTTGCTTAAAAGCATATCTTTTTCAATGTCCTCCTGAGTTATTTTTTCCATGGTTAAATCCACCCAAGGGGATATGGCGACTGCGCATTTAGGAAGCGGCATATTAAGCTGCTTAAGCTTTTGCATAAGGGAAAAACATAGCCCGCCCCCTGCCGATTCGCCCCCTAAAGCTATTTTTTCGGCGGGATATTTTTTAAGCGCAGCTTTATAAGCAGCTAATACGTCATCAAGCGCTGAAGGAAAAGGGTTTTCCGGCGCCAAGCGATAGTCCACGCATAAAACGGGGCATAATATGGCGTCTGCCAAGGCGCCGCCGAAGCCTTTGGCGTAGTTTTCCCCGCCTGCCGTGTATGAACCGCCATGCAGGTATATAAAGCATCCGTCTGCGTTATTTTTTTCCGGCATGGCCCAGTACGAGCGTATTTCGGGCATATCCAAAAACATAACCCTGTCTGATACGGATTTCTGCTGCAGCTTGCCGAGCGCTTCCTGCAGTCTGCGCATCTTTTTTATATCAAGCGCGTTTAACAGCGGGTTAAGCAGCTCTATTTGCGTTTTCAATAGGTTTGCGGCTAATGACGGCATAATGTTACCTCCAGATGCTATGTAGAAATTGTATCACCATAGAAAGCTTAACGCAACGGCTGTAGATTTTTACATATAATTTGTTGCATTAAGCATAAATAAAAATTATAATGGTTGTAATAAAAATTCTCTTTAATATTTAGGAGGCGAAAACTATGGAAGATAAAAAATACGAAGATAAAGAAAACAAAGAATTGGAAAAGGACGAGCGCAAACTTGAAGAGCAGTTTAGCGAAGTGGGGGATACATTTAAGCGCGCCACCATGGCGGCATTGGGCGGTGTGGCAAATGCAGCGGAAGCCATAGCTAAGGGCGTGCAAAATGTTGCGACAAAAGAAAACATAGATAAGCTTGCGCAAAGAGGCGAAAAAGCGGTAAAGCAGGTTAAGGATTTTTCCGAGTCAACAGCAAAGCAGGTAAAGGAGTTTAGCGCTGAAACAGTAAATAAGATAAAAAAAGCAAGAGAAGAAAACGATGAAGCCGTTGATGCGGATATAGAAAGCATAGAAGAAGAAATAATCGCCTCCCTCAAAAAGGCGGAAGACCTTATAGACAGGTACCTAAGCAAGGACAAGGAAGACGAAAGAGTAAAAATAGTAAGGGAACTTCTTAAACAGAAAGAAGAAATAAGCAGTATTAAAAACAAAATGAGCGTAATAATAGAAGAAGAAAAGGAACGCATAAAAAAAGAAAAGGAAGAGCTCGGCATAAAAGACGATGAAGGCTCGGATGAATAAACTGAATCGCGCATGGTATTAACGCTTAAAAATATTTTAGCGTCAGCAAATTGAAAAACATAAGGAGGAAATATGCTACAAAAAGGTTCTAAAGCGCCGGACTTTACACTGCCGGACCAAAACGGTGACATGCACAGCCTTAGCGATTACTTAGGCAAAAAGGTAATACTGTATTTTTACCCGAGAGATAATACGGCAGGCTGCACCAAGCAGGCGGTAGGGTTTGCCAAGCTTTACCCGCAGATAACTGAAAAAAACGCTGTGGTTATAGGCATCAGCAAGGACAGCGTGGAGTCGCACAAAAAATTCGAACAGAAGAACGACCTGCCTTTTACGCTTCTTTCCGATAAGGATCTTATAGCAATAAAAGCTTACGATGTATGGAAAGAGAAAAAAATGTACGGCAAAACGCATATGGGCATTGTTCGCAGCGCATACCTTATAGACGAAAACGGTATTTTGGCAGAGGCCTTTTCGCCGGTTAAGGCGGCGGACAACCCGCAGCAAATGTTAGATTTGCTGTAATAGAATATAATAATGAAAAAGATAACAGCCATTTTCCTTGCCATAGGATTGCTTTGCGCTGCTTTAAATGTGCCAGCTATGAGCGAAGGCAGCGAATTTAAAGAAGCTTTAAAGCGCAAGGGCATAGATTCAAACCCGATAGGTATTAGCATAAGCGGGAACTTTGCCGCTTGCGGCACAGATTATTTAGGCAAAAAGACTCTATGTGTATTTGAAAAAAACAACGATGCATGGGAGCTTGCTATCTGCAACCCAAAGGCGCTAAAGCAAAGCTTAAGCTTCCCCAAAATAGATTTTAACAATGAATATTTTCTTACTTGGGAATACAATATAGACGGGAATAAATTCATATTCAGCTCCATGCGCCTTGAAGATAAATGGGGTCCCGTTTCTCAATATGCGCAATTTAATGACAATAAAGTCTATAAAGAGTTTCATAGCCTTTCCTGGGAAGACAATAACTGTGGCAAAATAGCCTATAAGCGCTCGATTGCTTACAGCGATTTAACGCCCATTGCAGAAGATGAAGAGCCTTTCTATCTGCCGGCATATTGGCTTGCTGACGAAAGGTTTTTAGCAGACTTTGATGTAGAACGCTTTCCTGCGATAGGCATAAACGATTTTACAATTAGACTTATTGCCGGACAATACATAAAGGAATCAGCCGAAAAGCTTGTTCCAAACAGCGAGTGCTTTGGCGGATTTTTTAAAGACGGGGATATGCATTACTTTATCCAAATGAAAAATGGAGAAAAGTATTATGCTATAGTCGACTGCTCAAATAAAAATACCGTATCTGTAATGAAAAGCGCCTTGCTTCCGCAGGATACACAGTTTGGGGTTGAAAACCTTGCAACAAGCTTAGGCATTGGCGGTTTGGCTGTATCCGTAAACAGCTGCGGACAAAATTTTTGCCTTGATTACATAGATACATGTAAAAATTATGAAAATAATACGGTGATTTATCCCCGCGGAGTGCTTCAAGGCGGCTTTATAGACCTTATTTACTACGGAAACCACCCTTGGAGCGATGTTTCGCGCATAGATTGGAGCAGCTTGCCAAAATCTTGGCGGGAAGCTGCAAAGCAAATAGATTCGAGCGGATACGCAATGGTAAACAATCCGGACCCAAAAGATAGGCTGCACTTAAGGATGGAGCCCGACAAAAACAGCCGCTCCAAAGGAAAATACTATAACGGCACGCCTGTAACGGTGCTGGAAACAAAAGGAGCCTGGACGCACGTTGAGATAGGCGATGCAAAGGGCTGGATGATGAGCAAATACCTTTATTTCCCTACAAAAGGCGAAACTCTTCTCTGCGATATGACGGCATCGGGAAACTTAGCCATGAGCAGACAAGCTATAAGAGTTTACGATAAGCCAAGGCTTAGCAATGACTTTTTAACTCCGTATACCATGCATACCTTTGATCCCGAAATGAAAGTTATAGGCATAATTGGCAACGACTGGTACCATGTGTGGTTTCCAAGAGACGATGTTTACGGCTATGTTTTACAAAACAGCGTCTCGCCGGGAAACGGATAAAATACGCACTATGCGCTGCTTTATAAATTAACTTTTAAAGATATTATCCAACAATGAAACCGGCGTAAATGCCGGTTTTGCTGTATTAATGTTGTTTTGCTGCATATTGCAAGGCTATTGCGATAATTTAAAAAGCAATAAAAATACAGACTAAATATTGATAGTATAAATAAAAAAACATAAAATTATTAATAGAAAGGCGGTGTAATAATGAGTCAATATATTAGGCGCGTGCTTGACATGTTGGAACAAAAAAACGCCCACGAGACGGAATTTCTGCAGGCAGCGGAAGAAATTTTATCGTCCTTGGAAAAAGTAATAGCTATGCACCCGGAGTACGAGCAGCAGTCGCTTTTAGAGCGCTTTGCAGAACCGGAAAGGGTTATACAGTTTAGGGTGCCGTGGGTGGACGATAATGGAAAAATAAATGTAAACCGTGCTTTCCGCGTGCAGTTTAACAGCGCCATAGGGCCGTACAAAGGCGGCATACGCTTTAACCCGAGCGTTAATTTAAGCACTCTTAAGTTTTTGGCGATGGAGCAGACGCTTAAAAACGCGCTCACCGGCATAGCCATGGGCGGAGGCAAAGGGGGCGCGGATTTTGATCCCCACGGAAAATCCGAAGGCGAAGTTATGCGTTTCTGCCAAAGCCTTATGACGGAGCTTTACCGCCACATAGGCGCAAACATAGATGTGCCCGCAGGGGACATGGGTGTAGGCGCGCGCGAGGTGGGCTTTTTATTCGGCCAATATAAGCGCATAATGGGCGAATATTCAGGAACTCTTACAGGCAAAGGCTTAAGCTATGGCGGATGCATTGGCAGAAAGGAAGCCACAGGCTATGGGCTGTGCTATTTTACGGAATCCATGTTAAACAGCGCCGGGGACAGCTTTAAAAACAAAAAAGTAATTATATCCGGCAGCGGCAACGTTGCGCTGTATGCCGCTCAAAAGGCAAAGGAATTAGGCGCTAAGCCTGTCGCCATGAGCGATTCTGACGGCTTTGTGGTAGATGAAAACGGCATAGATGTGGACCTTATGATAGACATAAAAGAAAAAAGAAGGGAAAGGATAAGCGTATACGCTAAAGAAAAAGGAACGCCGTACTATAAAAACCCTCAGGGCATATGGGAAACCATGTGCGATATAGCGCTTCCCTGCGCTACGCAAAATGAGCTTACGCTAAAAGGCGCCGAAGCGCTCGTTAAAAACGGCGTAAAGGCTGTGGCGGAAGGCGCCAATATGCCGTCTACAAAGGAAGCGGTTCAGTGCTTCAAGCAAAACGACGTTTTGTTTGCTCCTGCAAAGGCGGCCAACGCCGGCGGCGTATCCGTGAGCGGGCTTGAAATGGGGCAAAACGCCCAATTTATAGCGTTCACCAAAAAAGAAGTCGATGAAAAGCTGCACGGCATCATGGAAAACATATTTGCATCTGTGTCGCAGGCGGCCAAGGCTTACGGCAGCGGGCCTACAGACTATGCTGCAGGCGCCAATGCCGCAGGCTTTATCAAAGTGGCGGACGCCATGATGGCGCAAGGCTGCGTGTAAGTGCAAGGCTGAGCGGCCGCAGAAATTTAACTATTTTAGTATGTAAATAGTATAAGCTTTGTTATTAATTTTAATTACCAATGAACTATAATAAAACAAAGCCGCCTTTAAGTTTTCGTGTAAAGGCGGTTTTGCTTTGCTATATTTTAAAAAGAGTGAGGTATATTATTTGTCGGCCGCTTTTTATAAAATTACAAAATGCGTTTATTGTGTATGAATGTTTAGAAGTTAAACAAACCTCAGTCTAATATACGCTATGTTGCCAAATCAGCCTTTTACCGCCCCTGCGGTAAGGCCTTTTACAAACTGCTTGCTCATCAATAGATATAGTATAAGCACGGGGAGCGCTGAAAGCGTAAGCAGAGCAAATATCTTTGTCCACTGTGTGGTGTATTGGCCCTGCAGGTCCGTTACTGCAAGCAGTATGGTCTGCTGCCCTTCTGCGCGCCCTATAAATATAAGCGGAAACCACAGGTCGTTCCATATGGGGACTAAGTTGTATATGGCGACGGTCGCAAGAGCCGGCTTTATAAGCGGCAAAACTATGGTTGCATATATGCGTGTCCTTGTAGCGCCGTCCATATAAGCGGCTTCGTAAAGATCTATGGGGAGGCTCCGTATAAATTCCGTGAGTACAAATACGGCTATTGGCAGGCCCATAGCTATATACACTGGGAAAAGGCTTGGAAGCTTTCCAATAAGCCCCAAGGATTTTATTATTTCAAGAAGACGTATGCTGGCTATCTTTATAGGCAGCATCATGCCTATTATAAACAGAAAATATACGGCGTTTGAAAGCTTGCTTCTAGTCCAGTGCGCCAAGGCAAATGACGCAAGAGAGCCTAATAATAATATGCTGAAGAGCGAAACCAGCACGGTTATTATGGAGTTTTTGAAATAGACCACAAAATCGCCGTCGCTCATAACGCTCCTGTAGTTTTCCAAATAAAGAGCCTTAGGAAGACTAAAAATATTGTCAAAAAGCTCGCGCGTTGTTTTAAAGGAGTTGATAATTAAAAGAAATACGGGCACAAAAACTATTGTGCACCATATTATCATAAGTATGTGCGAGGGTATGTGCATATTCATAATTTTCATGCTTTTATTTTTATGCTTTTCCATTGTCTACTCCTTTGTGCGGGTAGCGCGCAAGGTTGGTATTACGCCCATAAGCAGCATAATAAATATGGATGTGGATATTGCAGCGCCTAAACCTGGTTCGGGCGGCGTAACATTTACGCCCACAACGCCTACGCGGTAAAAGAGAGTGCCTATAAGGTCGGTCGCGTAGTTAGGAGGACCAGTGGGGCCTTCCATGGCGTAAATAACATCGAAGGCGTTAAAGTTGTTCACGAATGTAAGTATTGTTATCATGCCTACTACCGGCAGCACGAGCGGATATTTTATGTGCCAAAATGTCTGCCAGGAGTTGCAGCCTTCTATTTCTGCCGCCTCCAAAACATCTTCGGATACGTTTTGCAGCGCCGCATAAAACATCATAGTAGGTATGCCGACCCACTGCCATACGGATACAAGCGCCACTATGGGAAGCGCCGTGCTTTCATCGCCCAGCCAGTGGTGCACAAGAAAGTCGAGTCCCACGCTTCTAAGGGCAGGGCCGGATAAAACCGGGCTTAATATAAGCCTGAAAAGGTAGCCCGTTACCATGACTGCTATGGTGCACGGTAAAAATATTACGGTTTGGTAAAAGCGGCTGCCTTTCATAGTTCGGTTTGTAAGTATTACGGCAAACAGCATACCGAGCACATTTTGGAACGCCATGTGAAAGGCAAAAAACACCCATGTGTTTTTAAAGGCGTTCCAAAATCTTTCCGAATGCGTGGGATTTGTAAACAAGTTCACATAGTTTTCAAAGCCCACAAAAACCTTGGGGCGCACATTGGAGTTATAAAAGCTTAGCCGTATGGAATCTATCATGGGATAAACCATGAACACTACGTACACAGCGAGTGCCGGCAATATGTACCAAATCCAATAGCTGCCGCCGGGGTTAAGTTTTTTTAATTTTTTAGGCTTAGTTATACTCTTCACGGCCCAACCTCCTAAAAAAGCCGGAAGCTATATAGCTTCCGGCTGAGAAACTGTATTATTTGCCAAGAACTTTTGCCTGTTCTTCAGCCAAGAAGTCTGCAGCTTCCTGAACTGTGGTGGTGCCGTTTGCTATTGCGTTAAGCTGGTCTACCAAGGGAGTGTAAAGTTCAAAGAGCTTGTTCCACATAAAGCGCGAGTCGCGTATTTTATCATCGCTCAAAGCTTTCAGAGCAGCGGTTTTTTCGTCCGCAAGCTTAACGTCTGCATTTATCATGGGGAAGTAGCCCTTGGGCAGGTAGTCTGTAACTATCTGCGCGCCTTCGGGGCTTGCGAGCCACTCTAAGAACGCCTTTACTTCTTCGGGATGTTTTGTTGCATTGTTGCCGGTTATGCCCATGTCGGAGTGGTGGCATATAGCCTGCTCGTTTCCTTCGGGAGCGGGTATTGCAAAAGCGCCCCAGTTGAATTCGGGGAAGTCCTTGTCCCATGCGCCGGAACGCCAGGAACCGTCTATAAACATGGCGGCTCTGCCAAGCGCTAAGAGCATAGGGCCGTCTGCGTTTGCAACGGACTGGAAGCCTTCTGGGAAGTATTTTGTAAGCTTTTCAAAATCAGTAAGCGCCGCAAGGAAATGCTCATCGTTTAACTTTCTCTCGCCGCTTTCGTATTTTTCGCGGTTTTCAAAGCCGCCTATATAGTTTGGAACCATGCCGCAGAATACGCATTCGAGTATATCCCAGTTTTCTGCAAGGCCGTTTGCAAGCGGAGTTACATCATTTTCTTTAAGAGTTTCGCATACTTGGAGCAGCTCTTCGAAGGTTTTCGGCACTTCGAGTTCGTATTTTTCAAATACATCCTTGTCGTAATACACAACATGGTTTACAGCGGCGAAGGGTACGGCAAATACTTTGCCGTCTTCGGCTGTCCATGCGTGGCGCGCAACATCGTCAAAGTTTTCCATAACGCCAGGAATGTCGGTAACGTCCATGGCATAGCCGTCGTCATAGAGCTGACGGCCTACCGTGTAGGACCTTGCATAGAACAGGTCCGGGCCGGTGCCTGCTTCAAGCTGCAGACGCAGGTTTGCGTTGTATTCTGTGTTGCGTGTAGGCTCAAAGCGTATGCTTACACCGCTTATCTCCTTGTATTTATCAAGCAGCGCCTGCACCTGCTCGGTGTCTTCATTTCGCCAAGAGCCCATGGTAAGTACGCTCTCTTCTGCAAAAGTGGCTGGAATCAAAGCCAAGAGCATACTTGCAAGAAGTAAAATTGCTAAAGATTTCTTCATTTTGATGCCTCCTGTATATTTTTTATCTATACTGATGGTAACATAAATACAATAAAAAAACAA
>JBMNUE010000002.1:0-52942 GCA_050946095.1 Christensenellales bacterium
CGATTTGTTTTTGCCATTTTCGGTGTTTTTATCGTTTTCATTATAAACTTTATTTACATTTTGCTGTTTTAATGAGTATTTTTCATTATTTGTATCATTTTTTAACGAGATTTTATAAATATTTCGTTGATTCAACGGCTTCAACTCCTCGTTTCCGCCATTTTCAATGCTTACAATGCTTATATCGTTTTCCTTGTAAACTTTATTTATACTTTGACGGCTCAGCTGACTGTTTTTGTTGATTTGGTCGTTTTCTTCAGAATCGCAATATATATTCTGCCGCTTCAACGAATATTTCGCGCTGCTTTCTCTATCTATTGTATGATTTTTCTTTGAAGCATTATCAGCATTTTCCCGATTCCACTGGCTGTTTTTGTTGGTTTTGCCGTTTTCTTCGGAATCGCCATATACATTCCGCCGCTTCAACGAATATTCCGCGCTGCTTTCTCTATCTATTGTATGATTTTTCTTTGAAGCATTATCAGCATTTTCCCGATTCAGCTGGCTGTTTTTGCCGATTTTTTCGCCGGCTTTTTGCGGACCTTTATCTGCGTTTTGCGATTTCAAAAGGTTTTTCCGGGTTTTTTCTTTAGAATTTTTAGTTTTTTGCTTCTTTGCCGCCATAATTTTTCCTCCCAGACAGCAACAAGTTAACACAAAAAACCCGGATTTTCAATCAGCGTTCCGTCTGCTCTTCCACAAGGTGCGCAACGCCGTAGCGTTCGCGCAGAAGCGGTTTTTCTATCTTGCCCGTCTGGTTGCGCGGGACTTCGTCAAATATATATTTTCTCGGGCGCTTGTAGCGCGGAAGGCCCTTGGCAAATTCCTTTAACTCTTCTTCCGAAACATCGGCATAGGGTTTTATAGCCACAACAGCTGCCGCGATTTCTCCCAAGCGGCTGTCCGGAAGGCCTATAACCGCAACGTCCCGCACGGCCGGGTGGCGCCTTAAATACGCTTCTATTTCAACGGGGTACAGGTTTTCGCCGCCAGTTATTATAACGTCTTTTTTCCTGTCCACAAGGTATATGAAGCCGTCCTTGTCTTCTTTTGCCATATCCCCGGTTAAAAGCCATCCGCCGTCTAAAAGCACCTTTTTGGTTGCTCTTTCGTTTTTGTAGTACTCTGCCATAACGCCCGGGCCTTTTACTGCAAGCTCGCCTATCTCGCCGGTATTTACGGTGTTTCCGTTTTCGTCCACTATTTTGGCTTCCCAGTTAAAGCCGGGCTTGCCTATGGCGCCAACCTTATCTATATTCTCTAAGCCCAAGTGCACGCAGCCGGGCCCGCCGGATTCGCTTAAGCCGTAATTGGTGTCGTAATTTTGCCCGGGGAAATAGCTCTGCCAGCGCCTAATTAAAGAAGGCGGCACGGGCTGAGCGCCTATGTGCATAAGCCTCCACTGCTTAAAGCGGTACTGGCTGTTTACATTTATTTGATTAGAGTCAAGATAATCCAGTATGTCCTGCGCCCATGGCACAAGCAGCCAGACTATGCTGCACCTTTCGTCTGACACCGTGCGCAAAATCCATTCCGGCCTTACCCCCCTTAAAAGTATGGTTCTTGAACCCGTCAAAAGGCTCCCGAACCAGTGCATTTTGGCGCCCGTATGGTACAGGGGCGGCATAAGGAGAAATATATCGTCATGCGTCTGCCGATGGTGGCTTTGCTCTGTAACGGCGGCATTTGTAAGCATTTTATGCTTATGCAGTATGGCTTTTGGGAAACCCGTCGTGCCGGACGAAAAATATATGGCGGCATAGTCCTCTTCGCCAAAGCTTATTTTAGGCTCCGTGGAAGGGCAGCTGCCCGTAAGCCTGTCGTAGCTTTCCGCAAAGCATGGCCTGTCCTCCCCGCAGAAAAGCAAAAGCTTAACCTGCTCTAAATTTTGGTAGATATCCTGCAGCCTGCTTGTAAATTCAGGGCCGAAAATAAGCCCGGAAGCGTCCGCCAAATTAAGGCAGTAGCGTATTTCTTCGGAGCTATAGCGGTAGTTAAGCGGCACCACTATGGCGCCCGCCTTTAATATGCCAAAGTACACAGGCAGCCATTCAAGAGAGTTCATCATAAGTATGGCTATCTTGTCGCCCTTTTTTACGCCGCGCTTTATAAGCAAATGCGCAAAGCGGTTCGCCTTTTCGTTAAAGACCTGCCACGTCATTTCCCTGCGGTATTCGCCCGCGGGGTTGTTTTCTATAAGCTCATACTCGCTCCATATAACGTGGTGTTCGTTTTGAAGGTCCAGGTTTATTTCTATAAGCGCCGTTTCATCGGGGTACAAAGCGGCGTTGTTTACAAGCAATTCTGTAATCGGCATAACTACCTCCTTGAATAAGTATTATAACACCTTAACAAAAAAACAAGGAACCGCTAATTTGTTTTCTCTTTGCACTTTTTTAGTCGCAAAATATTTGACAATTTAAAAAAAGAGATATAATATTAAATAAATAAATTTAAGGAGGCTCGTTAAAAAAACTATTGTCTTTATTTATGGCTTCTTGTACTTACTTTTAGTTTTGTGAATAGTGCCTTCGCATTATATACTGGTACTTTTTGTAAAGGAACATTTCCTAATAAAAAGTTAGTTGTTACCGGAGGAGATGCCGGAACTAAATTTGCTACTCGCATAAATAACAAATCTTACTATGATGGTCACTCTAATCTAACAGTCTCTTATTCGCAGGCAAAATCTGGAACAGCGAGTATTAATGCTTCTGTTAATTCTGAAATTCGGCAGTGGCTATCAATCGCGGTTTCTGCAAAATATGCATGGTCAAGCAATGAAATCGCTTCATATTCATGGACGTATAGCCCTGATTATAATTCTAAAATAGGCTGGTATCAGATAAATGCTTATTTACCTGTAAAAATATACCATGAAAAATTGTATTGGAAATATTGGTATGAAAATGACTCTGCTTATCGTCAGTCGGCTTCTTCAACATCATATGAACCGACATCAACAATGCCACAGTTCCGCTGCGTTTGGTCGTCGAATTAAAATGAAAGGAAAGAGCATAATATGCGCAAATTTGCCATTTTAGCCGTTACAGCGGCTTTGCTGCTGTCTGTAACTGTACCGTTCGGCGCTTTCGCGGAAGAAACAGTCACGGGGGGCGATATGCTCTACGTTGACCTGCGCCTTTTTAAGAGCGATGAAGTTCTTCTGCCGTTGCCTGTGATTACGGATTTTAAAGTTAAAGACATCAAAATAAATAAAATGTACGATGCCGAAGGCAATATTGTAAATTTTGAACCCGCCCCTTTCAGCGAGGAAGACATCATCGCTGCTCCTTCGGGCTGGTATGAAAACGTGGTCTGGTTCAGCATACATACATGGCAGAAAGAAATTTCTGTTTCAAAGATAGAAATAACTGTTGATGATAAAAAAACTTACGATATGCACCCCGCAAAGCTGTACATAAAAATATTGGAGCCTCAGGACAGCGGCCAGCAGATAGTCCCTGTGGATATACCTTTAAATACGCCCCTGTCCCAGCTTATGCGTTCAAACTGGAAGCTTTATTCCTACAAAAATATGGATATAACAGAAGCGGGCTTTACAAGCAGCCAGGCAATATCTAAAATTCTGCTTAATAAAGAAGCTTTAAACAGCCCTTGCGCTGTGCAAAAAGACGATAATATAGAACTTGAAATAGAGCACGCGCCAAACCAAAAGCTTTGGAGCTTTACATACTTAAGCTTTTATATCAAATACACTCTTGAAGATTCTAATGCGGAAGGCATATCGTGGCTGCCGCGCCTGGATTTAATGGTGCATGATACGCCTAAGCGAATAGAAGAAATAGATAGGTTTATGGCAGATCATTCTAAATGAATAAAACGTTTTTGTCGTGGCTTTCAGATTTTATAAAGCTGCTTTTGTTGGCCGCTTTAGTTGCAGCTTGCCTGATAGGATGGAAGCTGCTCGACAATCAAAAATCCATTTTGGAAAATCAATTTAATTTGCTTTTACCTTCAAAAACGAACGTTGCACAAGATGTAGTATTGCCGGCGACGCAGAAAATGATAAAAGGCGATATAGCAATTTATGAAGAATTTAATGGAGCAGTAGCTCCGCTCAGGGACAGCTCAATCGCAGATACAACAGGGAAATTAACAAAAAATTCGAAATTGGAATTATTGGTTAAGGCAGGCCAGCAAATAAAAAAAGAAGATATACTGTTTATAATAAATGGTAAAAAATATTTTGCCCCGTTTGATGGACTGATTATTGATGTGATTCATAATGCGGAAAACATTACAGTGAAGCTGCTGGAAGATAATTCTTTGAGAATTTTTGCTGATGTATCTATACAGGCTGTAGAGAATTTAAAAGTCGGGGATGAAGTGATAGTAAGTATTGGCAGCAGAAAAATAACAGGAACAGTTGAATACATAGCTTTGGTTGCAAACGGAAAAACAGTTAACATACGACTTATGTTTGAAAACAACAAAAAAAACATTGTGCGTATGGGAACAGAAGTGAAGTTTAAAATTTCTGTTGCAAAAAGAAAAAATGTAAATCTGCTGCCTATTTCTTCTGTTTTAGAAGTTGCCCCTAATAAATATGCTGTGCAAACAATAAAATATGTCGATGATGAAAAATATTTGACCCCCCTTGCGCCTGTTGAAATCGGATTAAAAGATGATAAGCAAGTTGAAATTGTAAACGGACTAAAGCCGAGTGATGAAATCCTTGTGCATCCGGATTCAAGATACGGTCAATTAATGTCAAATTAAACTTAATAATATGAATTTTGCTTATAATTTAAAGTCGATTTCAAAAACATATGGGAATAACAGGCAAATACTTGATGACTTAAATTTATCTGGCCTATATGGTTCAATAACTGCCGTAGTTGGGGCTTCAGGCTGCGGCAAAACAACGTTGCTTAACATAGTGGGCTTGCTTGATATGCAATTTAACGGCGATATACAGCTATGCGGCGTTGATGTCAAGCGCTTTTCAGACAGGAAAAGATGTCTTTTCAGAAATGAAAATATCGGCTTTATTTTTCAAGATTACGGTTTGCTGCCAAATGCAAAAGTTAAAGACAGCATTTTGATGAGCAGCTGGTATGGTGTGCATAAAAAAAGTAAAATTGAACAGAATTATGCGCTGCTTATTGATTCTTTAGGATTAAAACCCATTGAAAATGAAAGGACGGTTTATTTGTCAGGCGGCGAAAAACAGCGTGTTGCCATAGCAAGGGCGCTTTTATTAAGTCCGTCGATTATTTTAGCGGATGAACCTACCGGCAATTTAGATGAAGAAAACACTAAAATAATTTTTGAACATTTTAAGACTTGCGCTAATAAAAATAAAGCGGTTTTGCTTGTTACACATAATATCAGCCTTGCGAGGAAAGCTGATGAAGCTTATTATTTGCAGGACGGGAAGTTAAGAACTTTTTATGCATAGCTTTTTTCAGAGAATAAAGTTTTCTTTTTATTACTCATCAGCATTTAAATTAAGAAATAAGCTGTGTATAGGTGGAATTTTGCTGAGTTTTTTGCTTGTAGCCATGGGCGGAATTTTTATAGATTCCTGGGAACTTGCACAGCTGAACAAAATAAATACTTTCCCTAAGAACACTCTTCTGGTTCGCGGGATAAATATGTTTGAAGATAAATTTTGGCTAACTTCAAAAGTGCCGCCTAATGATATAAATGTATATTACAATCCTATTAACGGATGGACTATGATGCGAGAAAACAAAGATTATGAAAACAACGCAGAAGATAAACTAAATATAAATTTAGTAGTTGGCGATATTAACTTTAGAGAAAATTTTCCTCTTTTAGTGAATGATTCAATGCTCCAAACCATGCACCCGATAATTTTAAAGGACATGGCGCATAATCAGGGACCTGCTCTTTATATTTCATACGCAACCGCTTATAGGCTGTTTGGCGGCCCTGTAAACGCATTAAATAGATCAATAGTTATTGATTTTTATGCGGACGGTGAAAAATTGCTGCCATATGTGGCTCATATAGCTTTTACGATCGGCGGCGTTTTTTCAAATTCAATTCGAGACGAGGAAGCTTTTATACAAGAAAAGCAAAACGGATTTATTCCGATGGAAATAGTGTATACTGATATGCAAAGCTATAAACAATACATAGAGCCGCAATTAAATAACATTTCTGCGCTTGACATAAACGCATGGATTATTAAAGGCGATATTAAATGCACAGACGAAATTAAAACCAGGCTAAAGAGTAATAAAGCAATTAGTGTTTATTCATTTGAAGATATGCTTAACGATACCTATATTCAAAGTTCGGGTTTGCGTAATATACAATTGCTTATAACTGTAATTTTACTCGCTTTTGCTGGTGCGAACATGATAAATATAGTAAGTTTTTCAATAAAAGAACGTTCAAAAGAGATAGCTGTTCGCCGTATTTTAGGTGCTACAAAAAAACAGATAATGGTTCAAGTTTGTATGGAAATGTTATTGCTGTCTTTGATAGGTTCAATATTTGGTGCACTTATTTCAATTGCCGCTTCCTATATTATATATATCGCCTTTTATACACATTTAAGAACAGTGATTGACTTAGTTATCAGGTATGAAACGTTGTTTTCGACAACACTTATTGTTATAGCTTCAACTGTTATTTTTTCAATATTGCCTGCTGCAATCGCTGCTAGCACACCCTTAACTGATGCGCTGCATGAGGATTTATAAGCCGGCGCTATACGGATTTATAAAAATTAACATTTATAGTTTGCGCTTTAATGAGAATTGAGTTCTGTGGTTTACAAGACTCAATCTCTTTATGTTTTTTAACTTCATATAAATTGTGATTTCAACCTTTTGCGATTATAATTCAGTTAATTCATGGCATGATTAAAATTGCGAGTGCCATTATCTGCGGACGCTTTGTTTTAACTTAAAAAACTTTGTAACGTTTTTTGTTTTAATGCTACCAACTATATGAAGGGCGGTGATTAGAGTGCTTGATGCCGATGCTGTTTACGGACAATACCGAAGCATAGTTTACGGCTATCTATATACGCTTTGCCGCGATCACGACTTTGCGGAAGAGCTCACGCAGGAAACTTTTTACCAGGCTATAAAGCATAAGGACAGTTTTAAAGGAAAAAGCAGCATTGGAACATGGCTTTGCGCAATAGCTAAAAACCAGTATTACTCGGCGCTTAGAAAGCCAGTGCCGGTATCTTTGGAAGAAGCGGAAGAACAGTCCGTGCCGGATTTTTCCGATGCGGTTGCGGATAAAAGCCTTGCCATGAACGCTTATAAAGCGCTGCATGAGCTGCCCGAACCCTACCGGGAAGTATTTACATTGAGAATTTTTTGCGAGCTGTCCCATAGAGATATTGCCGAACTGTTTGAAAAGTCGGAAAGCTGGGCGCGCGTAACGTATTACAGAGCGAAAAATATGCTCGCAGAAAAAATGAAAGGAGAAACAAGCGATGAATAAATATTGCGATGTCGCAAGGGATTTAATGCCGCTTTATATTGACAAAGTAGCAAGCGAAAAAAGCGCGGAATTTGTAAAAGAGCATATAAAAGAATGCAAGGACTGCGCAGTGTATATGGAACGGTTAAAGGCGGATTTTCCTAAAAAAACCGAGGAAGAAAAAAAGCAGGAGCGCGAAGCCCTTATGCAGGCGAACGCGCGCCTTAAAAAAAAGAAGCGCGGCCGCACATGGCGCAGCATAACTTTAGGGGCAGCCATTGCCACAGCGCTTATATTTTTCGGAATATTAGGCTACAACCGCCTTTCAATGGCAACAAAGCCTTTGGCGCTAAAGGACTATGATATAAATCTGTCCGAGCTTAAAGACGGCACAGTAATTCTTTCGGCAGATTATAAGGGATTGCAGGAGCAGACTGTCTACTTTTCAAAATCCGTCCCTCAAACGTCCCAAAAAACAGGCAACGCAAGCGCTGCGCTGTATTTAGAAGTGGACAGTTTCAGGATACCCCGAAAATTCGAACAGCCTTTGCAAAACGGTTTTTTGGAAAAGCTTTCCGCCGATGAATTTGAAAAATACGATAGGATTTGCAAGGGAAATGCCGACAATTACGAAGTTATATGGGAGCGGGGCGACAAAATAAAACCCGCTTCGGAAGAAATGGAGCAGTATTTTAAATGGCAGGAAGTTGTTGACAGCTTTGATGCAAAAAGCAGCCTGACTGCGGACGGCAAAATGATTATGAATAAGCAGCAGGATTCTTACCGACAAGGTCTCGCCTATTCGCAGCTTTTTGCGCTAAGGGATGCCGTGCCGGAGTGGCAGCCTTTGATAGATAGGGAAAAGCAAACGCCGTTAGACGATGACACAATTAACTGGATTCTTGAAAAAAGCGACTGCGAAAACTCAAATGGAGAAGCAGATTCCTCTCATAAAAGCATACCTGAAAAACCGGCTGAAGAAGCAGAGGAAGAAAAGCTTCCCTTTACAAAATTGTCCCCGTGAATCCGGCTTAAAAAACAAGCTTATTGCATAAAAATGATTCTTATGGCAGATAGCATTTTTGCAAGCTTGATTTTCAACACGCAAACTTAATAAACGCATCTGCACTTGACAACAAACCAATTTCCCCTAAAGGAATTTTCAACGCCTTTAGGGGATTTTATTTGCTGTAAAGGCTTATAAAAGCGTGAAGCAGCAGCATATTCAACAAAAAAGTTTATGCAGACACTGTGCTATAACAACAGAAACAGCGGATTTGCTAAAAATGCTGAGTTATTGGAATAATTCCGTGTTTGACAAAGGCGCACCGAATATACTAAACTGGCAATAGGTAGTTTTTACTTATTTTAAATGTATATAAAGTAAAGAGAGGCGTTTATTATGAAAAAACTATTATCAATAGCGCTTGCCGCGTGCTTTATGTTTACTGCGGCCGTCGCTTTTTCGGAAAGCGCAGCGCATTCTGATGTTGTAATGTACGAATCCCGCGGGGCGCAAATTCCCGCAACCGTGGTAATGCCATCCGGGGACGGGCCGTTTCCGTTGCTTGTTATGGCGCACGGCCACGGCGGCAGCAGAGATGAAAATATAGGGTTTCCAGCTATTGCAGAGGCGCTGGCAGGGCAGGGTATTGCATCCGTTCGCATGGACTTTCCCGGATGCGGCGACAGCAAGGAGGATTTTAGCCTTAACACGCAGTCGAATATGAAGTCGGATATAATCAGCGGTCTTAAATACGCAGCGGAAAACTACCCTGTGGATGAAAACAAAGTAGCGATTTTCGGCTACAGCCTGGGCGGGCGTTTGGCTCTGGAGCTTATAGCCGATGAAGCCTATCCCTTTGTTTCCGCCGCTTTTCTTGCTCCCGCTGCCGACACGGACGATTTGAAAAACCTTTTCGGCGGCATAGAAGGCTGGAATGAACTGAAAAATACAGCGAATGAAAAAGGATATGCGGAGTTTACCACCATTTACGGCCAAAAACAGAATCTGAGCAAAGAATGGTTTGCGGACTTAGAAAAATATGGCGGGAACAGCCTTATCAGCAAGGCGGCCGAAAAATTTACCAGGCCTTCATTGGTTATTTACGCAGTAGACGATGAAGCAGTTTCCCCTGCCGTTTCAAAAGAAGTTGCTGAAGCGCTTGATGCGCAGGTTGTTATGGTGCCGGCTGATGGTCATAGCTACGGTTTTTACAGCGACAAAACAATTATTCTTGATTTGGTGAAAACCGCGCTTGCGTCTTTTTTCACATTCAACCTAAAGTAAAATAAGCAGACAGAATATGGCGCCGTGCTTTTGCACGGCGCTTTAAGCTGTCGGCAAAGCGCCCTTGGATATATTGCCATTTGTCTTTTCGCTTGGAAGCTTTTGTTCTATTAAGCCATAAATGCAGGAAATGCGCAGCTTTTAGCCCTGCGGCCAAAGCCCCGAAGCTTTTCACGATTGCGCTAATGGAAAGTAGCTCAATAAAACCCTCTAATAATAATTTTTCTATGCTTTTATTTGTTTTAATAAAGCCGCTTGTTTATATGGGTAGATTGCACTAACGGAGCTTAGTCCCATGAACCTCCCTAATAATACTTTTTCTATGGCTTTGTCGCGCTGTGCTTTTGCGCGGCGTTTTTTTAATATTTTGTAAACTTATGCGGCGCAAAGCTTGCGAAAATTTCAAATTATGGACTAATTCCCCGCTTGCTGTTATAATAATGCAAAAGGATCGGGAGGTTTTGGGAGTGGAAGAAAAATCCAATTTTATTTGGGACGAGATAGATAGGGACTTGGCGGAGGGAAGATGCGAAAAGGTGCACACGCGCTTTCCGCCGGAGCCTAACGGTTATTTGCATATAGGGCACTGCAAGGCTTTCATTACGGATTTTGTTACGGCAGAAAGGTATGACGGCCTTTGCAACCTGCGCTTTGACGACACCAATCCCGAAAAAGAAGAAACGGAATATGTCGAAGGCATAAAGGAAGACATACGCTGGATGGGCTTTGACTGGAACGGCGGAGAATACTACGCGAGCGACTATTACCAGCAGATGTACGACATAGCGGAGGATTTTATTAAGCGGGGCTTAGCCTATGTGGACGAGCTTTCCCAGGAAGAAATACGCGAATACCGCGGCACTTTAACAAGCCCCGGCAAAAACAGCCCGTGGCGCGACCGCCCGTGGGAAGAATCTTTGGATTTGTTCCGCCGCATGAAAAACGGGGAGTTCGAAGAAGGCAAATACGTTCTGCGCGCCAAGATAGACATGGCGTCCCCAAATATGAACATGCGCGACCCCGTTATATACCGCGTGCTTTTTGAACACCATCACCGCACGGGCGATGAATGGTGCATATACCCCATGTACGACTATGCCCACCCCTTAAGCGATGCAATAGAAGGCATTACGCATTCGCTTTGCTCGCTTGAATTTGAAGACCACCGCCCGCTTTATAACTGGGTGGTTGAAAAGGCCGGGTTTAGGGAAGAGCATTTGGACAAGTTCGGCCATAAGTCAACGGGCCCAAGGCAAATAGAGTTTGCGCGCCTTAACATAAGCCGCACCGTTTTAAGCAAGCGCTATCTGCGCCAGCTTATTGAGCAGAAAATGGTGTCCGGCTGGGACGACCCGCGCATGCCCACCTTAAAGGGAATGCGCCGCCGCGGCTTTACGCCGGAAGCCATAAGGGATTTTATAGACAGAGTGGGCTTAGCTAAGGCGGACAGCGAAGTGGACTACGCCCTGCTTGAATACTGCGTCAGGAACGACTTGGGCTCAAAAGCCCCAAGGCTTATGGCGGTTATAAACCCCCTGCTTATAGAGCTTTCAAACTGGGAAGAAGGAAAGTTTGACGAGCTTGCAATAGAAAACCATCCGGCGCATCCTGAATTTGGCGAAAGAAAGGTGCCTTTTGGCAAATACCTTTACATAGAGCAGGAGGATTTTATGATAGATCCCCCGCGCAAGTTCTTCAGGCTGCGCCCCGGCGGAGAAGTAAGGCTTAAAGGCGCTTATATAATAAAGTGCGAAGACGTTGTTACGAAGGAAGACGGCAGCATAGAAAAGCTTATATGCTCTGTGGATCTTTCGTCGCGCTCGGGAAGCGAAGGCGCCAACCGCAAGGTTAAAGGCACGCTGCACTGGGTGGACAAGGAGCACGCCTTGCCCATTGAAGCCCGCATATTTGAGCCTTTGTTTAAAGAGCTTAAGGAAGATGACGATAAAAAGGACTTCCTTGAAATGCTTAACCCCGATTCCCTTAAAACGGTGCAGGGCTTTGCAGAGCCTGAAATAAAAAACGCTAAAATAGGAGATACTTTCCAGTTCCTGCGCGTGGGGTATTTCTGCAAGGACAGGGATTCCTCGGAAGAAAAACCCGTGTTCAACCGCGTGGTGCCGCTAAGGGACAGCTTTAAGCTTCCAAAAGAGCAGGAAAGATAAATTTTTCCAAAGAGTTTAACCAGAGCGGTTTTAGAGGGCAAAGGGGCGCAAACCCCCATGAGCGCAAACCTTGAAAACTCCGTCGCTAAGTCTGCGGGACATTTAAAAGCTTTGCATTCCCTAAATTTTTGGCTTAAGGGAGAGCAAATCTCATGAGCGCAAATCTTAAAAGCTCCGGCGCTAAGGCTGCAGGACATTTAAAAACTGCGCATTCCGTATATTTTAAGCTTTACAAGGCAAAGCCATCAAGCGAAAAGACGCGCGGCCGTATATCTTTAGACTTATGGCCGGCAGCCTAAAACTTTATCAAACAACAATTCAACTTATTAGCAACACATGAAAAAGAGGTAATCAATGCAAGAAGTACGTACCCGTTTTGCCCCGAGCCCGACCGGCTACCTGCACTTAGGCGGCCTGCGCACGGCGCTTTACACCTACCTTTTGGCAAGAAAAAACAACGGCAAGTTTATACTGCGCATAGAAGACACGGACCAGGAAAGGGAAGTCGAAGGAGCGGTGGAGCTTATATATAAATCCATGCGTTTAGCCGGGCTCACATACGACGAAGGCCCCGATGTAGGCGGCCCGTACGGCCCGTACATACAGTCCGAGCGCAAGGAAAGCTATCTCCCTTATGCAATGCAGCTTGTGGAAACGGGCGATGCCTACCCCTGCTTTTGCACCAAGGAAGAGCTTGAAGAGCGCCGGTATGCGGCGCAGGAAAAGGGCGAAACATGGAAGTACGACAAAAAGTGCCTTCATATACCAAAGGAAGAAGCAAAGCGCCGCATAAAGAGCGGGGAAAGCTATGTAATACGCCAAAACATACCGGAAAGCGGCACGGCTTCTTTTGACGACCTGCTTTTTGGCCATGTGGAAGTGCCAAACGACACCCTTGATGACGGCGTTTTAATAAAGGCGGACGGGCTTCCAACATACAACTTCGCAAACGTTATAGACGACCACCTTATGCGCATAAGCCACGTAACGCGCGGCACGGAATACCTTTCGAGCGCGCCAAAGTATAATTTGCTTTACAAGGCTTTGGGCTGGGAGCCGCCAATGTATCTGCACCTGCCCGTAGTTATGAAGGACGCAACGCGCAAGCTTTCCAAGCGCTACGGCGACCCGTCCTTTGAAGACCTTCTCAACATGGGCTACCTTAAGGAAGCCATAATAAATTTCATAGCGCTTTTGGGCTGGAGCCCGGGAGACGACAGAGAGTTCTTTACGCTTAAAGAGCTTGAAAAGGCCTTTTCAATAGAAGGCTTAAACAAAGCCCCTGCCATATTCAATATGGACAAGCTAACGTGGTTTAACGCAGAATACATACGCGAAATGCCCTTTGAAGACTATTTTGAAAAGGCTGCACCGTGGTTTGACAAGGTTTTTAAAGGAAAAGAAATGGACTACCGGTACTTAGCAAAGCTTATGCAGAGCAGAACCGAAGTGTTCAACCGCATACCGCAGATGATAGGCTTCCTTAACGAGCAGCCGGAGTACGAGCTGAGCCTGTTTGAGCATAAAAGGAGCAAGTCCACATTGGAAAGCTCCTTAGAGTCCCTGCGCTTTATGCTGCCTATACTTAAAAGTTTGACAACCTGGCAGGAAGCTGAACTGCACGAAGCCATGATAGGCTCCATAAAGCAGGCGGGTCTTAAAAACGGCAAGGTGCTTTGGCCCGTTAGAATATCCATAAGCGGCCTTGCTTCAACGCCAGGCGGCGCCGTTGAAATAGCCTATCTATTAGGAAAGGAAGAAACCATAAGCCGTATGGAAAAAGCCATAAAAAGGCTTGAAGAAAAAACAGCATAGAAATGCAAAAATGCCGATTGCTTGATTAAATGCGGCTTAAAAACACTTTAATTACAGATATTTTCAATAGGAGGTAGATATGTCAGAATATAATGCTAAAAAAACACGCTAAGACAATATGCAGTACAGGCGCGTTGGGAAAAGCGGCCTAAAGCTCCCGAGCGTTTCTTTGGGGCTTTGGCAAAACTTCGGCGGCGAAGCGGATTATGAAAAATGCCGCCAGATGATATTAGGCGCATTTGACTTAGGCATCACGCATTTTGACCTTGCGAACAACTACGGCCCGCCCGCAGGCGCTGCAGAAAAGCTGTTCGGCAAGGTGCTTAAAAAAGACCTTAAGCGCTACCGCGATGAAATAATAGTATCCACCAAATCGGGCTTTTACATGTGGGAAGGCCCCTATGGCGAATGGGGCAGCAGAAAGCAGATGCTCGCATCCTTAGACCAATCCTTAAAGCGCATGGGGCTTGACTATGTTGATATATTTTACCACCATAGGCCGGACCCAGATACGCCCATAGAAGAAAGCATGGGCGCCCTGGCGACAGCGCTTCAAAGCGGCAAGGCGCTGTATGTCGGCATTTCAAACTACAATGCGCAGCAGACGCAGCTTGCGGTGGATACGCTTAAGCAGATGGGAATCAAGCTTTTAATACACCAGCCACGCTACAACATGATGGACAGGCGCCCAGAAAACGGGCTTTACGCAACCCTTAGCCGAAACGGCATAGGCGCAATACCCTTTTCGCCGCTGCAGCAGGGCATACTGACGGACCGCTATTTAAACGGCATACCTAAGGATTCCCGCGCGGGCGGCAGCAGCGTATCCCTGCACGAAGGGAACATAACGGAAGATGTTATGCAAAAGGTGCGCCAGTTAAACGATTTGACCATGCAGCGCGGGCAAAAGCTTAGCCAGATGGCTTTAAGCTGGCTTTTGAATAAGCCCGAGACTTCTTCCGTGCTTATAGGCGCAAGCCGCATGTCCCATATAGAGGACGCTGTGCACGCGCAGGACAACACGGAATTTACCAAAGAAGAGCTCGCCATTATAGATAAAATAACCTTGGGGTGAAGTTTTATATAGAGAACTCCGCAAAGAAGGCAGTACCGAGTAATACAGACGCAGAATGTGGCTTATTCAAATAAAACAAGCAGACCGGATGAAAATGCGATTTTACTTGTAATAGATGGGAAAACAGGTGAAATGCTTAAGAACAATTTTTTTACAGCCAAGTAGTGATTTTACTTTTCCGTTGAACTCTTAATTTTACCCGGAGCTTAATAGCTCCGGGTGTTTATTATTTGCGCTTGGCATTTTTAATAAAAGAGAACTGTTTTAAGGTAGTAGTATTGTAGTCAAAAAGCCGAGCAGCAGAATTTGCTGTTCGGCTTAAACAAACACGGTTTTATCGAAGAGGGCTGAAATTTTCAGAAAAGATTCCGAACAGTCTATTTTACAGATACATATTATTTAACAAAAATACGTTCAGCGGATACGCTCGGCAGAGTAATGCTTGCTCCAAATATACTGGTATATGTGTAATTATCATTATATTTACCATAAACTGTTACTTTGTCGTCCTCTATTATAGGAGTAGTAATATCCGAGTTTTTAATAGTGACGTAAACAACATTATTATAGTTTCCACGGCTCGAAATGCGATAACTTGTAGTGGATACACCTGACATCACTTGTAATACCTTGCCAGAAAAACTGCATTTATCGCCTTTGTACGAACCAGGATATCTTGAAGCTGAATCATATTGAATGCTTGGGTATGAAACCTTGTCATAAGCTGCACTGTGGTCAATTGTTATAGATACCTTCACTTTATCTTTAGGTGCTTTTTTATTGTAGATTATTATTGTCCCTTTTCCAGCTTTTTTGGGTATGATTTTTATATTGCTGCTGCTATCCCATTCAGCGTCGAAATAACTTCCTCCATTATCTGTTAGCATCAGTTCAGTACCATACGAATCCCAGTTAATCGGAATAGTAGTCCCATTCTTGCTGGTTACTTTGTACTCGGTTTTATCTACACTAAATGTTGGGACATGCACTTTTACTTTGGCTGTTTTTCCGCCATCTTGAGTTGTACATGAAATTTCGCAGTCTCCCCCGCCTTTAGCCGTAATAGTCCCATTCTTATCAACTTGTGCAACGCTTGCGGATGATGTTTTCCAAGTAACATTCTTATTTGTTGCATCTTTAGGCGAGATAGTTGCTGTGAGTTTGTATGTTTTGCCCTTACCTAGGGTAAGATTATTTTTGTCTAGTTTGATTCCGCTAACGGACTGAACAACAGTAACTTCGCATTTTGCATTAACGCCCGAGCCATCTGCGGCGGTGCATGTTATTGTTGTTTTTCCAGTTTTGACGCCCGTAATAATTCCTGCAGAACTAACTGTTGCTATTTTTGGATTATCGGACGTCCAAACAAGCTTCTTGTTTGTCGCACTTTCAGGCATAACATTTGCCTTGATTGTAAATTTTTTCTGCTTGCCAACTGTAATCGTTTCAGAGTCTAAGCTAATGCCGGACACAGCTTCTGTAACATTGATTTTACATTTAGCGGTTTTGGGCTTTTGTGTTTTTTCTGACGATGTAACTGTCAATGTTACTGTTCCGCCTTTAATGCCATGTATAATGCCTTTGTCATCTGCACTGGCAATTGTTTCATCATCAACTGAAAATAACAAACCTTTATCGGAAGCGTTTTGAGGCGAAATAACAATTTGTTCTCTAAAATCTGCAGACTTTCCTGCGAATACAGTAAATGTTTGCGGAATTTTGATTGCTGCAACGGGTACAACAACGGTAACTTTTGCTTGAGTTTCTAATACAGCTTCATCTTCGAAAACAGCCGTTGCCTTTATAATAGCTTTACCGTCGGAAACGCCTGTTAATTTTGAACCAGTAATCTTTGCAACGCCTGGGTCCGAAGATTCATATGTGATTTTCGTTTTGGGTGTTATTTCCCTACCGCTTGCTGAAACGGAAAGATTGAGCTGCTTTTTGATTGCGACGGTCATTTCTTCTTCGAATTGAATGGTTGCGCCTGCTAATTTTTTATCGTTTATTATTTCGGATAAAACTTGCTGCATGTTCTGTAATTCATCCAAGTCCATTTCATTAAATTCAGAAGCATAATCCCGAGATTCTTCTGCATATCCGCCTATGGCAGACAGCATAAAAACAGCTATAACTATAGCAAATAAAAACTTGCGTAAATAAGGTTTGTTGTCCGGCATGATGTTCACCATCCTCTATAAAATTGTATACAGTTTATCATAGCATATATACCAAAATAAAGATATCATAGTCTCCACTTTTTTTCAACTTATTTGACTCGCAATCGTGTCGTGCGAACTGCAAAAAAAATTAGATATTTCCCCGCAGATGCATAGTTGGAGTAAATAATTGTTTGGCTAATGCCAGCTATGGAAATTTGACTTGTATTATACTAAGGCTTTTCGGCGCCCTACCCTTTATATCTAAACCTTTTAGGGAGCGCCGCGTCTTCGAACACATATACGCTTAGGCTGCCTGCGGGGCAGGGGAAAGCGGCTTTGCCGTCTTTGTTTAATACTATTTTGCCTTTAGTGTTGCCGGTTATATCGAACATGGCTTTGTTTGCGTGCTGAATCCCCAAGTCAAGCTCCATGGAGCCGCTTGCTCCGTTTGACATAAGCGCTGCAAGGCCGCTGTTTTTGTGGTGCTTATCCCCGTGCCGCACAAAGCCTATAAGGTTTTTTTCAAGGAAGCTGTCCGTCTGCCCGCCGTAGGCGCAGTACTTGCGCGCTGCAAGAAGCGGGTCTAAAACATCCTGCATGGGTCCCTGCGGGTTTTCCCCGCCTATGCCGAAGTAATCGCCGTAGAAAAGGCAGGGATAGCCGTCCTGCCTGAGCAGTATAAGCGCATAGGCTATTGGCTTAAACCAGGGCTTAACAAAGCTTTCAAGCGACTGCCCGGGCTGGGAATCGTGGTTGTCGACAAATGTGGCGGTGTTTATCGGGTCAAGCGCAAGCAGAGAATTGTCGAATATATGCCGCAAATCGTAGCTTTCGCCTTCGTTTGAAGCCTGAAAAAAGTTAAAATGCAGAGGCACATCAAAAAGAGCCGTAACATTCTGCGTCTTTTTTACGTATTCTTTTAATTCTTCCTTGCAGTTTGACCAGTACTCCCCTACAAAGTACATGGGCTTGTCGCTCGATAGGCGCATATGGCGCAAAAAAACATGCAAAAAGTTTGAATCTATATGCTTAAGCGCATCCATTCTGAAGCCGTCCACATTGGTTTCTTTAAGGAACCATTCCCCCCAGCGCAAAAGCTCGTCTATTACGTCCTTGTTTCGGCAGTCCACGTCTGCAAACATAAGGTAGTCGTAATTGCCGCGTTCGCGGCTTACATTGGGAGAAAAGCCCTTGTTTTCGCCCAATATCTTAAATATGCCGAGCTCCCCTGTTCTTTCGTCCTTGTCCACGGCTGTAAAGTGGTTGAAGTTCCATGTAAAATCGGAATACTTGCCGTTTCGTGCGGGGAAGGTAAAGCGCGTCCAACCTTCTATGTCGCGCGGCTCGCCCTCCTGCTGAGTTCTGTCTTCCTGATTAACCTTTACCGCGCGGAAAACTTCGGTTTCGTCCGCTGACGCCTTGTGGTTTAGCACAACATCCGCATACACCTGTATATGCCTTTTCTGAAGGGCCTTTATGGCGCTTAGCAGCTCTTCCTTTGTGCCGTACTTGGTGCGCACGGCCCCGTTTTGGTCAAACTCCCCAAGGTCGTACAGGTCGTACACGCCGTAGCCCGTGTCGTTTGTGCCGGTGGCCTTAAAGCAGGGCGGGAGCCATACGCCGCCAACGCCCATTTTAGAAAGCCTCGGTGCGTTTTCAACAAGCTTTTTGTAAAAATCCCCCGTGTCTTCCATGTGCCATTCGAAGGCCTGGAACATTATCATGTTGTTGTTTTTAAGCTCTTCCATATTAAAGGGGTTGCCGAGCGGCACGTTTTTGCCCTTAGCCGTTTCCTTGGCAAGCTCATTTACCGTGCTTTCCTCGTCTTCGCTCAGCATGCCCCAAATTTCTTCGTGGACAACTTGGGACAGCTCCTTTATCTCTTTTTTCCGCTCTTGCGTATTTTCTTTGGAGCTTGCCCCTGAACATGCATCTTCCGTTGAGCTTTGCTCCGCTTTAGAAACTTCATCGGAATTAATGTTTGATTCTTTATTTTCAAAATTATCTAATTGCATTTTTTCGTGCATATTACTCTCCTTTTCGTCCGACAATCCGGACAGATATATTATACACAAAAATGTAAATTGTCTGCAACATATATGTAAAGAACAGGGCGTTTGCGGATATTATGCGCGCATTTGAACCCTTGCAGCAAAAAACCGGCGCCCTTGCGGCGCCGGAAAGTCAGTAAAATATGTTCTTAGTTTTGCAAGCCTTCTATCGGGTCCATGAAGCTGAGCATCTGCTCTCTCAGTTCCTTAAGCTCCGGCTTGTTCTCCCAGAAGCGGCGGAACATGGTGTTCTGCGGACGCGGGTATACATGGTAGTTTACAACATTGCGCACGAACATTATTACATTTGTATCGCCGTTTAAGTCGTAGGCTATGCTGAAGGGCATGCCGAACTGGAAGCGCGTGGGCGGGTTGTTGTATGAGCTTGTAGGAGTATCGTCCGGCAAAACAACGTCGTTATACGAATTATATATGCCTAAAAATTCCTTTGTGGTTTCCGTGTCGCCGCCCTTGCCGTCGTAGAAGTTGTGGTAGGTAACCGTTACGGTGTCGCCGTATACGTCTACATACACTTCGCCTATAACGTACATATTGCTAGCAACAAGCTCGTAGGTCTGCCTGCCCTGGCGGGTTAAATCAAGAGGTGTAAACATGTACCAAAGCTTTGTGGACCCTGGCACAACGTCCCTAAAGTGCGGGCCGAAGCTGCTCGCTGTGTTGTTGCGGTAGAAATGGTTGTAGTACTGCATATAGATAGGCAGGTTGGTCATGGGATCGGTGTCGTGAAATTTCTGCGCATAGCTTATAGTTCTTTTAAAGCCGCCGCTGCTTTTAATTGTGTAGCGGTACAGGTTTATATCCCCGTGCTTTGGAAGCATCTTGTATATGCGCGTCATTACGGGCGTAGGCTCGTCGCCGGGCTGCAGGGTCAAATAAATGTTTTCAACTGTAGTCTTTGCTACTTCGTCATACACCTGAACGGTAATGTCCACAGCGTTAGACCCTTGATTGCTTAGGAAAAACACGGTGTCGGTCGGGTTCTCTCCCGCAAGCGTTATTTCCTTAATAAGGTCGACGTTTATTTTATCCGCTGCGGATACGGGAAATACGGCTAAGCTCATAACTATGCTTAGTGCAAAAAACCAAGATAATAATTTTTTCATAATAACAACTCCTTTTAAGTGGTTCACCTATATAACGGATCAAATGAGCTTTTCCTTGCATGTCCAAAAAAATTAGGACGATTTTTTTTTAAGGGGCAAAGCTTTTGAATGCAGTTTGCAAGCTTTAAAGCCTTGCATCCCTTAATATAAATATACCACGCTAAAGGCCTTTTGAAACGCCTGCGCGGTTTATGTATCGCCCCGTAGTTATCTCTTGTATGTAGGCTTTAGCGTGCGGAAATGCTGGCGGTATGTCTTTTATCTCTTTGTCTATATCGTAGTTAAGTGAGCAAAATTCTATTGAAAGGCTGCTCGATTTATTGGTTTCGTCGCCAGAAAGCAAAACATACTCAACCTGCACTACGCCAAGCGCGTTGCCGACGCTGCCCGTGTTAAACAGCATGCCGAAATCGAGCGTGCGAAGGCCGGGCCTATGTATATCCGCATAGCCGACAACATCGGTGCCTTCGTCAAACATTAGTTTTAAATGCTCTTCTTCTCCGTGCATCCTTGCCGGAAAGCTGAGAGTCGGCCTGCCGTGCAACAGGCGTATGTTTTTTTGGGAAAGGCGTATGCGCTTTTCAAGCGGAAGCTCTAAAAGTTTTTTAAGTCTTTTTTCGCCTAACTGGTTTATAAAGAATGCATCTCTTTTATATGTTTTTAAAGCTATATCGTGGTCCCAGTTGCCCTGCAATATAAGTTCGCAGTTGGCAAAGGCCCAGTCAAAGGTATAGTCGGAATGGGGGCCTTTCCCCATAAGGTCGCCCAGACACCATATTTTTGCTATTCTGCGTCTTTTAAGGTCCTGCTCCAGCGCTTTTACAGCGGTTCTGTTGCCGTGAAGGTCCGCTATAAGCGCTACTTGCATTTGCTTATAAGCCAGTCGAAAAGATTTCTCGAGCTTTCGTCTCGTTTTATCAGACTTTCAGGGTGCCACTGCACGGCGATTACAGGCATATCCTCCTTAAATTCAAGCGCCTCCGCAACTCCGTCCTGCGATACGGCGCTTACATTAAGCGCGGGGGCTACGGCTTTTACCGCCTGGTGGTGGCGCGAGTTGACGTTTAATCGGTCTTTATTTACTATGCTGTAAAGGCGGCTTTTTTTATCTATGTTTACATAGTGTATAAAACCGTCCTTTATTTTAAACTGCGCGTGGTCTATGCCGGTGTTCAGCATTTCATCTATGTCCTGGTATAGGTCGCCGCCCAAAAAACAGTTAAGCAGCTGCATGCCGCGGCATATGCAAAGCGCCGGCATGCGCCTTTTTATAACATTGTCCATTAAAAAATATTCCTGTTCGTCGCGCAGAAGAAAGGGTATGTCGGCTTTCTTATGCTGCGGCTGGTTAAAGCGCGCAGACTCTATATCGTTCCCGCCGGTAAATATGATGCCGTCGAGTTTGTCCAGCATTTCAAGGCGAGCCTTTTCGCTTAACACAAGGGGTAAAATAAGGGGAGTGCCTCCCGCATTGACAACCGCCTGCACGTATGAATCGGGAAGCGCGGGCCGCTGATGCTCTTCGTCCCAGTCTGCGCATAAACCTATTATCGGCATAATTACCTCCGGAAAAATAGTCGCTCATAAAAGTATAACCTAAGCGGAAGCTTATTGTAAAGGGAAAATAGCATTTATACAGTGTTTATTAGCAGGAAAATTTACTCTAAATTAGAAAAGACTTAAGAACGCAGACAAAGTACTGTTAGGAAGCATTCCAGGGAATAAAGTTTCCGCGAGCGTAATCGCGGTCCACAACATGCGCTAAGGTTGCAGGATGTTGAAGAGCTATACATTTTCCCGTTTTCGCCGCTGGAGAGCAAAATCGGCCAAGCGAAATATTTTTGACATGGTTTCCATATAGACGCTGCAAAGACTTTTTTAAATTTTCTCATAAATCCTGCATTAAAGTGAATTTATTTTTTTTGTATCTGCTTGTTGATTTTCCAGTAGCCGCTCTTGGCGCTGCCAATGTATTCTATTAGTTTTTTATCTGTTAATGTTTTTAAATCTCTTTTAATTGTGCTTTCTGACACATTGAATTTTTTAGCCAGATCATAGGCGGTAATTTTGGAGTTTATTCCTATAATTTTAATTATATTTGTACGCCTATCATCTGGCTTTAATTTCCGAGCGTGTTTTCCAGTATCACTTTGAGTATCACTTTGAGTGTCATTTTGGGTGTCAATTTGAGTATCATAATTTAAATTTTTCAAAATTATACGAAAAGATGTTTCTGTTGATCTAAATTCCGGCTTTAATTCTTCCTTATAGTTTTCTTCTGCCTCATATGCTTCTATGATTTTTCTAAGCCCTGACCCTCGTCTTTCCATTAAGTCCATTCTTGCAAACAAATCGGCAATAACTGGATTTCTTCTTGTAGAAAAGACATCAAGGGGGTTTAAGTCTTGTATGAAGCTGCCATCATACATTCCTCCTGGTGAAAATATTTCTAACCTGTCATCGTATATTTCCACATGAATTTCACTCCCAACTATAGAATAATCTCTATGAATTAAAGCGTTGACTAATGCTTCCTGAACAGCCCTTTCCGGATATTCCGGATATTCTATCCTATACATAGGGCCTTTTTTCCACATCTTTTTTGAGTTTCTTTTTATAAAATCTATCGAAGATTTCAAAAGATAAATTATGTTTCCTTCAAATTCTTGGTCATCCAAAGCATCCATTATACCGTTTGCTTTGCTTAATCCATTCCATCTTGTGCAAAATACCCTGGATTGGTAAACTTGGTAGCCGTCTGCAAATAATGCTCCTGCTATGGTAAGATTTCCTTCATCATTTAAAAGCCCAAATGACTTTAAATCCCTATTCTCAAATTCGTTTAATGTTCTTTCTTTATATTCAATAGCTAAGCTATTAAAAGTAACCTTATCTAATTTTTTCTTTTACTCCAAAGAGTCATAGGAAATACGTTCTCCCTTTAAAGACAGGTTAAACAAATCTATTCTTGTAGCTGGAATACTCTGGTTTCCTACTCTTTTGTAGGCTGTCCTTGTACCGCCGTCTGCTACGAAATATGGGGTGTTTTTACCTTGAAAGATAGTTAGAATTAATATTATTTTCCCGTCTATTTCTTGTATTTCCATATCAAACTCGGGTATAGGATCCATTTTTGTCTTTATTATCTCACTAATATCCTCAGATGTTTTTTGGTAAGATTTAAATCCTATAACAGTATTATCTTCTCTAATGCCAAAAATCAATTTACCGCCACGGCCATTGGCAAAAGCCGATATAGATTTTAACCAGGATTTAGGCCTGTGTTTTTCTAATTTTTCCTTCTTATCATATAGGCTTGTTTCTCCAAGATAATCCCTTAAATTCAAAGTATCCACCCTTCCGTATCAACCTTAATAAAATTATAACATATTTTGATGTTATTTATATATTAACACTATTTAAATATGTGTGTTTTACCTAATATTTTATCTAAAAAAGCACATATAGCACAAAAATGTGTTATTAGGAAGAAATTTTGCCAAAAAGCTTGACATGTTCAATTGTTTGTGGTAATTTATAGGTGCAACATGAGAGGGCAATAAAAGGCTTAGCAAAACGGGAAGCGCCGGAAGAAGTGGCGTTTCAAGTGGCCATAGCCAGGTTGCGGGGCGGCAGGAAGAAGTTGCCGTCAGCCACAATATCAACGAAAGGGGCGATGTGTAATCAGAGAGGAACCTAAGTACTTTTGCGCTTGCTTCGCCCGTGGCAGTTTAGTTTAAGAGGGCCGGAGTTGCCAAGGGTGCAGCGGATTGCCAAGGTTTAAGCCAAGCGATTAGCGAAAGCCGATTTGCAGGCTGGACTGAAAGCATAAGCTGTAATCCGCAAGAGCAGCAGCCACATTCATTATTATGAAATTTGTTTGCTTACGCGCGGAGCAATGCGCAGAAAAGCACAGTTAAATAGGCACACGGTGTAAAGAGCGGGAGTCAGAGCCTGCAGCGGGTGCTGTTTAGCAGCCGAAATTTATATAACCGTGTGCCGCGCACATTGACAAAAGCTTTTGTAAAACAAATTTATAAGCAGAAGCGAATATTAATCGAATGTATAAAACTCGATATGTACTAAACTAAAGATGCTTTTTACATAACTGTTTTCTTTAGAATGTACTTTCATAAGTACAGGAAATACACATAAGAGTAAGCTACAACATTTGAGATTTCCGCGAATAGGCGATAAGCTTGTTCGCGGTTTTTGTTTTGCAAAAACGCCGTATAGGCGCAAAAAAACGATGCTTTTAAATATGCAGACGGGCAGCGCAAGCATGCAGGCGCATAAAAAGCTGCTCAGGCTTTTAAACCGCAGCGCCGCAGTTTTAATTTTTAGGCTTTTTTTAAATTGCCCTGCACATGCTTTATCCGCACTTTTATGTTTCTAAGTTCTTTATTGAAATATTGTCTTTTATTAAAATTTATATCTATATTAAGCGATTCTGCCGTTACTGGCTGAATCTGAGATTGCAGATAAATTACTGTTCAGGGAGGTTCAGGGGGCGAAGCATAATAAGTGCAATAGTGAAAAGCTTCGAGAGCTTCGGCTGCGGGGCTAAAGGCTGCGCATTCCATATATTTTTGACTTGAGAAAGGTAAATATATAAAGCGAACAGACACACGGCAAAAGTCCATGGGACTTTGCCGGCAAGCCCGCGGCTATACCGCTGCTGCTTGAATCGGCATATTAAATGCCCGTTTTTTATAATTCAATTAAACAAATTAAGCCTCGGGCAAATTTCCCTTTCCCTTGCTTATACCCGTTGTTTTATGTATACTTTTAAAGGAAGTATATGCAAGCTTAGAAGGGAATAATATGAAAAACATAAATTTGTTTTTAGATTTCAGCTTGGAAGAAAAGGACGAGCTTTTGCGCCTGCTTTCTGCTAAAGAGCAAAAGTATAATAAAAACGATGTTATTATCGCTCCGTCAAGCGTAGTTGAAAGCTTCGGCGTGCTTATAAAGGGCAGCGCTGCAGCCTACCAAATGGACAAATACGGCAAGGAGATACTGCTTTCCGTAGTGCAGGAAGGCAATTGCTTTGCCACTTCCTTAGCCATGCTGCGCGCGCAAAGCCCCGTTATGGTAACGGCGGCGGAAGATTCGCTTGTTCTGTGGCTCAATATAGAGCCTTTAAAAAATTTTAAAACCGAATTGCTCAAGCGACTTTTTATAAATTTCTCTTTTTTGCTGGCGCAGGATGTTATGCGCATGAACGAGCGCATAAGGATAGCTGCGCAGCCCAGCATAAAGAAAAAGCTGCTGGGGCTTTTGGAACTCTACCAGCAGGAAAAGGGCGAGGAGTTTTTAGTACCCATGGACAGAAGCGTCATGGCGGCGTACATAGGCGCGGACAGGAGCGCCCTTTCCAGAGTTATTTCAAAAATGCAGCAGGAAAAAATAATAAGCTGCAATAAAAACCGTTTTTGTATTTTAAAGGAGCCATTTTGAAGTTTTTACATGTTGCGGACCTGCATATAGGCAGGAAATTGGAAGGCGTGCACTCGCTAATAGATGACCAAAAGCATATATTAAAGCAGATTTTAGAGTTTTCCAAACAGGCGGACGCGGTTTTAATAGCGGGCGATGTGTACGATAAAACTCAGCCATCTCAGGAAGCGCTGGAAGTTTTCAGCTCGTTTTTGTTTAAGCTGTCCAAAAGCAATAAGCCTGTTTTTGTTATAAGCGGCAACCACGACAACGCGGCGCAAATCGCCTACCTTAAAAACATAATCGCGGATAGCAGCATATTCGTAAGCCCGCCTTATACGGGCACAATAGAAAGCCTTGCTTTAAAGGACGATTATGGGGACATAACAGTATGGCTTATGCCTTTTATAAGGCCGTTTCAGGTGAAAAGATATGTAGATGAAAATATATCCGGCTATGACGAAGCTGTAAGCGCTGCCATAGCAAACGAAAAAATAGATTTTTCAAAAAGAAATGTGCTTATTATGCACCAGTTTGTTTTAGGAAGCGAAAGGTCGGACTCTGAAGAAGGCTCTGTCGGAGGAATAGACTGCATCACGACAGACGCCGTAAACCGTTTTGACTATGTGGCGCTCGGGCATCTGCACAAGTGCCAAAGCGCCGGGAAAGAGCATATACGCTATGCAGGTTCGCCTTTGGCGTATTCGCTCAGCGAAGAAAGCCACAAAAAATGCGCGCTTATGGTGGACATAAAGCAAAAAGGCGACATTCAAATTGAAAAGCTGCCTTTTTCTCCTAAGCGAAAGCTGCGCACGGTTACAATCTACGCAAAGGACATGGCAGACGACCCCTTAAGCCATGACGATTTTGTGTTCGCAGTGCTTAAAGACGACCCTAAAAACCTTATAGATCCGGCGTTTGTTGTGCAGTCCGCATATCCAAACTGCATAGGCTGGAAATACGAACAAACAGAAAATGAGCAGACGGAAATTTATACTGAAAAGTTCGACAAAAACAAGAGCCTTTTAGAACATTTTAAGGATTTTTATTCGCAGCAGCACTTCGGCGAAAGCCTGACGGAAGATAGAATTAAAATACTTCAGCGCGCCTTAAAACTTATGGAGGAAGAGAATTGAAGCCGATTTTTTTGCAGATGAGCGCGTTCGGCCCTTACGCAGGCGTTGAAAGCATAGACTTTACTCCGCTTTATAAGGCGGGCTTGTTTTTAATTACGGGGCCTACTGGCGCTGGAAAAACCAGCATTTTTGACGCCATAACCTTTGCCCTTTACGGCACTTCTTCGGGAGGGAACAACAGAAGGGAAGTAAAAACTTTCAGGAGCGACCACGCCGCAAGCGACGCGGAAACCTTTGTTTTATTAAAATTTTCGCATAACGGTAAAACATATATAGTAAGAAGAAGCCCCGAATATATAAGGCCTAAGATACACGGCGAAGGCGAAACCAAGGCCCCTGCTACGGCGGAGCTGTATTCCGAAGACGGCTCGGTTTCTTTAAGCGGCATAATGAATGTAAATAGGGAAATAGAAGAGCTGCTGTCCTTAAGCCGGGACCAGTTTTTTCAAACAGCCATGATAGCCCAGGGGGATTTTCTTAAAATACTGCATGCGGACAAAAACGAGCGCGCGAAGCTATTCAGGCAGGTATTTAAAACCGAGCTTTATGACGATTTTACAATCGCCTTAAAAAGCATATACGACGAAGCGCAAAAAGACACCGAAAGGCTTAAGAACGATTATATTCGCGCAGCGCTTTCTGTGGATACGGAAGAAGGCGCAGAAAAAGCCCTTCAGGAATTTAAAGAAAACCCCGCGCCGGATAAGGCGGACGAGCTTATAGAAGAGCTTAAAAAGGTGTGCGAAAAAGACAGCCAAAAGACGGACAAGCTTAAAGAGATACTTAATAAAACGCGCGAAGCGGAAAAGCGGCTTTCAATAGAGCTTAAAGTTGCAGAGCAGCACAACAGCGATGTAATAGAGCTTAAAAGCAATAGAGAACAGCTTAAAAAACTTAAGGATCGCGCAGAAGATATTGAAAAGCTTAAGAAAGAAGACGCGCTTTCAGACAGCGCCAAAAACTTAAAGCCTTTTGAAGATAGACTTATAGATGTGCAAAAAAACGTAAAAGACAAGAGCTTTGCCCTTGAAACTGCGCAAAAAAACGCAGAACCGCTTAAGGAAAGATACGAGGCCGCTAAAAACCTCCTGGAAAGCTTAAAAAACACGCCCGAAAAGATAGACAAGCTTAAGGATAGATACAGGAAGATAGATGATCTGCAAACGGAAGCGGAAAATCTTAAAAGCTGCATTAAAAATGAAGCAAAATACCTAAAAGAATATGAGCAAATAAAAAAGCAAAACGAAGAGCTCGATAAAAAAATACAGCATGCGGAAGAACTTAAAAATCAGAACATAGCGGCGGAAATAGCGAGCGGGCTTAAGGAAGGCGCGCCCTGCCCCGTGTGCGGCTCCCTGCATCACCCTAATTTAGCTACGCCAAACACGCAGTTTGCAGACGATCTGGAGCGGCTGAAAAAAGAAAGGGAACAGGCTCAGAAGAACCTAAACGCTGCGGAAGTCAGGCTTTTATCTGAACAAAGGTCCAAGAAAGAATCGGAGCAAAAGCTTTTAAGCCAATACAAGAAAAAGGGCGAGCTTCCTGCGCCTGAAGAACTTATTTTACAATTTAAGGAATACCTTGAAAATCTCGATGAAAAAATAGATTCAATGCAAAAAGGCTATGACGAAGCGGTAAAACAGGAAACCGAGCTTTCAAAAAAACTTTCCAGCAATCAGGCGGTTATAATACAGCTTAAGGAAGATTTGGAAAAGTTCACGGTTCAGCAAATAAAGGCGGAAGAAAGCTTTATAGCGGAGCTTAACAATTCCGCCTTTAAGGAAAAACGCGAATATACTGAATCTAAAAGCCTGATAGCCGACGAAAAAAGCCGCAAGCAGGCCATACAAGACTATGAAATGAGATTAAGTTTAGTAAAAGACAGAGTAAAACAATATATAGAACGCCTTAAAGGCGATGAAAACATTATTGAAACCAAAAGCGTTGAAGAAAAAATATCGGCAGCGCAGGAAAAAACAAAAAGCGCCGAAAGCGAAGAAAAGCTTTTGAATCTAAAGCTAAACAACAATACGCGCGCTCTGGAAGAAATATCAAAAACCGCAGTTGAATTAAGACGCGCCAACGCAAACCTGTACCTTTGCGAAGACATATACAAAACGGCTTCGGGCAGGCTTGCGGGCGTAAATAAAATAAGCTTTGAAAACTATATTTTGAACTATTATTTCCGCCACGTGCTGTCCAAGGCGAATGTAAGGCTTAAAGCAATGTCGCAGGAGAGGTACGAATTTTTTGTCAAGACGGACGAAAGCGGCACGGCGCTAAGCTTAGATATCTCCGTGCTGGACGCTTCGACAAACAAAAAGCGCGATGTAAAAACGCTTTCCGGCGGCGAAAGCTTTATGGCTTCGCTGTGCCTTGCCTTAGGCTTTTCGGACACCATGCAGGCCATGACCGGGCTTAACGCCCTTGACACCATGATGATAGACGAAGGCTTCGGCTCTTTGGACGATGAAGCCTTGGACGCCGCCGTGTCCGTGCTGGCGACCCTTGCAGGCGGCAACAGGCTTATAGGCATAATATCCCACGTGCAGAAATTAAAAGAGCGCTTCGACAACAAAATAACGGTCGAAAAAACGCTGAGGGGCAGCCACATAAGCATGCAGACGGTATAAGAATTATTAAAACTATGTATTTGAATTGAGATATTTAAATGCAAATCGCACGTAATTTTCGTTATGGATATAAAGATTTTTTTGACATCATTTGAAGCGCAGCGAAGTTTTTAATTTAAACCAACTCCGAGAAATTTTTCGCCTTATACGGCGATTTTTTTCGCTAGCCAACTTATATAGGCAAATATTCCATATGTAGAGATTAAAAGGACGCTTCAGCTACCGCGTACATAAAGCTGCTAAAGTCGGGCAGCGCCCGGCTTATGCTTTTTTCGATTATTTTGAGATCGTTTCCCGTTAGTTCGCTTCCAAAGGTTTTGAGCGGCATTGTGCAGGATGCGGCAGGCGCCATCATTTTGCCGGAACTATGTTTCCTTTCAGTAATCCAAAAGCCTTATCGGTGTCGATTTACATATCAAATGCGCTGTCGCCCATTGTGCATAGGAGCGTTTTCTTTTTTTTCATATGCCTGCGAATAAATATTTAAAATGTGTTTCTTTAGCTGTCTGAAAACAGCATATGCAAAACCGCAAATGCGCATATAAAGTCAAAGGATTTTCCAAATTGTGCGAAAGGCAGTCTAAAACGCTGAAATTTTTATGAAAGCTTGGCATTTTTTGCTTGCAGTATTGAATGGCTCCGGCGCTTATCCGTAGCCGCTAAATTATAGCCGTTTTCTAATACCGCTTTGGGATCCCCGCCTCCGCCGCAGCCTATCTCCAATATAGGCTGCTTTTTTCTAATATTATATTTTCCTATGGGTCCCATTGCTATGGGGCTGCATATATCGCTAAACCAGCCTACCCCATTATTATGAGCAATTTTTTACCGTTCTTCATAGTCGGCGCAATAATTTGCGCTTTTTGCGGTTTTCAATCAGTCATTCTGGGAAATATTCATCAAGCGCTTAGCAAGTTTAATTATAAAGTTTTTTGCATAAAGAAACAATATATAGTTTAATCTGATAAAAAACCTTTAAATTTACAATTACGGCAATTGAATCAAAATTCGCGATAGAAAAAAGCGGTATGTATAGAAAACTCATACAACCGCTGCGATAAATTAGAAAATTAATATCCAAAACAATAAAGCGGTGTTGCGCAATGCTATGCTGCAGGCGTGTTTATTGAAGCAGTATAGGAATTACAATTCTTTTTTAAGCATAATAATTTCTTCTGTACGGTATTCTTCAGAAAAGCCGTGCTTTAAAAAAAGAGCGATTGCAGGATTGTCTATGGCAATATCGTCATATAGCGTTGCAATTCCGTTTTTCTTTGCTGCAGCGCATAACATATCAAGAGCCAGGCCGCCGTATCCTTTTCTTCTGTATTTTGCATAAATAATAACATTTGCAATATGAATTTTTTTATCATAATGATAAGCAATTTCTCCAATGAATTGGCCGGTTTCGTCTTTCAAATACCGATAGTATCTTTTGTCTTCAGGATTTAAGACCCAATAGGCATACCATTTTCTCCACCTATCTTCTTCGAAAGGAATAGTACCGCCCCACGCATCGTTGTATGACATTGTTTCTTCGTCAGACAGCATTAATTGTCTGAACCAGAGATCTTTATATTCCGGTTTGCAGGCTGTAAGCATATAATTTCTAACTTTCAAAACTAACTCTTATATACGGCGAATTTATATCTCTTTTTGCATAGATTGCTTTAAGCTCATCAATTACTTTGTCCTTTTCCCGTACAAGACCTTCAAAATGGCTTGCAAGCAGCCAGGAAGCTTTAAGACGGCTTAGCGCTTCTATCTCTTCTTTTAAAAGCTGGGTATTGTAAACATAAAGTCCGCCTTTTGGCCTGCAGTAAAGGGCATCGCCTACAAAGGCATATGTTTCGTCCACTTCAAGCCCAAGGCAGCCTTTTGCATGGCTGGAAGGCAGCGGAAAAATGCGCAGGCCGTCCGTATATATATCGCTGCTCACAACAATGCCCCGGCGGACATGGCGGTAGGTTTCTTTTGAAACATAGAGAGCTTTCGCCCGTATTCTATCTATATTGCCGGCATGATCCTTGTGAAAATGCGAAAGGACTACATTATAGCTTCCGTTAAGGCCTGAAATGCTTTTTTCCCCGCTGCCGACATCGTACAGCCATGTGTTGCCGCAGGTTTTTATGATGCCTATATCCGCCGAAAGCGGGTTAGCAGAAGCTTTAATATAGCTTATTTTGCTATTAATTCTTATCTCTTCCATAGATGCAATACCATTTTATAGAACGATAAATTTTTCTAAGGCAAATTCCATAGTGTTCACACCTCGGTTTTTTCAATCTGCTAAGTTTTGCGAAAAGCTTAAAAAAGCGCAAAAATATGCCGCGGGTCATTTTAATAAGCTAAAGCTTAAACCATCAATCAAATGGCTTATAGCTTTCTTTTTCGACAGCTTCATAAATATCTTTGCCCATTTTCTTTTCAAAATATGCTTTCAAAGCCAAATTCGAATCCCATTTTTGCCGGTTGTAAAAGCCATATCTTGTTTTTACATCCGTCATCCTGTCAACTATATCCATTACTCCTTCCGAACCCGATATTGCATCGCAAAGCTGAATCAGCCTATCATAGTCATCAAATTGGACTTCTGACAGCTTCGCTCTTATCAATTCTGTTTCTTCTTCGGTTGTATCAAAGCTTCCAATATAATCTTTCAGCCTTTGGCAATTGAAAGAGTGCGTTAGGCAGATTCTTGCGGCATCGTCATAGCCTAAAGACATCATGTAGGAGTATCCATCGGATATATGCCCTAAATGCCTTTTTCCAAATCTTCTCCCAATATCGTGGAGCAGCCCAAGAACATAGGCTTTTTCTGAATTCATTTTAGCATAAAAAGCTATTTTTTCAGCGCAATGGGCAGCTGTTTTGCTGTGATTGACCCACGGACCGGGATTAAGCATTTCCGCTTCTATCAATAGCTTATGCGCTTCTTCTTTATTAGGGTACATGTTTTTCTATAATCTCCGGAACTCACAATTATTAACGGCGCTCCCGCCCGCAAAATTTTTAAGCAGAAAAAATTATAATAAACTTATATGCCGCATATGTTTAACGCTTTATAATTAATATTGACATACAATTAAAGTCCACTGCGGTTTAAGTCAACCTACAAACCGGCACCGGGAAAAGAGTTTTCGCTTATGCATATCCTCTATACCAAACACCAGATATAAGCGCATAATATCGCAACAAAGTGCTGAACAGAAAATAAAGCCTGACGCTATATATCAAACACCAGATATAAGCGCGCAATATCGCAACCGCGGGCGATATTTTTTTAATTAAAGGAACTTAAGCTTGCAAGGGCTTTACCTTTTCTTTAGCAAATACCCTGCCACAATATTTGTTCCATTTAATTTCATACTGTCCGTGCGGCAAGAGTATCATATCTTTGGGAGATGTTATATTTTTCCGCTCCGCTTCTTTAACGAAAAACCATATCCAATCGTCTGTTTTGCCTTCTACGGCTTTTATAGTATCAAAACCTTTATGCGCAGCCAGATGCAAACGGGTATGCCCGTCCAGAGCAATAAATCTTTCCCCGTAAGGAATGACCCGAACGGCAATATCGTCCGCCTTGCGAACGAAGCTTTGAACAGCTTTAAGTTTTTCTCCGTCTATAAAGAATTGGGACGGATGAACGCTTTCAAGCGCTACACAGAAAATCTCCGGAGCAGGATATTTTATTATTAATTCAAGGTTTTGGCTGTAAAACTTGAATATATGCGGCGCATGAAAGCGGAACTCTTCAATCAGCGGCTTATATGCAGCCGGATCTTTGTCGCCTACCGCAGCTGACGGCTCATCTGCAATCTCTATATATAGTACGGTTCATCATCAGCGAGGTATTCGCCGTGCTGGCTCAATATCTTTTTTGAAAACCTTATGTCCGTGTAGCTGTCTATCCTTTTAATGTCCATGCAGGCTTCTTAAAGTTCAATTCCTCATATCGCCCAGCGCAAAATTTTAAGCAGGTTTTTAAAAAAAACATAAGCAATGCGGGTTTATTGCAGTTAATATTTTATATAATTAAATAGTTTTTTAATCGTTTAAGTCAACCGGCAGGTCGGTATCGGAAAACGGGTTTTCGCTTATGTAGGCGCCCAGGGAATAGCTGCGGGATTTGCTTTCCTGCGTTTGCGTTTTGTGTATGTTAAGCGGCATGGATGAAAGGTTTACATGTATGGTGTCGCGGGGAGCGGTCAAGGGGTATATTAAAGTGCTGTGAATTCTCATGCGTGCGGCGTAGTCTCGCACCATGTCAAAATGCGCGCCGAAGTGCATGGGCAAAAAGAGCTTGGGCTTAAGCGTCATAATTATGTGGTTTGCGCCCGCTTCAAAAAGGCTGCCTTGGTTAGGGTCTAAGGGGAACATGCATATATCGAGCGGCTCCCTTGGTATTTTTTCCACCGCATCGTAATAAGCTTTCTCGGTTTTGGCTATTTCAAGCGGCTCTCTGTCGTCGCGCCAGTGCCAAAGGTTTAAATCCCCCGCGTGGAATACGCTTGTTGAATGGGTGTTTACAAGGAAACACAGCCCCTGCCCAGCAGCGTCAAAAACCTGCACTTTTACATCGGCTATGGAGAATGCGTCGCCAGCCTTGCAAAAGCGTATGTTGGAATTTCTCGGGCTACGCTTTCTGCACCCTTCTTCAAGCACATAGCTTATGGGGTAAGACTGTTTCCAGTTGAAAATAACATTGTCGAAATGCTCGGCAGAAGGGCTTGGCGAAAAAACAACTATGTTGTTAAAGTTTTCAAGGTCCCTGTCGCTTATGGCAATGCTCTTTGCCAGCTCGTTATTTTCGTGGTAGCTGAAAATAAGCAGCGTCTTGCCCAGGGCGACCGCAAAGGTCGACTGGTAAAAGTATGTGATTGCAACAAAGGTTTCCAAATAAAATCCTCCTTAGAAAACTATTTGAAAATAACGCTTTTTTAAGGCTGTGTTTTTGCCCGGGCGTTTTTTAAGCTCCGGGCGCTCAAGCGTTTTGCAGAAAATTCGGATTGGCGATTTTTAGAAATGCATTTAGCATATAAGGGCGTTTGCGCAAAAAAACGTTTGCGCGCCCTTATACAAACACTTCTTTTAGTACTTTTCCGTCCGTTTCGGGGAGCGACAGCCCTGCGGCCTTTGCCAATGTGGGGGCTATGTCCACAATATTCGCTTCGCTTATCCTATGCCCGCGCTTAATGTTTGGCCCCATCATAAAAAGCAGGGTTTTAGCGCCAGGGCTTTTAAGCCCGAAGCCGTGGGTCGCCTTGTGCCTTTTAGCTTCATCGCAGTCAAGCGCTTCAACGCCCGGCTGCATTTCGCAAGCAACCTGCACATCTTTAGGCGCGCGCATATTTTTAAGCTCCTTATAGGAATACACATGGGATATTTTGTACTCGTCCATGTGCTGCACAAGGTGGTTGTATACAAGCGTGCGGTTTGCGCGCTCCATGTGAAAGTACGCCCCAAGCCCTAAAGACTGCGCCCTTGCAGGAACCGAATGCTTTTCAAGCACGGCGTTTAGGTTTATTGAATCGTTAATGCTTTCCTGACCGTGATCGCTTAGCACGCATATAACGCTGTCTTCCATGCAGCCCTGCTTTGAAAGCGCCGCGAGTATGCGCCCGACGTTTTGATCCAGATGCCTTAAGGCCTGCTTTTCTTCATCGCTTCCCATGCCAAACCTATGGCGCATAGAGTCAAGCTCAGTTAGGTGCACAGCCATAATATCCGGCATGTGCTTTTTTCTCTCGCGGGACGAAAAGCTTACTTCGGACTGTTTTTCTATTTCTTTTGAATATTGCCTTTCCACAAGCTTTTCAGCGAGAAATGTAATGTAGCTGTCCAAATGGGGCTGATCAAAGCCCTTGCGCATATTGCCGTACTTTAATTCCGATCTAATTAAATTAAGCTTGGAGCCGTACTTAAGCACCTTAAGCACCTGGTTTTCCCACGGTAAAGCCAGTATTTCCGGCATATTGAATTTAATAAACTTCGCCTTGCCCGTTGTGGGCCACAAAAGCGTTGCTACTTCCCTTCCCGCCTGCGCCGCTGCTGTAAAAAGGGTAGGCACCTCAATGCTGTTCCAGTTCCAGTACCAGTTGCGGTAAAGCGGCGGCTTTTCGTCGAATATTTCGTTATGCGCTATGCCGTGCCGGTCCGGGTAGCAGCCGGAGATAATGCTTGCATGTATAGGGTATGTAAGTGTCGGGTAGACGGTGGACACATTTGTGCAGAAAGCGCCGTTTGCAGCCATTTTGGAAATATTCGGCAAGCTAAGCAGGCTGTCCGCATCAAGCGCGCTTGCGGCATCTAAGCTTATTAATATAAGGCGCATTTTAATTTTCTGTAAGGTGTTTTTTAAGAGCGGCTTCCATCTGCGCAAGCGCTTCTTCGGCTTTTCTGCGGTTCTTGCGACCTTCGTCCTGTATTTTGGCTACTTCCTTCATGGTGTCTATAAGGCTTTGGTTTGTTTCTACCAGCGTTTCTATATCCACCAAGCCGCGCTCCGCTTCCTTTGCGGTTTCTATGGTGCCCATCTTAAGGGTTTCTGCGTTCTTTTTGAGCAGGTCGTTAGTCATATCCGCAACCGCTTTTTGGGATTTTACGGCCTGCTTGCTGTGCTCAAGCCCTAGGCTTAAAACTATCTGGTTCTTCCATAAAGGAAGCGTGTTTACTATTGTGGACTGTATGCGCTCTATAAGCAGGGAATCGTTGTTTTGCAAAAGGCGTATCTGCGGCGCCATCTGCAGGCTTACCTGGCGGGTTAATTTGAGGTCGTGCAGCTTTTTTTCAAACCTTTCGCAGGCGTTTTCCAGATCCGCAGCCTTTTGAGCGTCTATGGCGCTATTGGTTTCCTGCGCTTTTTCCTTTAGCTGCTTTAATTCTGTGCTGCGCACATCTTCAATCCGCTTTTCGCCCGCCGTTATGTACATGGTGAGTTCCTTAAAATATGTAAGGTTTTTATCGTACAGGGTGTTTAGCATGGCTACGTCTTTAAGCAGGCGCGCCTGCTGGGTTTCAAGCGTGGACGCTATGCTTTCAACATTTTGGTTTACGCTGTCAAACTTGGCTTTAATGCTCCGCGCGTGCTTTTCGCCGCTTGAAAAAAGCCCCTTTATGCCCTTTGGCTTTTCCGTGCTGCTTTCAAAGGCTTTAAGCTCGCCTATAAGATCGCCCAGCATATTGCCAACGCTTCCCGCGTCTTTATTCTTAACGTCTTCTAAAATGCTGTCCGCAAAGTCCGAAACCTTTTTTTGGGCTTCCGCTCCGTACAGCATTACATGCTGCGGGTTGTTAAGGTCTATCTGCTTAGCGAAGCTTTCGACCTGATGCTTTTCTTCGTCTGTAAGAACGGCATCAAACTGCGCCGCTATGGCTTTTTGCGTTTCGCTTGCAAGCTGCTTGTTTTCTTCCTGCGAATTTTCAAGCTGTTCGAGTTTTTGCATGGCGCTGTCTACCAATTCCTTTTTAGAATCGGAAGCGTCAAGCGCTAAAATAGGCGCGCCTGCTTGCTGAGCGCTTTCTTTGGTATTTTCCTGCATAGTCAGTCCTCCTTTTTCTGTACGGCCTGCGCGCCGGCAAAGCCGCTGGCAGCGCCCGTTTGCGCGCCGCCCATTTGCGTTTGCGCATGCGTTTTATAGTCTGTATGTTCATTTTCCTGCGAATCGGTAAAATTAAACGCGTTTTTAACTTCGAAGCTCACGTTTTCGTCTATAAGGTCGTCCTGCTTTAATATGGTTTCCATAACCTGCATATCTGCAGAAAGGTCCAAAAAATCATCGCGGTATAGCATGTCAAGCTGCTTTTTAAATGCGCCCAAAACTATGTCCATGGCGCTTTCTATGTTTTTAAGCATCTGCTTGGCTTCTTCGGAGCTTAGCTTTTGATCTTCTATTCGGCGGTAGTTTTTAAGCATGTTTAGCGTTGTGGGAAGATAGTATTCAAGAAAGCGCCTTATCTGCGGCGCCTTGTGCAGCTGCTCGCGGACCGCTTTAAATATTTTGCCCGTTACGCTTTCAAGCTCGTCCACCTGCCTTGTTATAACGGGGTCCGGTATGCGCTCGTTTTCGCGGCGTATTTCAAGCAAAAGCTCGCTGCCTTTTTCTATTATCATGTCAACCTGCGGGTTGCCGGTCTTGTGAACGGCAGCGCGGCTTTTGGGAGCTTCCTGCGTTGTATCAAGCCCTGAACCCACGGCATATCCAAAAAAACCGCCTAAAGCAGCTAAGCCCGCCATAGCGATGAAGCTTAAAAAGCTGCCCACGGAAAAAACGGACGAATATATTACAGCCACAGCGCCTGCCGATGCGGCGGCGGCTATCAGCCCCTTTTTTTTGGACTTATCCTGACGGTACTTCTTTGCCATTTGAACCTCCTATTTTATATGCAAATTATACCACATAGAAAAGGCACCATCAATTAAAGCTTTATTAGCATTTGGTAAAAATCCGGCTGTTTGCAATATATCTCTGGATTCTTTTTCCGTGTGTCTTTCCCTTTGACAGCTTTGCTCCTTTAAGCAAAATAAAGAGAACGCAGAGTTTTCAATGCCTTAGCGGCAGAAGCCATTAAGCTTTTCACTATTGCGCTTACAGGATCCGCTCTATTAAACCCGCTGAACAATGCTTTTATGCATATTGACTTTAATTTGATAAGGCGGATAGCCTAAGTTTTTTTGAGATTAAACCTTGCGCCAGGCTTTAAGTTTAAGGCTATTATATAATAAACGCAAATTGATTTATAGCATATTAAATCAAAGCTTTTTTGCCGCGTCTTCGGCTGCCAGTATGCCGCTTGCGAATGCGAACATAAGGTTGAAGCCGCCGCAGTCGCCGCAGACGTTGAGCATTTCTCCTGCTAAATACAAATTATCGTAGAAGCTTTGCATGGTGGCAGGGTCTACGTCTTTTGTGTCTATGCCGCCTATTGCGGCCTGCGCAAACTCAAATCCGCGCGCGCCGTTAACCGGAAAACGCAGCTGCGTCAGATTTTTGGCCGTCTGCTTTATGCTCTGTGCCGTTAAAAGCTTAGCCAAATTGTTTGGAAGCGCTCCAAGCAGTATCTCATCGGCATGCAAAAATTCTGCGCGTTTTTTTAAAAAGCGCTCCATGCTGCATGTGTTTTTGTCTATATCCTGCGGCGCTATAAGCTTCATTTCGGGAGGATGCTTTTTTAGCGAAGGGCTAAGATCCAAATATATTTCGTATGTTTTATTGGGCTCGATAAAACAGCTTAGCTGCATTATGCATACGCCGCTTAAGCCGTAATCCGTAAACAGCACTTCGCCAAGCGATGATGCGCGCAAAATTTTCCCCGTTTTAGCTATTTCAGCAAGCGTGCACCTTGCTAAAACCCTTAAGCCCTTAAGCCTTTTGAATTTGCCCAAGCTGCAGTTTACGGGGCAGAGCGCAGGGCGCCATGGCTGCATTTTAAAGCCTAAGGGCAAAAGCGCATCCGCGGCTTTTTCGTTTCCGCCTAATTTCGGGGAAGCGCAGCTACCTAAAGCCATCAGAAGGCATTTGCACAAATATGCGCTGCGGTCCGTCTTAACTTCCCAAAGGCCGTCCTTAGGGTTTATTTTAATTAGAGTTTCTTCAAGGTGTATAGCAACGCTGCTGTTCTTTATTTTATTTTCAATGCATTTTAACACTGCATCGCTGCGGTTTGCGGCGGGGTATATGCGCCCGCCGTCTTCCTGCCGCAAAACAAGCCCCAGGGATTCAAAAAAAGAGACAAGCCTTTGTAAACTGCAGTGTTTAAGCGCTTTATTTGCAAAGTCCGCATCGCCAAAGTACAAAGGATCTCCGCTGTTTAAAATATTGCACCTGCCGTTGCCCGTTGCCAAAAGCTTTTTGCCGAGCTTGTTGTTTTTGTCTATCAAAAGGGCGGGCGTATTATTTTCAGCCGCTATGCAAGCGGCGGCAAGGCCAGAAGCCCCGCCGCCGATGATTATAAATGGGTGTATTTTATTTTCTTGAGGGCGCTTTGTCATAAGCCTCCCTTATGGCTTTCATGTGTTCGCTGTCCACGCGGTTGCTCGTGTGCGTGCGGCTGTTTAGGAAGTGCACGCAGAACTGGCCGTAGAAGTCGTTGTTGGCTATGGTGTCGCCCGCGGGGTAGTTGTGCGGCACGCCGTACATGGACGCTGCAAATGTTCTGCCCTTTAAGGTTACCCAGAGCGGCCTTCTCTCCCACATGTTCTTTTCGGAGATTTCCTGCGCTTTTTTAACGCCGTATATGCGGCACATTACTGCGGTATCCGCCGCCGTCAAAGGCTCAACGTCTGCGTGGTAGCCGCCGCTCCAGCGCCTTGCGCGGAACGAAAGCCCTGTCCTAACATCTGTAATAACAGCCGTTTCGCCCTTGTTCCATACGGACTGTATGTCGCCCTTGTACCAATCAACAATTTCAACGGGGTAGATAGTCGTGTCTACGGAGCTTCCGTCAGAACCGCCGTGGTCCGGCGACTGGGTGTTGTAAAGCGCATTTTGCGTGTTCTGCCCGGCAACGCCGTCAACAAACAAGCCTTCTAATTTTTGGTACTGCCTTACCGCCTGTTCGGTGCGGCTGTCGTACAAGCCGGTTGCTGTGCCGCTTGGCATAAGCCCCAGGGCTATAAGCATGTTCTGAAGCCTGGTCACATCGTCGCCCGTCATGCCAAAGCGCAGCGTGCGGTAGGTGGCTATGGGCTTTTCGCCCGGCGGCGGCGTTTCCGGAGCGCCTGTATCCGTGCCCGCTTCTTCCTTGGAGAGTATGCGTATCATGTCCGCGCGTATCCATCCGCTGACGCCGCTTGCGCTTGCGCTGTACCAGAAATATCCGTCCTGCGTTGAGTTGGTGTTTCCTGTAAGCGTTATCTTGGTGCCTGCCTTATATATGAGCGTTCTTGTGGAGGAATTCATATTGCCGGCGCTGCGGAGCTTTACTCTGTCCATAACGGTTACAGCGATGTTTGACATATCTTCAGGGTTTAATGGGGCTGAAGGCGTTGGAGTTGGCACTGTTATGCCGCCGCTTTCTTCAAGGCTCATAATGCGGGCGTACCTTGCCATCACATATGCCCTTGCGCCTGCGTACTGCACATAGAACCAGCTGTTTCCGCCGGACGATACAGTGTTAAAGTACGGCAGCACAGCGCCCTTGTTTACCTGGCCTATTTTTTGGGCGTCAAGGCTTGGCGCCACGCGTATGTTGACAAAGTCGTCAAGCATTATTATATTGCCGGACGGCTGGTAATCAGGGCCCGAGGGGCCTTGTATGCTCGGCATAATGCCCTTTAAGTAGTCGTCTATTTCGCTCTTGGATAAATGGCGCACGCAGTCCGAGCGCAGGTAACCCGTATGGCCTTCGGCTTCGACAAAGCTCCAGTTGTAGCCGCTTTGCGATACTATGGGGCCGGTTATAGGATAGACCTTGCCCTTTGGCACCTGTATTATGGTTTTGCCTGAAGGAGTGTTCCTAAGGTTTACCCTTGTCTTTGTAGTTATAAGGTAGCCGTTTACGCCGGCCTGGTTAGGGGCCTCTGTGGGAAGCGGCTCTGAAGGGTTGGACAAAACTTTTATCATGTCGCTGCGCAGATAGCCTGCGCCTTTGTCGCTATACACATAATACCATGTGTAGCCGCCTGCGTATGCTATATTGTAGAAATTAAGCTGCGTGCCGCGGTCCAGCCTTGCAATTACGCGCCCTGCAGGCTGTTCCCTTAAGTTTACGCCGCCCTTTATAAGCTGCAGCAGGCCTGCGTTTTGGCTTGGCGGTATGGGAGCGTTCGTAGGAGGCACGGGTATTGAATCAGATGGATGGGGGGCAGGGTTGCCGGCGCTGTCTGTAAACTGGTAGCAGTCGCTTCTTACGTAGCCCGTAATACTGCTTGCAGGGTCCGTTACAAATACCCAGCGGTAGCCGCCGTAGTAGCGTTCGGCGCCCTGGTAAGGCAGAACGCTGCCCTTGGCAAGCTGTGTCTGGCTTCTTCCGCCCGGCGTTTCCCTAAGGTTTACTCCTGGGAGTATAAGAGTTACATAGCCTGAAACGGTTTCAGGCAGAGGGGTTGCTGTAACAAATGGCGGGTTTGAAGTTATTGGATTGCCCGAATAATCGGTATAGCGGTAGAAATCCTCATGCACATAGCCGTACATATTTGCAGGCGGATAGTAGACATATAGCCAGTTTACGCCTCCAGCGTACTGGGGGCTGCCAAAGTAAGGCACTACGGAGTTTTTATCCATCTGCAGTATGGAGCTGCCGTTTGGGCCGCTGCGCAGGTTGACCTTTTGCGCAGTTATCTGCACATATCCGTCCCCAAAAGCGCCTGAGCCGTCCGGGGTGCTGGTTGGAACGGAAGGATTTTGCCCTTGGCCGGACAGATATTCAGCTATTTCCGCTCCTGTCATCATGCGTATGTATTCTTTTTGTATATATCCTGAAAAACCGTTGTAGCTTACGGGGTACCAGCCGCTCGTTTCCTTCCCGAGCACTTTAAGCACGGCGTCTTTTGGCACTACCGTTAAAGCATAGCCGTTTGGCGTTTGCCTAAGGTTTGCTGCAGGCACAGTGCATGCGGCGTAGGAACCGGGGGTTATAGGGTTGTTTGGGTTATAGGGCGGCGGCGTCTGCCAGCCGGGGCCTTCCGTTACGGCGCCTTCTTCGGTTACAAACTGGTAGCAGTCGCTTCTTACATAGCCGTACTGCTGGCTCTGAGTATGCAGGGCGTATATCCACCTATATTGGCCCTTGCTTATTTCTATGCCGTAGTAAGGCATTATGGTGCCTTTGTCAAGCTGGCCCATGGTGCTGCCTTCAACAGCGTCGCGGAAGTTGACTTTTGCCTTGGTTATAAGTATGAAGCCCGTTTTGTATTCTTCTCCCGGGCCGTCTTCGCCGGGAGCGTATGTGGGAGTGGGGGCGGAAGTTTCATAGGGACCCGGGGTCGGGGTAGGCGTTGCGGGCGTTAAATCGCTGAGCCATACAAGCTGATTGGGGTTATTTAGCCACGCAGCAGTTTCTTCAGAAGTAAGCTCCCTGAAAAATTCCGCGTGTATGTAGCCGCCTTTAATAGCGCCCGGGTCTTTTTGCGTACCGGTTTCAACATGGTACCATGTTACGCCGTTTTTTACCGAGGTGCCGAGTATCTTGGCGACCCAGTTTTGCGGAAGCTTATCGTACCAAACAGTGTCTGAAGAGGTGCTGGGATATGCCCTAAAAAACACATCTTTAGCCGTGGTCATGCCGTATTTGGCGCCTTCCTGGGCAGACGCCGGAATTGCGGATACAAAAAGGCACAAGGCAGCCAACAAGGATAATAGATGTTTTGCCTTAATGCCCGAACGGTTTCTTTTTATTAACATATGAACCTCTCCCTATCGCTGTTGCAGTAATTCTATTGCATATCAAATAATCTGTGTCTAATTACTAAAGCATTATATTACAAATATTTTACAGGGTCAAGAAAAAGCTTTATTTATATGCGTTTTAGCAGCAATTTTACAAATTTAGCTGCAAAACTTAGTAAAGTTAAGAATAAAGACAGAGAAAATGCATACATATTTGCCGTGGCGCACGTTTTGCCATAAGCTTTTGCGTTTAATAAAGCGGTGCTGACGTATTTTGCGCTGCTTGTTTATGCCTATGTGTTTTGCCGGTCTAATTTTACTTTGTGTGCTTGCTTCATCTTGCTTAACAATAAAGCATACCTGTTAAATAATTTCCTCTTCGTCAAAGCCAAATGACAGATACAGCTTTTTCATAAGCGGCAGCTTGCTTTCCAAGCTGTTCATGAAAAGCGTTTTGCCTAGCACCTTATCCTTTGCAAAAGCATTTTCCTTATCAAGAATTTGATTAAGGTCGCGCGCCGTTTTAGCGCTCCCGCTTATAAATAAAGTATCTTCAGGGAAAAAGCTGCCTATCGACTTTTGCAAAAAAGGGTAATGCGTGCAGCCGAGTATTACTACATCGGTTTTAACTTTTAAGTACGGATTAAGCAAATTCTTTAGCGCATTGTTAAGGCCCTCGCTTTCAAGCTCCCCTTTTTCAGCAAATTCCATAAGCCCCGGGCAAGGTATAAGCACCGCGTTTTTTCCGTAATGCGCCATCATGTTTTCTATGCTTGAAGATTTTGCGGCCGAAGATGTCATCATGACTAATATCTGCCCGCTTTTTCGCAGCTTCTGCGCTTCAAGCAAAGGAGGCGCTATGCCTACAACGGGCACAGGCATTTTAGCTTTAAGCATATCGCCCGCTACGCTTGTAGCCGTGTTGCAGGCTATTACAAGCGCTTTTATGTTATATTTAAGCAGCTTTTCTGCGGCTTTCATTGCAAGCGATATAATTTCTTCATCGCTCTTTTCGCCGTAGGGCGCGTTTAAGCTGTCGCCGTACATTATAAAATCTTCATACGGGAGCAGCTTTCTCGCTTCCGCCATAACGCTGATTCCGCCAAGCCCGCTGTCCATAAAAGCTATAGGATGTTTCACGCTATTCCTCCTTTAAGCTGCATACAGTATAGCATAGTTTAGAAAGTATAGACAGGCAAAAAAAGACAGGGCATAAGCCCTGCCAGAAAGTGCAGACAAAATATTATTTAAGGGGTTTTAGGGAGCAAAGCCCTATCAGTGTAATCATGACCAGTTTCCAGTGCTAAGCTCGCGCGGCGTTGCCGAGCATGTCATTATCTAAATTTTGGCTTGCGGGAGCAAAAGTGACCAAGCGAAAAGACACACGGCAAAGTGTCTAAGACACTTTGCCGATAACCTAAGACAGGGCATAAGCCCTGCCAGAAAATAATAAATCTATCTTAGTTTAAAGTTATGGTGCTTTCTGCGTCCGTCAGGCAAATCCAGCTCTTGCCGCGCTGCATTAAAAGCTCTTCGCCGTTTTCATCGTAGAATATGGTCCTGCTTTGAAGCGAATCCCTGCTCCAGGAGCCTGCGATGTATTTGCCGCCGGTGAATATGTCTGCAGCGCCCTGACCCACAACATTGGGAAGCAGCGGAGCCATGGTGGAATTGTTAAATGTAAGCTCCGTGCGCTGCACTATTACGTTTGCGTATTCAATGGGCGCGCCGTCGCCTTTAAGGTCTGTATAGAGGCCTTTAGCTGTGGTGCTTCTAACGTAGCTGTTTTTGCCGGCATCGTATGTGTAAGTGGCTTCTGTATTGCGGTTGTTTTTGTGGTTCAATGTGAAGCTCGCTGCATCTACCCCTGTTGCGGGCTTTTCATCCGTAAACAGGAAGGGGCGCGGCATATAGCTATGTCCAAGCGGCGCTATTTCCTCAAGGTAGAGCTTGTTTACATATAGGGAGACGTTGTGCGGCGCAGGGCGGTAGTTTACCCGCACAAAATACTTGCCTTCGTAACTGCTTGTGCCTATGCCTTCAAAGTCGAGGCCTTTTTGCTTTAGGCCAAGCTCCCTTGAACGCTCCTTAACGCTGCTGCCCGCTTTTTCCTGGCTGCCGTAATGGCAGAAGGCGCCGCCCCATTCTTCGTTAAGGTTAAGGTGCATGGTTCTTGCAGAACGCACGGGGCCTGCTTCTTCCGGGTATTTATCCGAAAACAGCGCTAAAAGTCGCGTCCAGCCGGAGCCCTGTATCGGCATTTCGTACATTATATCGGCATCGGCTACTCCCCAGTGCGGAAGCGCATACTGGTTGTTGTCTATCGTTGTGATGATCGGGCAGTAGGGACGGTTTGGGTCTATGGGAAGACCTGTGGTGCTGCTTATGCCTTCTATAACAGGGTTTACGGCGTTTGCTGGTTTAAGCGCGCTCCTTGCCTGCATGCTTATTGGCAGGGTTTGTGCAAATGCGCCTATAGTAAACAGGCACGCGGCAAGCAGAACCGTTATAAATTTTTTCATACTTCCTCCTGATTTTTACTTAAATATTGCTCAAAGTTTAGCGTTGGATTCTTTGAGTCCCAATTAAGGCTTATTATCATGTCTTCAAGGAACCACGATGTTTCGCCGTTAAGGGTGATTATAAGCGGGTCGTAGTAGCGCACATACAGCGATACAAAGGCAGAGAAGTAGGCGCTTCCACCTGAAAACTTGTAGCTTACTTTGTATAAGTTGTCGTCGCTAAAATAGTACGTTACATCTGCCGGTATACGGTAGATTTCCGAATCCTTTACTGTAATGGACGTTCCTTTTTTATTGGGAGTGCCCTTTGTTTTTTTCAAGGCTGTTTCAAAATCCGTATCAAAGCTTAAGCCCTGAGAAGCTTCGTTGTTGGGCTGTTCAAGGTCCTTAGGGTTGGAGCCGCTCATGCCGTGCACATAAGGGGTGCGCTCTGCATAGGGCACATTGTATTCCCTTGCAACGCGTATAAGCACCCAGTCGCGCATTTTGGTTTTCACGAAGGCATAGCGCTCGTTGTAGTATTCGTAGTCGCCCTCTTCTTCAAAATAGAACTGAAGCACTCTGTAAGGGTATATGTTTTTTCTAATGCGCGCGGTAAAGTCTATATGGTTTTCCTTGAGCTCTTCTATGTCGCTTTCAGTAAAGCCTTCGTAGCTTATAAGCGCGTCATAGCCGTCTTTTCCGTCAAAGCCTGCTAAAGCCTTAAGGGCTGCTGCGCGATCTGTTTCGTCTAAAGCCAATATGCGGTCGGTGTATTTTTCAAGCACGCCGCCCAATGCGAATTTTTTAGGCGCGGGGAAGCGTTCATAGCGGCCGTCAAGGCTTTCAAAAATCTTGTTTACCGCGGTTTCATAGTCCGCGTTGTTTTTGTTTATAAGGTCGGTGTTGTTTACCTTTAAGCCCCTGTGGCTGTAATTGTTGGACGGCACATTGTAATATGTGAAAGCATATATTTCAAAGTTGGCATTGCTGTCGTTTATGCTTACCGTCATGTACTCGCCTATTTCAGGGTGAGTAAAGCTTGAAGTCCTTGCGGATACGCCGCTTAAAGCAAAGGCGAACACGCACAGAGAAATTATAAACAGCTTTAATTTTGAGTTTTTACTATTGGAATAAAAATGCACTTACTTCTTTCCTTTCCTGTTCTATATCTTTAAATTCCACAACCTGGTGCACGCTTACGCGGGAGAGCTCATAGTCGGTTATGGGGGAGCGCTTGTATTCAAATTCCGCGCCGCCGCTTTGGAGCATGCGGATCATGGAAACTATCTGCGCCATGGTTACGTTGGTGTTTACCATGGGAACTGCTTTTTCAGCTAATTCCAATGCTTCGTCAAAGCTCATCTTATCGAGCATATTGATGGCGCCCTTGATAAAAAGCTGCTGGCGCTCGTTGCGCTGAGCATTTGAAAGTATTTTATCTTCCATTTCGGTGTCGCGCATGCTCAAAAAACGCTCCGCCTGCTTTCCGTTAAGCTTGTATGTGCCGTCAGCTTGAGGTTTAGGAAGATATGTACCTGCTCTGCTCATGTCTTTTTTTATATAGGGCAGCTGTTCTTCAGGTATGCTTAAGCTGATTCCGCCAACGGCATCCACAACGGATACGAGAGTCGGCTTATCCACCTGGGCGTAAAGCGAAAGCTTTAAGCCGTAAAGGTCGTTTATTGTATTAAGGCATAGCTCCGGGCCTCCAAAAAAGGTGCTCGTGGCGAGCTTGTTGTCCGGACGGTCGGGATAGCTTACGCGAAGATCCCTTTCCACGCCGAGCAGCTTTATGCCTTCCTTGCTTACATTGGCTATATATATGGCATCTGCGCGGCTCATCTCAGCCGTTTGCGAAACGTCCTTTGTTATGTCATCCGTGCCTAATAGCAGCACCTGCATGCCCTCGGCAGGAGATGCCAGGACTGCAACGGGCATCATAAGCGCCATAAGCAGAATCAAAACTTTCTTCATCAACCGTACCTCACAATAAAATCTCAGTATACAATTATAGTAAAAATTTTAGTTAAGTCAAGAGAATTAGATAAAGTTTAAAGTATTATTACAGATGTATTTAGCGCCTTATGCCGGCTTGCAAAAACTAAAGCGTGAAACCGCAGTCGAGCGTTATAGCCTGCCCCGTTATGCCGCTTGCTTTATCGGAACACAAAAAGTATGCAAGCTGCGCTATATCCTGCGTTTTTGGCAAGCGGTTAAGCGCGCAGGCATATTTTATGCTCTGCATATCGTCTTTTGAAAAACCCGCCATCATTTGGGTTTCAACAGGGCCCGGGCATATGGCGTTAAAGCGCAGCCCGCTTGCTCCTTCTTCTTTGGACAGCGCTTCGCAAATTCTAATCTGCCCCGCTTTTACTGCTGAATATGCAGCTTCCATGGCGGAAGCTTTTTTAGCCCATATGGAAGATATAAATACGACGCTGCCGCCGTTGCTTTTGCGCATAAGCGGCATAAAAAACTGCAGAATCTGCGCAGGCGCTAAAAGATGCAGCTTGAAAAGCTCCTGAAATTTATCTATGGGCATTTCAGAAAAAAGCCCTCTATACGCTGTGCCTGCGTTTAATATAATGGCGTCCGCGTGCCCTAATTGAAGCGCCGCCTTTTCTATGAATTCCTGGGTTTCTCTTTCCAAAAGAAAATCCGCCTTTATAGGCACTGCTCCCGTTTCCTTAGAAAGCGCCAGGGCCTTGTCTTTATGGCGGTTATAGCTAAACACAACGCGCCAGCCGTTTTCTGCAAACTCCCTTACAATTTTCGCGCCTATGCCCTGGCTTCCGCCCGTTATAAGCAGTGTTTTCACAAAACGCCTCCTTTTTTGTGGTACAATTGCTGCGTACCTTAAGCACGCAACGATGCAATAATAGGAAATGTATTTTTCTTTGTCAACGGAGGGAAGCATGGACGCAGCAATTTTACAAAGATATTATAAATACCCTGCATATGTGTTTAAAGAAATAGACAGCACCAACGCTTTTGCGCTTAACATCGTTAAAAAAGGCGCAGCGCACGCCACATTGATAGCTGCAGATAAGCAGACAAACGGACGGGGACGCATGAACAGAAAGTTTTATTCCCCTTCAGGGGGGCTGTATTTTAGCCTAATATTAGACTTTCCTCCAGAAAAAGCGGGGGAGCTTACCACCCTTTGCGCCGTTGAAACGGCTAAAGCCATAAAGCGCATGTACGGCATAGGATGCTCCATAAAATGGGTGAACGATTTGTTTGCTGACGGCAAAAAGGTGTGCGGCATACTCTGCGAAGGCATTCCGCAGCTAAACAAAAGCGTTGCCGGAATAGGCATAAACATAGGAAAAAACAGCTTTCCCGAGCACATAAACGCGGCTTCCCTTAATATAGATCAAAATAAGCAGCGCAAGGAAGAACTCTGCGCTGAAATATGCAAAGGCATTTTAAAAAACATAGAAAAAATACCTGCTCATATGGACACATACCGCAGCCTTCTTATGACGCTCAATAAACCCATATCTTTTACATATAAAGGGAAAGAAATGTACGGCGTAGCACTCGATGCGGACGATACGGGCGCTCTCATAGTTAAAACGGACGAAGGCGTTCTGCGCCTTTTTTCAGGCGAAGTCAGCGTGAAGACGGTTTAATAAAATTTAACAACGGAAATTTCAGCTTAATTGCTTGCCGCCATCGCCGCAGAAGAGATTTTTAGGGGAATTTATTGCTGCGGCAATAAGCGTTTATTAAGGCTATTTTACAAAAAACGCCGGCTTATATAATTTTGCCCTTGCAAAAAAAATAAAAGCTGCTATAATCCCTTTTTAGGAATCATTCCTAATTTTAAGGAGGCGAAACGGTGGCTTACAACACGGCGCAAAAAACGGCGCTTATGCAGACGCTTAAAAACGCGGGCGGCAGCGCATTAAGCGCAGCGCAAATAATAGAACTGATGAAAAAAAATAATTTTCAGGCGTCAAAAAGCACCGTATACAGGCTGCTTGATGAATATACAAAGCGCGGCATAGTAAACCGCTACCGCGTATCCAAGTGCTTTGTATATTCGTTAAACGACAGGCCGCTAAACTGCGCGCATCATTTGCACCTGCAGTGCGAAAGATGCCACCGCCTTATTCACCTCGATGAAGAAAAAAGCCAAAATATACAGGCTTCGGTAAAAAGCGCCGGCTTTGAAATAGATAAAGAAAACACCACAATTTGGGGCCTGTGCAAGGAGTGCATAGATGGATAAAAAAAGCAGACGCGCGCTTTTGCTGTGCGCCCTTGTATTGCTTTTTGCCGGGTTTTGCGCCCTGCACATGGCTTCGCACGCGCAAACGCATGGACGGTGCCATGTATGCTCTTTAATAGCTAAGGCGCTGTCGGTATTTTTTGCCGCGTATATTTTGTTTTATGCGCTTGCCTTAAAAGGCTGCGCTTTTACGCCTAAATTTTATGAACCCGTTTGCAGGGCATGTTTAAGCCCCGCTTCGTTAAAAGACCTAATGCTGAATTGAAAGATAAATATACATACATGTAAATAAAAAATAAATATTTTGGAGGAATTATGTTTAAAAAAATAATTACTGTATTTTTGTCGGCGCTTTTGCTGCTTGGGGCTGCTTTTGCGCATGCCGATGCGAAAAAGCACATAGTCTGCTCAAGCTTCCCGTATTATGATTTTACTATGAATATATTGGGAGAAAAGGCGCAGGACTTCGATGTAGAAATTCTGCAGGATTCCGGCATGGACCTTCACAACTTCCAGCCGAGCGCTCAGGACTTTGTAAAGCTTTATTCGGCGGACCTGTTTATATATAACGGCGGCCCGAGCGAAGCCTGGGGGGACGAAGCTGCAAAAACCTTAAAACAATCAAACGCAGCCGCGGTAAACCTGGTCGACAGCCTGGGCGATTCTGTTAAGATGGCGGAAATGGTCGAAGGCATGGAGCCGCACGACCATGACCATGAGCATGACCACGACCATGAGCATGAGCATGAGCATGACCATGACCACGAACATGAACACGACCACGAACATGACCATGACCATGAGCATGAAGACGAGCATATTTGGCTTTCTCTTAAAAACGCAAAGGCCATATGCGAAATAATAGCGGAAAATATAATTAGGCTTGACCCCGAAAACGAAGAAATCTACAAAAACAGCCTTGACAGCTATATATCACAGCTTGATAGTCTTGACAATCTTTATAATGAAACCGTGGAAAACGCAAAGCTGAACACGCTGCTTTTTGCGGATCGCTTCCCGTTCCGCTATATGGTGGACGACTACCAGCTTGAATATTTTGCCGCCTTTTCCGGCTGCTCCGCAGAAAGCGAAGCGAGCTTTGAAACAGTGGCATTTTTAGCGGAAAAGCTAAGCGAGCTCAAGCTTCCCTGCGTAATAGTGCTGGACGGCTCAACTAAAGATATAGCTAAGGCTGTAATAAACGCTGCAAACAGCAATGACACTAAAATCCTTACGCTTGATTCCATGCAGACAATAAGCCGCGCAGACATAGACGGCAGCGCAAGCTATTTATCCATAATGGAAGAAAACCTTGAAACGCTCAAAAAGGCTTTAAATTAGAAAGGCGGATACAGCAATGCTTAAACTGCATAATCTCTCCGTGGGCTATGGCGGGCACGCCATCGTGAGCAATATAAACGCCGAAATACATAAGGGAGACTATCTTTGCGTGCTTGGAGAAAACGGCTCCGGCAAAACGACCCTTATGAAAACCATACTGGGGCTTATACCTCCTCTAAGCGGGGATATTGCGTTTAGCGGCGGCCTTAAGCAGTTTGGCATTGGCTATCTCCCGCAGCAAAGCGCAAACCAGAGGAACTTTCCTGCAACAGTGCAGGAAGTGGTGTACAGCGGCGGCCTTAAAAACGGGCTTTTTATAAAGAAAGCTCAAAAAGAAAAGGCAAACCAAAACATGCGCCTTTTAGGGATATATAAAATGAAAAACAGAAGCTACCGCAGCCTGTCCGGCGGCCAGCAGCAAAGAACGCTGCTGGCTCGGGCGCTTTGCTCGGCGGATGAAATGCTCCTTTTAGACGAACCCGCCGCAGGCCTTGACCCTGCCATAATGGACGGCATGTACAGGCTTATAGATAGCCTTAATAAAGACGGCATGTCGATATTGATGATTACGCATGATGTTAAAGCCGCTATGCAATATGCGAACAAAATACTGCATATATCCAAAAAACCTGCGTTTTTTGAAAGCGTCGGCGATTATAAAAAAGAATTTTTAAAGGAGAATGTTTAATGGGCGATTTAAGCAGTCTAAGCGGCATAGCGGAAACGCTTAAGTATTACTTCACATTCCCCTTTGTGCGCTACGCTCTTATAGTAGGCGTTATGGTAAGCTTAAGCGCATCGCTTTTAGGCGTGGTGCTGGTGTTAAAAAGGCTTTCTTTTATAGGGGACGGCTTAAGCCATGTGGCTTTTGGAGCTATGGCAACGGCTACTGTGCTTGGGCTTAGCGACAATTTAGCGCTCGTGCTTCCCGTAACCGCGGTGTTTTCAATAGTGCTTATGAAAAGGGAGCGCAAAAAGCTTCAGGGCGATGCCCTTATAGCTATGCTTTCAGTAAGCGCTCTTTCCATAGGCTATATATTGTTCAACCGTTTTCCGCCAAAGGGAGGAAATGTGTCGGGCGATGTATGCACGACGCTTTTTGGCTCAACTTCCATACTTACCTTAAGCCAAAGGGAAGTATATGTAAGCATTGCGCTTTCCGCCTTGGTGGTAATTGTATTTATATTGTTTTATAATATTATATTTAACGCCACATTTGATGAGGAATTCACCGCATCCCGCGGCATAAATACTGATATCTACAACACTTTTATGGCTGTTGTAATAGCTTCGGTAATTTCTCTTGCGATGAAGCTTGTGGGGTCTTTGCTTGTTTCAGCCCTTTTGGTGTTCCCGGCAGTGAGCGCTATGCGCGTATTTGCAAGCTTTAAAAAAGTCGTTATAGCTTCTGCGGTTTTAAGCGTAATATGTTCGTTTTTGGGCGTTATATTTTCAATACTCTTTGGAACCCCTGTGGGCGCAACCATAGTGGCTTCAGACCTTTTAGGCTTTATAATAATGAGCGTTATAGGCGCATTCGTAAAGGAACAGTAAACACATGAAAAAAACCGCTTTTTTAATCCTTATTGCCTGCGTTTTTGCTTTAAGCGCGTGTTCAAAGCAGAGCGGCCCGCAAAATACAGATATGCCGCTTTTTGAGACACCCGTTTTTCAGGAAAACCAAGCAGGCAGCGAAACTTATTTTGAGCAAAATCCTGAAAGTAATGCATATAATTTAGATAAGAACATATATCAGCAGGGGCAAAATCCTAACCGGCAGGAACAAAGCCTTTATCAAGCCGAACAGACACAAAACCCTTATGGGCCGGAGCAAAACACATATGAGAAGGAACAAGATGCAGTCTTTTTTAGCGATGCGCTTTTTGATAATTTGTACCAAGGCCCGCCGAGCAAATTAGACCCTTCGCTTAAGCATTTCAGCGATTTTCCCGTTTTTAAGGAACCGGAGTTTTTGGATTACGATTTTAGCGTCTTAAGCAAAACCGTTGTATACGGCCTTGTGTACGATGTGCTTGTAAATGCGGAAAACTATGTAGGAAAATCCCTAAAGCTAAGGGGCGTCTATATGCCCTACCAGGAAGAAAACGGCGAAACATACCACCTTTTGCTCGTGTATGACGAAAACGCCTGCTGCGAAATGGCGGTTGAACTGCTCCCCACCAAAGGCTCCGCTCCTTCATTCCC
>JBMNUE010000003.1:0-40539 GCA_050946095.1 Christensenellales bacterium
CTGCCTTTTTGCTTTAAAAGCTCGTCTGCAAATACCTGCGTTGGCAAAAGAGTGCCTAAAAAGTTAAGGTCGAACACAAAGCGCACGCCTTCAGGAGAAAGCTTGAAAAAGTCCTGAACGTCTTGAGAGGCTCTGTCGTACTGTTCGTCATCGGTCGTGGCGACAGGGTTGTTTCCGCCTGCGGCGTTTAAAAGTATGTCCACCCTGCCCCATTTGTTCAGTATTTCTTTTTTGGCGTTTTCAAGCGCCTGTTTGTCCAAAACATCGGCAGACAGCGCTATGCCTTCGGTTTTAAGCTGCTTTGCCACGGCTTCGCCGTTGCTCTTGTTGCGGCTCAGTATGGCGACATGCGCCCCGCACTCTGAAAGCGCGCGGCACATGCTTGAACCAAGAACGCCGCTTCCGCCTGTAACTACTGCCACCTTGCCTGCTAAATCCACTTCAAACGGTAATTTCATAGTGTACCTCCTTATGTTTTTATCAAATGAAACTGTTATATCTGCCATTGCAAAAGCCTTTGCCGGCAGCTCTTATATAACCATTTTACATTATTTTCCCTAAAAGTCCATAGGGATTTGCAGTTTTGCCTAATAAGCCAAGGCAATCTAAAAATCAATTTTATTATACACCACAATTTATGCAATTTAAATAACCATAATTGCTTATATCATTGCAAATATTGCCCTGAAGGCGTTTTTATGCTGTACTTGCTTGTTTTTACCTGCGCGGGTATAATTAGGTGGATTTTTGTTAAGGAGCGGAGTATGGATTTATCGATTTGTTCTTTTGTAAGCGGTTCTTCCGGCAACTGCAGCTTTGTAGGAGCGGGCAAAACGCGCATACTCGTTGACGCGGGCGTTTCCGCCAAAAGAATTAAGGATAAACTGCAGCAGATGGGATCAAGCGCTGAAGACCTAAGCGCCATACTTGTCACACACGAGCATACAGACCACATAAAAGGCATAGGCGTTTTGGCGCGCAGGCACCATGTGCCGGTTTACGCTACCCAGGGCACATGGGACGGCATGCATAAAAAAATAGGCGAAATACCGCCGTGGCAGGTCCGCGTGATAGATGCAGGAGAAGAATTTTACATAGATGACATAGCCGTTTCGCCTTTCTCCATATCGCATGACGCAAACGACCCCGTTGGTTTCAGGCTGCACTACGGCATGCATTCTGTCGCCATAGCGACGGATACGGGCCGCATCACAAAAAGCCTTGCAAAAGAGCTTTCGGGAGCGGACTTTCTGCTTTTTGAAAGCAACCACGACCCCGAAATGCTTAAAAACAACCCGCGCTACCCCGCATACCTTAAAAGAAGAATACTTGGAAGCAAAGGGCATTTGAGCAACGAAGCCTGCGCTAACGCATTGCTTAGCATATGTGAAAACGGCACGCGCAGCGTTCTGCTTGGGCATCTAAGCCTTCAAAACAACACGCCGGATATTGCGCTTCAAACGGTGTCGCGCGTTTTGGAAGAAAAAGGCGTGCGCATAGGGCGCGATATAGACTTAAACATTGCGGATGCAGAAAACAGCAGTTCCGTTTTCATAATAAAATAATATGTTTATAACCTGTCTTGGAGTTTTTGGACCCTACCCTTCAGCAAGCGGCGCAACTTCCGGCTACCTTGCGGGAAGCGGAAACAGCCTTGCGCTGCTCGACTGCGGCAGCGGCGTTGTAAGCAGGCTTATGCGCTTTGCATCGCCTTTGGACTTAAGCGCCCTTGTTATAAGCCATTGGCACTACGACCACATGAGCGATATTTTCGTTTTAGGCTATCTTTTGCAAAGCGCCAATAAAACGCTGCCATTAATAGCGCCTGAAGCTCCTGAAAGCATCAAAGCCCTTTTAAGCAGCCTGCCCTTTAAGCTTATAAATATCGAAACTGCCGATAAAATAGGCGATATGGCTTTTAGCGCCGTCAAAACCCGCCATCCCGTTACTTCCTTTGCCGTTAAGCTTAAAGCAGAAGGCGCAACGCTTGTGTATACGGGAGATGCACAGGATTCCAGCAATCTTTTCCCGTTTTGCGAAGATGCGGATGTGCTTTTGTGCGACGCTGCTTTCTTGGACGCTTACAGAAAGGAAAACGCCCCGCATATGAGCGCCCGCATGGCGGCGGAGCTTGCCAAAAAAACCAAGGGCGCAAAGCTAATACTTACGCATTTTATACCCGGCACGGATTTAGACGCCCTGCGCATGGAAGCCGCTAAAATATACAAAAATACAAGCTTGGCAGAGGAAAATAAACGCTTTGAAATTGCAAGCAATGAAAGAGCGGAGCTTCCTTAGCCAGCGGAAAATCTTCTGCATAGCCTGCGCCTTCGCAATAGGCGTTTTTACGGGCTTTATTTGGAAAAACCCTAATATTGTTTTAATTGCTGCAGGCGCTGCGCTGTCCTTTTTGGCGGTGCTTTTTTATATAAAGCAAAGCGCAGTTATTGCGCTGTGCATTTTAAGCTTCTTTTTAGGGCTTTGGCGCTGCGCTTATGTAAACAACCAAAAGCTTCCTCCGGAAGGAAAATATATGGTTTCTGCTGAAGTTGAAGGCGCGGGAAGCTTAAGCGCTGACGGAAGGCGCGCTCGTATCGCGCTTAAAAATGTAAAGCTTTTTGACGGCAGCGAAGACCGTTATTATGCTCCCAAGGCTTATTTAACATATTATTTAAGCAAAGACAGCGCTGCTTTGCCGTTTGACGGCCAAAGAATAGAGTTTTCATCGAAATTATATCACCCCTCACCCGCTCAAAACCCGTACGGTTTTGATTTTAGGCTCTATCTTTTGCAAAAGGGCATACCCATAGGGCTTTCCGGGGCTAAGGATATGCGCTTTGTTCCGCATGAAATCAAAGACCACCTAAACCCCTTTGTGCGTTTAAAGCTAAGCGCCGCTAAGCATATAGACTCTGTGTTCGGAGAAAATTCCGCTATGCCAAAGGCGCTTTTATTGGGCTTAAAAGACGGCATAGACCCTGAAACGGCGGAAAGCTTTAGATTGGCCGGCATTGCCCACCTGCTCGCAATAAGCGGTCTGCATATATCGCTTTTGGTATATATCTTAAGCCGGGTATTTTCAAAGCTTAAAATAAGGCACAGCATTTCAAATATTATTATACTTTTGTTTTTAGCTTTCTACTGCGTTTTTCTTAATTTCTCATCGTCTGTCGTGCGCGCTTCGCTCATGGTGGCAGCTCTTATGCTTGGCAAAATAAAAAAACGAAGGCGGGACGCGCTAACAAGCCTTTCTTCAGCTTTTTTAATAATACTTATATTTAAGCCGCTTGAGCTGTTTAGCCTTGGCTTTCAGTTAAGCTTTTTAGCCGTATTGGGAATAATTCTTTTCGGCAACTCCGCGCGGTATTTTTTAAGCCGCCGTCCATATAGAAGAAGGCACAAGATATGGCTTGCATACGGCATAAGCTTTGGAGCGGCGCTTTTTACGCTTCCCCCGATAGCTAACGCTTTCCACTCAGTGCCTTTTGTTTCGCTATTGTTTGGCCCTATTACGGCTTTAGCGGCAGGCGTGCTAATACCCGCCTATCTTTTTATTTTTTCATTGTCATTTATGCCCTTAGCAAATGCCTTAGCTTTGCCGGCAGGCTTTTTAACAAGTCTTTTTGAAGCTTTGACCGATTTTGCAGCTCATATGCCGCTGTCTTCAGTTAGGCTGCCCGCCTTTCCCTGGTATTTCACCTTGTTTTATTATACATTCCTCATAATGCTTTCCCGCTATGTAATGCTTAATTTTAAGCAAAAGGCAGCGGCATTAAGCTCCCTTGCGCTTTTTTGCGCGGCTATGTTCGCATTTAATTACGAAAGCGGCGTAACATACACCATGTTCAGCGTAGGGAAAGGCGACAGCGCCTGCATAGAAGACAAAAGAAACTGTTATATAATAGATACTGGCGCAAACGCTTCAGACCTTGCTGAATATATTTTAAGCAGAGGCAAAAATGTAAACGCCGTTTTTATAAGCCACCTGCACGCAGACCATGCGGGCGGGCTTGAACAGCTTATTGAAAAGGGCGTTAATATAGATAAAATCTATCTAAGCCATGGGGCAGAATATGCGCCGGACCTTAAGCAAACGCCGCATGCCTTGGCATTGGCAAAGGAAAAGGGTATACCAATCTCTTACTTAAGCGCCGGCGACAGCCTGGATTTTGGAAGGGTTAAATTTAGCGTGCTGTGGCCTCATAAAAACCGCATGCATGAGCTTTTGCCGCTCAACGAACGCTCCATGGCGCTTAAAATATCGCTCGATAATGTGGATTTCCTAAGCTGCGGGGATTTGGGCGCGCGCTATGATAAATACGCGGCAAGCCCGGTTCATGTGCTTAAAGCTTCCCACCACGGGTCAAAAAACGCTTCAAGCGAAGAATTTTTGCGCATTGCGCAGCCGGACTATGCGCTTGTTTCAAGCGATGCAGGCAGCGAAGCGGCGCTTAGGCACTTGCAAAGCAAATTGAAAAATACTAAAATTATAGCGAGCTTTTCAAACGGCGCCATAAAAATAATCTGCAGGGACGGCAAGGCGCGCATAAGGAGATTTAATTGAATTCCAACAGTTTTTTTGTTTCTTTAAAAAAAGATTTAACGCATAACTGCTTTTTATTTGAAGGCGACGAGGAATATTTAAAGCAAAGCGCGCTTGATGCGCTCAAGGAAAAATTGACTCATCCGCCCTTTGGAGAAATGAATTTCACCGTTTTAAGCGACCCTGACGATAAGCAGATTATACAGCTTAGCGAAACCCTTCCATTTATGGCGGAAAAGCGCCTTATAGTAGTTAAGGAAAGCCGCTTTGTTAAGGAAGGCGCCGGCAAAAGCAAGACCCCTAAGCAGCAGGACGCGCTGTCCAAATATTTGGACAATCTGCCGGCTTCGTCCGTAATTGTGTTTTACTGCAAGGGAAAATCCACAGGGAATAAAAAAATAGTAAAGAAAATAAAAAAAGACGGCGGGCAGGTGCTGTTTGATACATTAAGCGAAGCCGCGCTTACAAAATGGATAGCGCGGGAGCTTAAAAAATACGGCAAAAAAATAGACGGCAATACGGCGCAGTACCTTATGTTCATATGCGGCAGGGATATGACCGTGCTATCAAACGAAATAGCAAAAGCCGCAATGGTGGATGCAAAAAGCAATGTGCTGACCGCTCAGGATATAGACGCCATATGCACCAAAACGCGCGAATACAGGGTGTTTGACCTATCCGAACAAGTGGCTTCAGGCGACAGCGCCAAGGCGGTAAGGCTTATGAACAGCTTAATTGAAGACGGCGAACCGCGGCTGCTTTTGCTTTCCCTTTTGCAAAGGCAGTACAGGCAGATGCTGTTTGCTAAAATATTAAAGGAATCGAACGCGCCAAACGCCAATACGGCAAAAACATTAGGCGTACCCGCATTTGTGGTGGGCAAGCTTTTAAAAGCGGCTGAAAACTACAGCGTTGAAACTTTAAAAAAAGCCTACGAAATGCTGATTTTTGCGGAATACGAAGTAAAATCGGGGAAAACGCCGGAAGTCGGCTCGCTTGAAAACGCCGTGTTCCGGCTGCTGTGTTTAAAGGAGAAAGCCGCAGTATGAAAGAAGCGCTTAAACCAATACTAACAGAAGCAGGGCTTGTTTTAGAAGACGGCATCTATGAAAAAATAGAGCATTTCAATGCTTTGCTCAATAAAGTAAATGAGTTTACGGACCTTACCAGCATACCGCAAGAAGATATGCCTATAAAGCATTACGCCGACAGCCTTTTGATTTTACTTAATAAAAACCTATTTAAAAGCGGCTTTGATATTATAGATGTAGGCACAGGCGCGGGCTTTCCTGGAATGCCGCTTGCAATAGCAAGGGGCGACATAAATTTCGTTCTGCTTGACGCGCTTAAGAAACGCTGCGATTTTTTGAACCTGGTAAAAACGGAGCTCGATATAAAAAACATCCAGGTAGTGCACGCCCGCGTGGAAGACGCGGCGCAGGGCGAATTTAGGGAAATATTTGACCTTAGCCTAAGCCGCGCCGTAGCGCCTATGAACGTGCTGCTTGAATACATGCTGCCCTTTGTAAAATTGGGCGGCTCTTCTCTTTGCTGGAAAGGGCCGCAGCTTGAATGGGAAATCCAAGAAGCGGAAAACGCTGTGCATATATTAGGAGGAGAGTTTAAGCAAACCATAAAGCTTCCTATTGAAAACAGCACGCACTTAGTGCAGGTGGTAGAAAAAATAAAAAGCACGCCCCCAAAATACCCGAGACGAGCAGGGATCCCAAGCAAAAGGCCGCTTAGATAGCGGCGCAGTCTGTCTACAATATGTTTTATGGCTCTTTGCCTTGCGGTTTTTTGCTTGGATCTTTGTTTGCTTAAAGCTAAAATTAAAATAATGCGAAGTTTTAAAATGTCCTGCGAATTTAGCCCTAAAGCTTTTAACAATTAAACTCATCTAAACTCATCGGGCTTTATCCCCTAAAATCTCTATGCACGGCTTCGTCTGCATGCTTGGCCGCTTAAATAGCGGCGCAGGCTGTCTACAATATGTTTTATGGCTCTTTGCCCTGCGTTTTTTTGATTGGAGCTTTGTTTGCTTAAAGCTAAAATTAGAAGAACGCGAAGCTTTTAAAATGTCCTGCGAATTTAGCCTTTAAGATTTGCACGGTTACATTAACGAGGTTCTATCCCTTTAAATATATTGCTTCGTCTGCATGCTTGGCCGCTTAAATAGCGGCGCAGGCTGTCTACAATATGTTTTATGGCTCTTTGTCCTGCGTTTTTTTCGCTTGGGGCTTTGTTTGCTTAAAGCTAAAATTAGAAGAACGCTAAGCTTTTAAAATGTCCTGCAGATTTAGCCTTTAAGCTTTGCACGGTTAGAATCATAGGGCTTTAATCCCTATGCACGGCTTCGTCTGTATGCTTGGCCGCTTTAAATAGCGGCAGCATAATCCCTAAAAAAAATCAAACATCGTAAAGCCGCAAAGCTATTTAAATTTATACATGCCTATCGCAGCAGCTACCGCTAAGTTTAATGAATCTATTTTATCGCTGTGCGGTATCCTTACGGCTCTGCCGATATTTGCAAATTCATCGGGCAAGCCGCTGCCTTCGTTGCCGAATACGAGCGCGAAATTTTCCTGCGGGCTAATTTCTGCTTCGTCAAGTGGCATTGAACCGTCCAGCATAAACGGGTAAAAAACCCGGTTTATGTTAGCTTTTTTATATTCTTCAAAATTTTCATATTCTTTTATATTAAGCGAAAAGTGCGCTCCCATAGCGGCGCGCACAACCTTAGGGTCGAAAGGATCGGCTGAAGGCTTTATTATGGCAATATTGCAAAACCCGAATCCAAGCGCCGATCGCATAATGGTGCCTATGTTGCCCATGTCCTGCGGATTATGAAGCACTATATGCTTTTTTGCAGTATTTTCTATTGTTTGCCGCTTTTCAAAAACGGCGGCCGAAAGAAAGCTTTCCCTTTGGGATATGCGGCTTAAGGCCTTGTCGGCCTCTTCTATCCGCACGCCGCTTGCGCTGCAAAGGGACATTAGCTTTTTAAGTATATCTTCTTCAAGCTTTAAAGATACAAGCACCCGGCTTACGGCTTCAGGCCTATTTTTTATTGCTTCTATTGTGGCAAAAACCCCGGGCGCATAGCTGTACTCAAGCTTTCTGCTATATTTTTTAAGCGCCGGCATAATACCTCCCAAAATCGTACGACAGCCCGCCTAACTACGGCAGGCTTTCAACACTGTAAAAGTATTATAGCAAAGCGGTTTTATGTTGGCAACGGCGCGTAAAATCGTACCGGCAAATGCTTCGCCTTTAAAAAACAGCACTACACATTTTATATTATGTACAAAGGGAATATCAAAAAGCGCTGTTTGGTCTTGCCAAGTGCCGTTTGAATACTGTATAATATACGAAAAAGGAAAAGGAGGGAAAAGCCAGTGTCTGAAATGAACAACACAACCAAAATGAAGCCCATCGCCGAAGGAACCGAAACGGCGCACGGCATACTGTACCATGTGTTCAGAGCCTTGCAGGACAAGGGCTACGACCCGATTTCTCAAATAGTCGGCTTTATTTTAACGGGCGATCCGACATATATTACAAGCCACAACGGTGCGCGCAACCTTATATGCCGCCTGGAGCGCGATGAAATTTTGGAAGAGCTTGTGCGCTACTACGTTAACAACAATTTTTCGGCTTGATTTTATAAATGAAGCGCATTATAGGCCTTGATTTAGGGGACAAGCGCATAGGCATAGCTGTGTGCGACCCGCTGCGCTTGATAGCTTCCCCGCACGGGGTGTATTTAAGAAGCGGCGACGATGGCAAAGACATACAATATTTTGCTGATTTGCAAAAAGAGCTGGATGCGGAGTATTTTGTAATCGGCATGCCTTTAAACATGGATGGAAGCTGCGGTTTTCAGAGCGAAAAAGTAAAGGCCTTTGCGGAAAAAATGCAGCAAAGCGGCATGCGCACTGCGTTTTTCGATGAAAGGCTAAGCACAAGAAGCGCCGAAAAAGCTATGATAGAAGGCAATGTGCGCCGCAGCGACCGCAAAAAAAGCATAGACAGCGTTGCGGCAGCGCTTATACTGCAAAATTATTTAGACAGCAGTAAGCTTTAAGCGCCGTTAAGGCTGCTATCAAACTATCGTTTAGAGCACAGCCTAATTAGTGCAAGCGCAACCGCGCGCAATGATTGCTATATACTGCACGGCAATGCATGCCTTTAGCTTAAAGGATTTTTGGGCCAAGTGAAAAGGCATGCAGCAAAGCGTCCAAGGACTTTTGTCGACACTATAAACATACGCTTTGGGCGTTGTTTATATAAAAACGCAAGGCGCATTGGGAGGACAATATGACTGAAGATTTTAACAGCAGCGAAGCATATTTCGATTTTTTTGACGATGATAGCGACATAATAGAGCTTACCGATGAGGGCGGTAAAACAGAGCAGTTTCATTACATCGCCACCGTACCTTACGAAGACGAAGAATATATTTTGCTTACGAGCGCTTCAGATGAAGACAATGACGATTATGCCGAAGTGGTCGTTCTTAAAATAGAACAGGACGAAAACGGCGAAGATATGTACATAAGCTGCGAAAACGACGAAACAAGCCAAGCGGTGTTCGATTTGTTCCTGCAAATGCTTGAAGATGAAGAATACTGATCCAAAAAACAATACAAGCCAAACTGTATTTAACGCTGCGGACACCCGTAATTGCATATGGGTGTCCAGAATTTTTTTAGCGCTTTTAATTTGCTGCACCCTGCTTTTGATACACGTTTTGCAGGGGAGCAGTCCTTTTGCGCCTTCCCCATACAATAGCTATAGGCTGCAGGCCATGCAGTGGAGAAAGGGCAAAATAGCGCTTGATGAAGACGTGCCGCACCTTGAGCTTGCAGTATATAACGGGAAATACTATGTAAGTTTTCCGCCTGTGCCTGCTGTACCCATATATTTTTTAAGCTTTGTATTTGGAAGCAATGTGCCGGATACTTTGCTTATACAGCTTTACGCTATTTTTGCTTGCCTGCTGCTGCATAAAATGCTTATGAAAAAAACCTCGCCTATAAAGGCGGCGCTGTGGGCGTTTTTATTTTGCTTCGCTTCTTCGCTTCTGCCCCTTCTGCAAAACGGCGGCGTGTGGTACCAGGCGCAGGTTTTGGCATTTTTATTTACCGTATGGTCCATAGAAAGGATGGACGGAGACAGCCCTGCAGCTTCCCTTTTCCTATATGCGTTAAGCGTGGGCTGCAGGCCGTTTAATGCGCTTTACGGTCCGCTTATAATGTTAATATATATTATTAAGCAAAAAAATATAAAAATATCTATAAAAAAGCTTTTGCCGGGCATTTGCTTAGGGCTTTTGGTGGCGGGAGCATACGCCTTGTACAACTATATGCGCTTTGGGGATATATTTGAGTTCGGCCACAGCTACCTTCCTGAATTTTCAACGCAGGGCGGCACGCAGTTTTCAGTTAGGCATTTAGCTCAAAACATACAAAGATTTGTGTTCGGACTGCCATTAAAAACAACTAACGGCCATATTGCGCTAAAAATTTTCGGCTTTTCGCTGTTTTTAGCCAATCCGCTTATACTGTGCATGCTCATATGGCTTATGTATGACATTAAAGCTCAAAAAATAAACGCCGCTAAAATCCTTATTGTTCTATTTTGTTCAGTTCATATCTTTTTATTTCTTCTGCACAGAACTGGCGGCGGCTACCAGTACGGAGCAAGATATTTTGCAGACTGCCTTCCCTACTGCTTCTTATACGCCTTAAAAGCACCGCAAACCATAAAGCGCACAAAAACAATAAGCATAATACTGCTTGCATTGGGCTTCGCAGGCGCCGCCATAGGGGCATGCTATGTTCATTTATAATGTTTTATAATAAAATAATTTAAGCGGCGTTTTTTAGTTCTCAAATATTAAAGCGCTTCAATTATGTATGGTTCACAAGAATACGGCTTGCAAGAATGTTCCCATTTACATGTTGCGCTAAGCCTTCCCCCAAAATCTTGAACAACGTTAAGCCTTATGATATTATGGTGGGTGTTTGAAAGGGGGCATTGCATTGCATTGGCACAAAATCGCAGCGGAAAGCATTGCTTCTGCATTTGAAAAAGGTTTTAATAAAAAAGCACCGGAAAATATACTGCAGATGCTTGAACAGCCGCCGGATTCTTCTCTCGGGGACTTTGCTTTTCCCTGCTTTAGACTTGCAAAAGAGCTGCGCATGGCTCCGCCTAAGATAGCCGAAACCATAAAAGAAAACTTTTCCTCTGATAAGTTTGAAAGCGTTCAGGTTAAAGGCGCATACCTTAATTTATTTGTAAACAAAGAAGCCTTCGCTTCTTCAATAATAGAAGAAGTTTTATCTTTGGGCGACAGCTACGGCTCGTCTGATTCGGGACGCGGCAAAACCTGCTGCATAGATTTTTCTTCGATAAACATTGCAAAGCGCTTCCACATAGGGCATCTTTCCACAACGCTTATAGGCGCAGCCTTGGCGCGCATATACAAGTTTAAGGGGTGGAACGTTGTATCCATTAACCACTTGGGCGACTGGGGCACGCAGTTTGGCAATATGATAGCCGCCTACAAGCTTTGGGGCAGCGAAGAAGAAGTGGAAAAAGGCGGCGTGCAGGCCTTGAGCGATCTTTATGTGCGCTTCCACAAGGAAGCGGAAAACAACAAAGAGCTGCTCGACTTGGGCCGCCAGTGGTTTAAAAAAATTGAGGACGGCGACGAAGAAGCCTTAAGCATATTCAACCATTTTAAAGAGCTTACCTTAAAAGACGCTGAAAAGGTGTACGACCTTCTGGGCGTTAAGTTTGACAGCTATGCGGGGGAAAGCTTTTACAACGACAAGATGGAGCCCGTAATAGAAGAGTTGCGCGAAAAGGGCCTTTTGCAGGAGAGCGAAGGCGCCTTTGTTGTGGATTTAAGCGACCTTGACATGCCGCCCTGCCTGATACTAAAGTCCGACGGCGCCACGCTTTACGCAACGCGCGACTTGGCAGCAGCGCTTTACCGCAAGAAAACATACAATTTCAGCAAGTGCTTATACGTTGTCGCCTACCAGCAGAACCTGCACTTTAGACAGCTTTTCGCAGTTCTTAAGAAAATGGGCTACGGCTGGGTGGACAGCGAAATGGAGCATGTGGCTTTCGGCATGGTAAGCTACGAAGGCGAATCCCTTTCAACTAGAAAAGGCAAGGTAATATACCTTGACGATTTGTTAAACAAAGCCCGCGAAAAAGCTTACGATATACTTGTTGAAAAAAGCCCAAATATAGAAAACAAAGACCTTGTCGCAAAGCAGGTTGGCATAGGCGCTGTAACTTATGCCACGCTTCAAAACAACCGCATTAAGGATATAGATTTCTGGTGGGACAGGGCGCTTAATTTTGACGGCGAAACGGGCCCCTACGTGCAGTACACCTTTGCGCGCTGCATGAGTGTAATTAAAAAGGGCGAAAACAGCTTCGAAAACCCGGACTACAGCTGCCTTTTAAGCAAAAGCGCGCAGGATGTCGTAAAAAACATATACGCTTTCCCAAAAGCAGTAAGCGATGCGCTTTTGCGCAACGAGCCCTACCTTATAACCCGCTGCGTCACAGACATAGCAAAGGCATACAACCGCTTCTACTATGAGGAGCGCATATTGACCAATGATAAAAATAAGACTGCAGCGCGGCTCAACTTAAGCAGAGCGGCAGCGCAGACAATTAAAACGGGCTGCTCGCTGCTTGGCATAGAAACGCCCGAAAAAATGTAAGGCAACAGCCAGACCTGCAAGCAAGGCAATGTTTAAGGGAGAGTAAAACCCTAACATATTGTAGAAAAGCGTTGCTTAGAGGGAATAATTCTAATTACGCTGCATAGTGTATTTAGTCAAGAAAAGCGTTGCTTAGAGGGCAAAGCTCAATACCGTAAAAAGCTTAGAGTCGCGGGGCGCTTAAAAGCCGATCATTCCCTTTTAGCTTGAATACGCAAAGCTTACAAGCGAACTTTGCAACATGCGCTAATTCATATTGCTATCGCTCTTAAATGCAAGGCGCGCCCCTACATATTCAAAAACACAAGGAGAACCATATGCGATTTACTAAAATGCACGGCATAGGAAACGACTATATATTTATTAACTGTTTTGAAGAGATAGTGTCAAACCCGGAGCGGCTTGCCCTGGTTATGAGCAGGCAGCATTTCGGCGTGTCTTCCGACGGCCTCGTTCTTATAGAGCCGAGCAGCGTGGCGGACTTTGGCATGCGCATATTTAATGCGGACGGCTCAGAAGCCGAAATGTGCGGAAACGCCGCGCGCTGCATAGGAAAATACGCGTACGAAAGAGGGTTGACCAGCAAGACCCACATAAGCCTTGAAACAAAGGCGGGCCTTCGCTGGCTGGATCTAAATGTGCAAAACGGCAAAGTGGAGCGCATACGCGTGGACATGGGCTCGCCCGAGCTTGAGCCTAAAAAAATACCCGTCGACCTGCCGGGCGAAGTGGTGCTGCAGCACAGAGTGCAGATGTTAGGCCAGGAATGGAGCATTACCTGCGTCAACATGGGCAACCCGCACTGCATAATATTTGTAAAAGACCCTGAAATACTGGACCTTAACACTCTGGGCCCCATGTTTGAAAACCATCCCATGTTTCCACACAGAACCAATGTTGAGTTTGTGCGCGTGATACGAAGAGACATTCTCCAAATGCGCGTATGGGAGCGCGGCACGGGAGAAACTTTAGCCTGCGGCACGGGCGCTTCGGCAGCCATAGTGGCGGCGGTTTTAAGCGGCCTAAGCGACAGAACAGCGCAGGTAAAGCTTCCGGGAGGGAATTTAGAGCTTTGCTGGAACGCGGACGACAATAACGTATACCTGGCAGGCCCTGCAAGCTACGTGTTTGACGGCGAATGGCTTGAAAACATATATTAATAATTATTCGGAGTAAAAAAATGTATATTAACCCAAATATTGCCGCTATGCCCGGCAGCTATCTCTTCCAGGAGATAGACAACAGAGTTGATTCATTCCTAAAGCGATACAGCGGCAGGCCCGTTCTGCGCCTCGGCATAGGCGATGTGACGCTTCCGCTTCCTAAGTATATAGCGGAAGAGTTTGCTAAAGCCGCGCTTAATATGTCCACCAGGGAAGGTTTCAGGGGCTACCCCCCGTATAGGGGCTACCCTTTTTTAATTGACAAAATATTAAAAAACGATTATTTGGACCGCGGCATAGCTTTGGACGAGGACGAAATATTTATTTCGGACGGCGCTAAAACCGACACCGCCGCCATACAGGAGCTTTTTTCAAAAGACGCGCGCATAGCCTTTACCGACCCCGTGTATCCGGTATATGCAGATTCAAACGCCATGGCAGGCCGCCTTGGCGCATACGACGGCACGCGCTGGACAAATGCAGAGTACCTTCCCACAACCGAAGAAAACGGCTTTGCGCCGCCCGTGCCAAGCAGCGATGCGGACATACTGTACCTATGCTGCCCTAATAACCCGACAGGCACCGTGCTTACAAAAGAGCAGCTAAAGCGTTATGTGGACTGGGCAAAGGAAAATAACTCCATAATAATATTTGACGCTGCGTACAAGGCTTTCATAAAGGATAAGAGCATACCCCTTTCCATATACGAAGTTAAAGGCGCTAAGGATGTAGCGATAGAATGCTGCTCATTTTCAAAAACGGCGGGCTTTACTGGAGTTCGCTGCGCCTACACCGTTATACCTAAAGGCGTTTTAGGCGTAAACCGCCTTGACGGCAAAAAATATTCGCTTAACAAAATGTGGACAAGGCGCGCAGGCTCCAAGTCAAACGGCGTAAGCTACCCCGTGCAGGTTGCGGCGGCGGCCGTGTACGATGAAAAGGGCAAAAAGGCCGTAAAAGAAAACATAGACTATTATATGGAAAATGCCGTAATAATTAAAAAGGCATTGGACGAATGCAATATGAAATACTTCGGCGGGGAGCACGCTCCGTATATATGGCTAAAAACGCCGGACGGCTTCGATTCCTGGGGCTTTTTTGACCATCTTCTAAACACCTGCCAAATAGTCGGCACGCCGGGCGTGGGCTTTGGCCCAAGCGGCGAAAACTATTTTAGGCTAACCGCATTTGGCGATAGAGAAAACGCTGCGGAAGCTGCAAAACGCATTAAAGACGCATTTAAATAAGGAGGCTAACAAATGGTACGCGCAATAGTTGGCGCCAATTTTGGCGATGAAGGCAAGGGAAAAATTACAGACATGCTGGCTGAAAAGGCCGATATAGTGGTGCGCTTTCAAGGGGGCGCCAATGCCGGACACACTATAATAAACGAGTACGGCAAGTTCGCCCTGCATCTTTTGCCAAGCGGCAGTTTTCATAAAAATGTGGACAATATAATAGGCCCCGGCGTCGCTTTGGACCTTACGGAACTTACAAAGGAAATAGAGCTGCTTGAAAATAGCGGCGTGCCGTCCCCCAATCTGTACATATCTTCAAGGGCGCAGCTGCTTATGGAATGCCATGTAATGCTCGACACTCTCGAAGAAAACCGCCTTAAGGATAAAAAGTTCGGCTCAACCAAGTCCGGCATAGCGCCTTTTTACAGCGACAAGGCTTTGAAAATAGGCATTATGGTGTGCCATCTGTTCGATAAGGATTTGCTTAACGAGCGCCTTAAAAATAACTTCGTAAAGAAAAACGTGCTAATGAAAAACCTTTACAATGCAGAGCCTTTTGACGCCGATGAATACACAGAAAAATACTACGCCCTTGGGCAAAAAATAAAGGACAGAGTTATAGACACCACTTTTTACTTTAACGACGCCCTAAAAAACGGCAGGCAAATACTATTGGAAGGGCAGCTCGGGGCGCTTAGGGACCCGGATCACGGCATATTCCCATACACTACTTCTTCTTCGCCTGTGGCAGGCTATGCAAGTGTTGGGGCGGGAATACCGCCGCACCAAATAAAAGATATAATAGCCGTAACAAAGGCATATACGAGCAGCGTAGGCACGGGCGTTTTCCCTTCGCAGATTTTCGGCGATGAAGCGGAAGAGCTGCGCCGCCGCGGGGGCGATTCCGGCGAGTACGGTGCAAAAACGGGCCGCCCGCGCGATGTGGGCTGGTTTGACGCTGTTGCGACCCGCTACGGCTGCATGGTGCAGGGAGCAACGCAGGTGGCGCTTACCAACCTTGACGTTATGAGCTATTTAGACGAGATACCCGTATGCGTGCAGTACGAGCTTGACGGCAAAAAAATAGACTATTTCCCGGTAACCCCCCTGCTTAAAAAGGTGAAGCCCATATATAAGACGCTTCCCGGCTGGAAAACCGATGTGCGCGGCATAAGGCGCTTTGAAGAGCTGCCCGAAAACTGCCGCAGCTATGTTGAATTTATTGAAAAACAAATTAATACGCCCATACGCATTTTATCCAACGGGCCAAAGCGCGACGAGTTTATCATGAGGGATGTTTAAGGCTTTTAGCAAAAGCTTAAGGCTGCCGGCAAAGCGTTCGAGCACATATTGCCGCGTGTCTTTTCGTTCAGGAGCTTTGCTCCTTCAAGCTAAAAAAATGCGCATCTTTTAGCCCTGAGATCGCTGGAAGCTTTAAGCTATTGCAGCAATGGGGCTTCGTCCCCTGAAACCTAATAATTTGCCTATACTTTAAGGCTTTTAGAAAAAGGCTAAACCTTAGAGCGATTTATAGGCAAAGCGTCTGCGTGCGCTTTGCCGAAAGGCATTTTAGCATTATAAAAATCGGGGAAAAAGCGGCCCGGTATACATAAAAGGAGTTTTGCAATACAAAATGGAAGCAGCGAAGTTAAATGAAACGCTTAAAAAAAGGTTTGAACAAAACATGCAGCGCCACCCGGGAATTTTATGGGAAGACATTTGCAAGCTGTTGACACAAGAGCATTGGGACATACTAAGCCGTATGGAAGAAGCGGGCGGAGAACCTGATGTATTGGCCGGTAAAAACGGCGGGCTTTTATTTGGGGACTGCTGCAAGGAAACTCCCCAAAACAGGAGAAGCGTCTGCTACGATGAAGAAGCGCGCCTTAAAAGAAAGAACAATCCGCCCGAAAAAAGCGCCTGGGGCATAGCAAAATCATACGGCGCCTTGCTTATGGACGAAGAAACTTACAAAATTTTGCAAAAATGCGGCAGCTATGATGAAAAAGGCCAGGTATGGCTCGCAACCGATGACGCCTTTCGCAGACAGGGGGACGCCCTGTTTGCAAATCTTAGGCATGGCCGCGTGTTTATCTATTACAACGGCGCAGAGTCCTACTACCGCATACGGGGGTTCAGATGCATGCTTTTGCTAAACGGGCAAGCAAAATAATTTAAAAAGCTTTGCAGCGCAAACTGCAGCTATGAGTTGCCATAGACTTTTATCCTAAGCAAGAAAGATAGCGATAAAGGGGGATAACGAAATCCCCTTTAATTTATTGATATAATTGACTTTTTGAGTTCGCATCTGTGTGCTGCGGTTAAGCTGTTTAGAAGCTAAAAACGACAAAACGGAACAAAATGCAGCACGAAAAAGACTATATATTACAATAACTTTGTAGTTTATTCATTAGGCTGTCGGCAATATGCCCTATTGCGCCTTTCCGCTTGAAAGCTTTGTGCAATCAGGCCGAAATGCAAGCAATGCGCAGCTTTCAGCCCTGCGCCCGAAGCTTTTTTACTATTATTAGGCTTAGCCCCTAAAATCTCCTAATTTATCCGCGCTCTGCTGCAAGCAGCTGTCTTTTATTAAATATCTTATTTTTATGAATATTTTTAAGCCATTCCTAAACTAAGCGCATAAAAACCGCCTTTTTTATTTCTTGAATTGTCAAGTCAACTGCAACTCTGTTGAATGATATACTTCATAAGGCGGTTTGCTGTTTTGCATATATCAAACTTTTAGTGCCGAATCGAATAAAAAAACAAACAGGCAGCTTGTATTTGAACGGTCTTTTTAATTACGCATAATTTAAAGCAGAGAGTTTTTTAAACCGAAATAAGCTGCATATTCCTATCTTTGCGGCGTGTATTTTAAGGCTTATTAATATTCTATTTTGCCGTTTGGTATGCCTGGTAAGTTTCGTAAGGGTCGGCGCCAAACGCCACTTGGTTTAAATAATCCCCGTATTTGTTAAGGGTAAGCACGGCATCAGAAATAAGCATTTCTATTTCAGCGGCTGTAGGAAAAGAGTTCTCCGCTATGAGCGAAGTAAAGCTTTCTATACCGCCCCATTCAACATCAAAATTAAAATGGCTGTAAAAAAGATTATTATTTATCATGGGCTGGAAAAGAGCCATGTTTGCCATGTTTTATTCAGGCACTGCAAGGTCGGGTTCTGCTGCCACCGCAACCATATCTTCAAATATGTATACGGTTACTTCGCAGCTTTCAAGCACAGAATCCAAGCTGGATCCGCCCGAAAACCATTGATTTTCTTCGTCATAGCTTAAATGGAAGCCTTGCTCGTCTATGTAGCTTTGCACTATTTCTTTAAGCTTAAGTATCCTTTCTTCGTCAGATAAACCCGCAGTTTCCGCAAAGGCAGCAAAGCACAGGCTTAAAAGCAGGCTAAAAGCAAGCAGCAGAGCGATTTGTTTTTCATGGAAATCTCCTTTTATAAATCCATGGCTATATTCTACCATATTGTTAATTGTTTTAACATAAAAAAAACAAAATGCGAGCATTAAAGGCATAAATTATTTTATAAATTTATTAGATTAGGCAAAGGATAAGTTTATATGAAAGCTCCTTCCGCAGCTAAAAACGCTCCCTTAATCTGTTAAAGGAGCGCTAAATGTTTATTTTCGCTTATTTTTTGCGGGCGTTTTGCTTGGCCCTTGTTTCTTGGTTAAGTATGCGCTTGCGTATGCGAAGGCTTTTAGGGCTTACTTCCAGAAGCTCGTCATCGTCTATAAATTCAAGGCATTCTTCAAGCGTGAGCGTGTGCATGCCAACAAGCCTTAGGCTGTCTTCCGAAGCGGAGGCGTTGCGCATATTGGACATATGCTTCTTTTTGCATATGTTTACAACTATATCCCCCGGGCGGTTGCTTTGGCCGCATACCATGCCTGAGTAAACGGGAGTCTGCGGGGGAACGAAGAGCGTGCCCCTGTCCTGCACATTGAAAAGGCCGTACTGCGTGCTTGTTCCCGTTTCATAAACCACCAAGGCGCCTACAGAACGGCTAGGTATGTCGCCCCGCATGGGTTCGTACTTTTCAAAGCGGCTCGCCATAATGCCTTCGCCCCTGGTATCCGTTAAAAATTCGCTGCGGTAGCCGAGCAGCCCCCTTGAAGGTATTAAAAACTCCATGCGCACGCGGTCCTGCCCGTGCATGCTTTCAAGCGTGCCGCGGCGGCGGCCTATCTTTTCTATGACGGCTCCTGCGTACGCCTGCGGGGCGTCAACATGCAGCCGCTCCACGGGTTCGCAAATTTTCCCGTCTATTTCCTTGGTTATTACCTTGGGCTTGCTCACCTGAAACTCGTAGCCTTGGCGGCGCATTTTTTCTATGAGCACGGAAAGGTGCAGCTCGCCCCTGCCGGACACTATAAAGCTGTCCCTCGTTTCGCCGTCCGCAACGCGCAGGCTTACATCGCTCTCCATTTCCCTGTAAAGCCTTGCGCGCAGGTGCCGGCTTGTTACGTATTCGCCTTCCTGGCCTGCAAAGGGGCTGTCGTTTACGGAAAAGGTCATGGATACTGTGGGTTCGCCTATGGCTACAAAAGGCAGGGCTTCATGGGAATTTTCAACGCATATGGTATCCCCTATGGATATATCCGCAAGGCCTGAAATTGCCACTATGTCGCCCACTAAGGCTTCGTCTATTTTAACCTGCTTTAAGCCGTCAAAACGGTTAAGGTCCACGGCTTTAAAAGGCGTTATAAGCTCTTTATTTAAGTAGTTTACCCTTACCAGGCTTTCGTCCTTTTGTATTTTGCCGCGCATAATGCGCCCTATGCCCACCCTGCCTACATAATCGTTATAGTCTATGGTGGATATAAGCAGCTGCAGAGGCGCATCCGCTTCGCCTTCAGGCGCCGGTATATATTTGAGTATGGCTTCAAAAAGGGGGCGCAAGTCTTTTCCCGGCTTGCTTAAATCAAACGTTGCGGTGCCGTTTCTTGCAGATACAAAGCAGGTGGGTATGTCAAGCGCCGAAGCGTCCGCATCCAAATCTATAAATAAATCCAAAAGCTCGTCTATAACTTCTTTCGCTCTTGCATCGGGCCTGTCTATCTTGTTTATAACGGGTATAACCTTAAGCCCTAAATCCAAGGCTTTTTTAAGCACAAAGCGCGTCTGCGGCATGGGGCCTTCAAAGCTGTCTATAAGCAGCAGAACGCCGTCAACCATTTTAAGCACGCGCTCCACTTCGCCCGAAAAATCGGCGTGCCCCGGGGTGTCCACTATGTTTATTTTTGTGTTTCCGTAATGCACAAGGGTGTTCTTGGCAAGTATGGTTATGCCTCTTTCGCGCTCTATGTCGCCGGAATCCATCACCCTGTCCTGCACCTGCTGGTTTTGGCGGAACACGCCGCCCTGCTTTAGCATCTGGTCTACAAGAGTGGTCTTGCCGTGGTCCACGTGGGCAATAATAGCAATATTTCTTAAATCGTCTCTACGCATAAAAATCCTTTCGCGCCGCAAAAAACGGCATATTAAATATAACGCTAAATCGTACTTTTTACAAGCGTTTTAAGGCGCAGCGCTCTTGACAAGCCGCAGAGCTTCGCATAAAGTAATCAAAAAAGAAAAGGAGCACAGCATGGATTTTAGCAGGCTAGACACCGAGCGCCGCAACATAAGCACGGAAAACATAGACAGAGTGCCTACGGAAGAAATTATTAGGCTTATAAACAACGAAGATAAAAAAGCGGCTCCCGCCGTGGAAAAAGAAATACCGCATATAGCTTTAGCGGTAGATGAAATATATAAAAGGGTTTTATCGGGAGGCAGGCTTATATACATAGGCTGCGGCACATCTGGAAGGCTTGGGGTGCTGGACGCTTCCGAATGCCCGCCTACTTTTGGCGTCAGCCCGGGCCTTGTAGTAGGCCTAATAGCGGGCGGCGAAAAGGCGCTCACCACAGCCGTTGAAGGGGCGGAGGACGACCCTGAGGAAGGCCAAAAAGACCTTAAAAAAATAAATTTAAGCTTAAAAGACGCCGTGGTAGGCTTAGCTGCAAGCGGCAGGACGCCTTATGTGTTAGGCGCGCTTGAATACGCTAAAAGCATAGGCGCTTTTACAATAGGGCTTTGCTGCAGCAAGGATTCAAAAATAAGCGAAATAGCGGATATTACAATAGCGCCGCTTCCCGGGCCTGAAGCCCTAACGGGCTCCACGCGCATGAAAAGCGGCACTGCGCAAAAAATGGTATTGAACATGCTGTCCACAGCGCTTATGATAAAGCTTGGCAAGGTGTACAAAAATTTAATGGTGGACCTTATGGCCAACAACGAAAAGCTTACGGCGCGCTCGATAAGCATAGTAAAAACCGTAACGGGAGCGGATGACGCTAAAGCCCTTGCGGCAATTAAAGCTTGCCACGGCAGCTGCAAGGCGGCAATAGTAAGTATTCTGCTAAACTTAAGCCCCGATGAAGCCATGGAAGCGCTCAAAAAAGCTGACGGGCACCTTAATAAAGTTATAGAGTAGCTGTCATAGTGCGGGCGATTTTTTAGCCGTCCATGCCGCATGAAATAGCCCAAAGGCGCTGTATTTAAGCGATTATTCTGCCGGCAATACTAAGCATGCTTTGACGTGCGTCTTTTCGCTTAGGCGCTTGCTTTTTTAAGCTAACAATGCAGGGAATGCATAGCTTTGCAATGCCTTAGCAGGAGAAGCTTTTTAAAAATTATGCTTTTGTCCCTGATTTAACGATAATACTTTCGCTCCTAAACTAACAAAATATTGCTTTGCATACATTAAGAAGCGCTGCATTTAAGTGATTATTCTGCCGGCAATATGCCTGAGTATGCTTTGACGTGCGTCTTTTCGCTTGGGCGTTTTCTTTTTCAAGCTAAAAATGCAGGGGATGCATAGATTTTCAATGCCTTAGTAAAGGAAGCTTTTAAAAATTATGCTTTTGCTCCCTGATTTAAAGATAATACTTTTGGTCCTAAACTAACAAAACATTGCTTTGCATACATTAAGAAGCGCTGCATTTAAGCGCTTAAGCTGCCGGCAATACTAAGCATGCTTTGCTGCGCGTCTTTTCGCTTGGGCGCTTATCTTTTAAAGCTAACAATGCAGGGGATGCATAGCTTTTCAATGCCTTAGCGGCGGAAGCTTTTAAAGATTATGCTTTTGTCCCTGATTTAACTATAATACTTTCGCTCCTAAACTAACAAAACACTGCCTTGCATACATTAAGAAGCGCTGCATTTAAGCGCTTATTCTGCCGGCAATACTAAGTATGCTTTGCCGCGCGTCTTTTCGCTTGGGAATTTGCTTTTCAAGCTAAAAATGCAGGGAATGCATAGCTATTCAATGCCTTAGTAAAGGAAGCTTTTAAAGATTATGCTTTTGTCCCTGATTTAAAGATTATACTTTCGCTCCTAAACTAACAAAACATTGCTTTGCATACGCTAAGAAGCGCTGTATTTAAGCGCTTATGCATATTGCCGCGCATTATACGGCGGTTTAAAATAAGCAGAAAGCCATATGTTGACTAAAAAGCTATAATAATATATTGTCAAACATTAAAACAGGCTGCCTGAGCTATACATCATCAGAAACCCTTTAATATTTCTGCGCCTAAGCTGTTTTTAAAGTGGGAAAGCGCTTCCTTATGCCCTTTTTCGTTAAAGCTTGCAACGGCGTCTTCATGCACCTTTATTGAAAAGCCTAAATTATATGCATCTATGGCGGTGTGCAAAACGCAAATATCCGTGCAGACGCCGACTATATGCACTTCGTCTATTTTGCGTTCGCGCAGCTTAAGGTAAAGCTCCGTGCCGCAAAAGGCGGAGTAGCGGGTTTTCCTTGTGTACCATATATTTTCTTCGCCCCTAATGCCGTCATACAGTTCTTTTAGGCTGCCGTACAGCTCCTGCCCTTTGCTTCCCGCTACATTGTGCGGCGGGAAAAGCTTGCTTTCCGGGTGATAGCTGTCCTTGGGGTCGTGCGAATCTATGGCGAACACGACAAAATCTCCGTTTTCGTGGAACTTTTTCGTTATTTGAGTTATGCGGCTTTCTATTTTTTGAGCAGGCGCGCCGCAGGTAAGCGCCCCGCCATCTGCCACAAAATCGTAAGTGTAGTCCAAATTAATAAGCGCTTTCATAGTGTTTTTTCCTCCGTAATTAATCTTTCTTTGTCAAAACAGTCAAGTAAATCATAATAGTATTTGCTATGGCTTGGTATTTTTATATGGCGCAGTTCGCGCAGCATAAGGCTTTTAAAGCAGGGTTTAAAAAAGCGCGCAAGCCTTGTAGAAAGCCAAATACTAAAGCGCCGGCAAAGCGTCCGCGATGCTTTGCTAAGAAGAGTTTTCGCTTGCTCGTTTACAGCGAGCGAAAATAATAAGAATGTGCAGCTTTCAATGCCCCGCAGCAGCCGTACATGCCGCTGGTCGCGGTTGCACTCACGGGGTTTCGTCCCATGAACCACAAAACATTGCTTTGCCTAAAGCTTTAGCCGCATTGATCGCCGTACACGCCGCTGGTCGCGGCTTTACTCACGGGGTTTCGTCCCATGAACCACAAAAATCATTGCCTTGACTAAAGTTTGAACCGCATTGATCGCCGTACACGCCGCTGGTCGCGGCTTTACTCACGGGGTTTCGTCCCATGAACCACAAAAATCATTGCCTTGACTAAAGTTTGAACCGCATTGATCGCCGTACACGCCGCTGGTCGCGGTTGAATTCACGGGACTTCGCCCCTGAAGTCCCCCAAAACATTGCTTTGCCTAAAGCTTTAGCCGCATTGACCGCCGTACATGCCGCTGGTCGCGGTTGCATTTATGGGGTTTCGCCTCCTGAAGTCCCCAAAAAACATTGCTTTGCCTAAAAAGTTTGAGCCAGATTCTCTTTTAGCCTTGTTGCAGCTGCCACAGCGCATTTTCATATTTTTTAGGCGGCGTTTGTTTGCCTTTATTCTGCTTAAAGCTTCACATTATTAAGCGCTTCGGGGCGTGCTTTGATTAATTCTTCGCAGTAAAACTCAACTAATGCTTTTGCCTTGCGGATTTGCTTTGCGCATTTTTTTATGCGGAATTATTGTTTTGCTACTAAACTTTGAATAGGTTTTGTTTGCTTTTTCCGCTTTAGGCATATGTTCTTTGCGCTTTCATACTTTTAAACGGCATTCGTTTGCCTTTATTCCGCTTAAAGCTTCGCATTATTAAGCGCTCCGGGATATGCTTTGATTAACTCTTTGCAGTAAAACCCAACTAATGCTTTTGCCTTGCGGATTTGTTTTCCGCATTTTTACATGCGGAATTATTGTTTTGCCGCTAAGCTTCGCATAGGTTTTGTTTTCTGTTTCCGCTTTAGGCATATGCTCTTTGCATTTTCATATTTTTTAGCCGGAATTCGTTTGCCTTTATTCCGCTTAAAGCTTCGCATTATTAAGCGCTTCGGGGTATGCTTTGATTAACTCTTCGCAGTAAAGCTCAACTGACGCTTTTACCTTGCGGATTCGTTTTACACATTTTTACATGCGGAACTATTGTTTTGCCGCTAAGCTTTGAATAGGTTTTGTTTGCTTTTTCCGCTTTAGGCATATGTCCTTTGCGCTTTCATACTTTTAAACGGCATTCGTTTGCCTTTATTCCGCTTAAAGATTCACTTATTAAGCGCTTCGGGGTATGCTTTGATTAACTCTTTGCAGTAAAATTCAACTAATGCTTTTGCCTTGCGGATTTGTTTTACGCATTTTTACAAGCGGAATTATTGTTTTGCTACTAAACTTTGAATAGGTTTTGTTTGCTTTTTCTGCTTTAGGCATATGTTCTTTGCGTTTTCATATTTTTAGCCGGCATTCGTTTGCTTTTATTCCGCTTAAAGCTTCGCATTATTAAGCGCTTCGGGATATGCTTTGTTTAACTCTTTGCAGTAAAACTCAACTGACGCTTTTACCTTGCGGATTTTTTTCCGCATTTTTACATGCGGAATTATTGTTTTGCCGTTAAACTTTGAATAGGTTTTGTTTGCTTTCTCCGCCTTAAGCGTATGTTCTTTTCCCTTTAGCGTATATTTTTCTTTTGAAATATACCGCCTTTTTTATGCTTTGAAACTTATTTAAGCTTAGCGCAAGCTCTGCCTTTTATGCAATGCGTTTTTTTACGCCTTTAGGGGTTTCTGCAGGCGAGTTCATATTTGCGCTGCCGTCTTTTTAAACGCAAATATATATGTTCTTAGCGCTGCGCTTATACAATAAGCATATCATTAAAACAAAGCTCTTTTCTGCAATTTTACGCCTATATTGCGCCTATCCCAAGCTGCCGCACAAAGTATGTTATCAGCAATATATAAGCAAATCAAGCCGTAAATTATTTGCGATTCTTTACATTTTTTCAATTTCGTTGTATTCTATCCTTATGTTTAAGCGCGGCAAGGGGAAGCGGAAAGGCTTCAAGGGCAAGGATGGCATAAACAGCCAGCAGGAGGGGTTTTTTGAACCCTCTTATTTTGACGCGCAGATCCCGCCGAGCGGAAATTACAATGGTATAAACCACAGCGGGAATTTCCCCAATGATGATTACGGCGGAAACTACGGCGGCGCATACAATTACGGCAGCCCAGTGAACGGCGCTCCATATATTCCAAACGGCGCAAATCAGCAAACCCAAGATTTTTTTGATGAAAGCGATGCGTATTTTAAGCCGGTTGCAGGCTCAAACAGGCAGGCTCCAAACGCGTCCGCAGCGCCACCGCCCTACCAGGGAGGCATACAGACGCCCGTATATGCAAACGAGCCGCCGAGCATGAATGCTCCAGGCTTTGGCGAAGACGCAAGGCATATGTATAAAGAAGAGGACGCAAACGCTCCCATGCCAGAGCGCATACCCTACAAGGCGCCGCCCAAAAAGCGCAATATGATGGTCTGGCTTTATTTAGCGCTTATAATACCGGTGCTGGTGCTTGCCGTAATGGGCATAAGCCAGCTTTTATCCTCAAACCAAAAGCATACGGCGCTTGTTACCTTAAGCGGGCAGGACTCCACCTACGCAGGAACAGCCCTTGTAGTGCGCAACGAAACCGTGTTTATACAAGACGGCGTATCCACTATACGCTATTCAGCGGAAGAAGGCTCGCACATAAGCCGCGGAGCGCCTGTTTGCACGGTATATACAACGGGCTTTAACCAGCGCGAGTACGACACGCTGCAAAGCCACCGCAAGAGCATAAAGGACCAGCAAACTTTCCTGCTGGAAACTCTAATATCCCCGGACAGCCAATTAAAGCGCCTTGACGATGCTGTAATGCAAAGGGCTGCCGAAACGCAGGCTCTCGTTCACGGCGCCAGGGGCAACCTTATAAGCCAGGAAGAGCGCCTGCAGGAAGCAGTGAGCGAGCGCCAAAGCTATATAAAGCAGAAGTTTCCGGACGATACCAAGCTTACCCGTCTGTACGACAACGAAACGGGGCAGCTGCAGCGCATAGACACATGGACCAAGCAGTATTCTTCTCCCGACGACGGCATAGTAAGCTTCTACACAGACGGGCTTGAAGGCGCGCTCAACACGAGCAACTACCTAAGCTATTCTCCGGAGCAGGTTCAGCGCATGCTTGACGGCGAAATACCTAAAGATTTTGTTAAGGACAAGGATTCTTCGGATATTTACAGGCTTGTGCGCCAAAAATCCTGGGGCATGCTTATGCTTGCAGACAACATAGACTGGAACCCCGTAATAGGCGACAGCTATCAGATGCTTATAGAAAACTTTGAAAGCACTGTTGTAACCGCCAAGGTAGAAGGCGTAACAAAATCCGGCGGGAAGCTGCTTGTAAGGCTCAGCATAGACAGCTCCGTAATGCCGGTGCTTTATACGCGCAGCTGCCGCATACAGCTGTCCAAATCCACCATAACATACGCTGTGCCTTCAAACGCCGTTATAACCCAGGGCGGCATAGTGGGCGTGGTTGTAGAGTTTGCGGAAGGCGAATACCTTATACCCGTAACCGTTGTTTCAAGCGATTCCACGCAGGCAAACGTTATCCCCGTAAACGCCGGCTATCTGTTTGAAGGCATGAGCGTCAGGCTGTTTGATAAGTAGCGGGCTGCCTATATAGATAATTTTCAATAGAGCTTTAACAAAGCCTGCAGTAAAACGCCGCCGTATATTTTTTACGGCGGCGCAGATCGTAGATAAGGGATTATTTAGGGGTTTTAAGGGAGCAAAGCCCCATTATTATAATCGTAAAAGCTTCCAGCGCTAAGGCCGCGGGGCATTAAAAAGCTGTGCATTCCCTGCCTTTTCGCTGGCCGGAAGCAAAAGTTGCCAATCGAAAAGGCTGCTCGGCAAAATATCTTTAGACGCTCTGCCGGCAGCCTGCCGCCGTATATTTTTTACGGCGGCGCAGATTGCAGATAAGGTATTATTTAGGGGCTTTAAGGGGGCAAAGCCCCATTATTATAATCGTAAAAAGCTTCAAGCGCTAAGGCCGCGGGGCAATAAAAAGCTGTGCATTCCCTGCCTTTTCGCTGGCCGGAAGCAAAAGCGGCTAAGCGAAAATGCTGCTCGGCAAAGTATCTTTAGACGCTCCGCCGGCAGCCTGCCGTCGTATGTTTTTTACGGCGGCGCAGATTGCAGATAAGGTATTATTTAGGGGCTTTAAGGGGGCAAAGCCCCATTATTGTAATCGTAAAAAGCTTCAAGCGCTAAGGCCGCAGGGCAATAAAAAGCTGTGCATTCCCTGCCTTTTCGCTGGCCGGAAGCAAAAGCGGCTAAGCGAAAATGCTGCTCGGCAAAGTATCTTTAGACACTCCGCCGGCAGCCTGCCGCCGTATATTTTTTACGGCGGCGTTTTAATAGATTAGACAAATCCTTTTTTTGCTTTTGCAGAGCGGTTTATATTTTTACTGCTTATTTACGCTATGCAAAAAGGAATTGCGCAGATCCCAAAGCTTTTGCGAAATATCCACCTTGTATTTTTGCGGATTGCTGAGCCTAAAATACTGCGGCCAGAAGCGGCTTTCGTCCTTTTCGCGGTGTTTTTTAATTTCTTCAAGCGAAGGCTTTTTGTAGCAGCTTTTGCCGTTTCTGTAAAGCGGAACGAGCAAAGGCTCAAGGCTGAATTCGCCCGCCTTGAAGGTGGTTTTCTTCCAGGTTTTGATGGGGTCGAATATGGTTAGATCTTTATTTATATCTACTGTTTCGTCTTCAAGCACTATATAGTCCGCCGCCGCCATGCCGTCCTTGTCGAATATGCGGTAGACCTTTTTTTCTCCCGGAAGAGTTATCTTTTCAACATTGTCGGATATTTTCATCTTGGGCTGCATAACGCCGTTTTCATCTTCCATGGCGCTCATCTTGTAAACGCCGCCAAGAGAAGATATCTGGTCCGCTGTAATAAGCTTGGTGCCTACGCCCCACAGGTTTATTTTAGCGCCCTGCGTTTTAAGCTCCCGTATTAAATGCTCGTCCAAGTCGTTGCTTGCGCAGATCAATGTATCGGGGAAGCCCGCTTCATCGAGCATTTTCCTGGCTTCAATGCTTAAGTAGGCAAGGTCGCCGGAATCCAGCCTTATGCCTTTTGGCTCGTGGCCTTTTTCCCTTAGCTCCTTAAAAACCTTTATGGCGTTTGGAACTCCCGAGTGCAGGGTATCGTAGGTATCCACAAGCAAAAGGCAGTTATCGGGAAAGCTGCGGGCGTAGGCTCTAAAGGCGCTTAATTCGTCCGGAAAGCTCATAACCCAGCTGTGCGCGTGCGTGCCGCTTACGGGTATGTTAAACATCTGCCCGCAGAGCACGTTTGACGTTGAAGCGCAGCCGCCTATAACGGCGGCCCTGGCGCCCCAGGTGCCGGCGTCCGGCCCTTGGGCACGCCTCAGCCCAAACTCCATTACTGCATCGCCCTTTGCCTGCCTGCATATTCTATGCGCCTTAGTGGCTATAAGCATGGGATGGCCTATAAGGTTAAGCAGCGCTGTTTCTACAAGCTGCACTTCAAATAAAGGCGCCTTTACCTTTACAAGCGGCACCTTGGGAAATACTATGGTGCCTTCTGGCACTATGTCTATATCGCCCGTGAATTTAAATTCTTTAAGCTTGTTTAAAAAAGCTTCGTTGAATATATTCAGCGAATCCAAATATTCTATGTCGCTATCGTCAAAATGCAGCTCGTCTATATACTGCATAAGCTGTTCCACGCCCGCCATTACAGCGTAGCTTTGCATGCCTTCGCGGGACCTAAAAAACATATCGAACACGGCTATGCGATTGTCCATGTTTTCATTAAGGTAGCCGCTCATCATGGTAAGCTCGTACAGATCCGTAAGCATGCTTAAATTTCTCATTTTATAAGCCCCCTTTAAGCTTGTTAAATCCATTGCGAATAATTATACGCTTTTAGCGTATGCAAGGCAAACTGCCGATTTTTAATTATAAGTTGCTAAGCGGCGAATTAGCGCTGCGCATGGTTGCTTTTCGAGCGCTAAAAAGGCGGCAGACTTCGGCGTCATGCGTGATAATCAATATGGTTTTTGACTTGTCTTTTATATATTCTATCGCAGTGTTTCTGTTGTTTTCGTCTATGCCCTTAAAGGCTTCATCGAGCAGGAGCAAATCGTGCGGGTAGAGAAGCGCCCGCAGTATGGCAACGCGCCGCCTTTGGCCGCCCGAAAGCGTTGCGACATCCTGGTTTATATCCTGAAGGCTTAAATTAAGCTTTCGGCATTCCTTTATAAGCTGCTCTTCGCTTATTGAATCTCCCAAAACAAAGCGCAGGTTGTCAAGCGCTGAAAAGCCGTCAAGCAGCCTATCCTCCTGAAAAACGCAGCTTATTTTTTTAAAGGGATCGATGATTTCTCCGGAATCGGGCTTAATTAAACCTAATATTATATTAATAAGGGTCGTCTTGCCAACGCCGCTTTCTCCCATAAGGCATATAATTTCGCCGGCGTTTATTGAGAGCGAGAAATTTTCTACCGCCTTTTTATCCCCAAAGCTCTTGTATATGGATTTAAGCTCCACTTTGCCTCCTTATCTGCGCTTTGCCGCCCGCAAGCTTGCCAAGCAGATACAGCGAAGTTTTTTCAAGCAGGCTGCTTAAAAGTATTATGACTATGGTATAGCAGAACAGATCCGCCGTGTTGATATATATCTTCGCTTCGTAAAGCTTAGCTCCCAGGGAAAAATCCGGCCTGCCTATAAGCTCCGCCGCAACGCCCGCCTTCCACGCCATGCCCGAAGCGCTTGACGCGGCGCTTAATATGTACGGACTTATTTTAGGCAGGAAAAGCATTTTTATCTGTCTGTTTTTTGGCACATTGAACACCTGCGCCATCTGTATAAGCTTTGCATCAACGCTTCGTATTCCCTGCAGTGTGTTTTGGTAAAACACGGGGAAAACTATTAAAAACGATATGCATACTGAAAGCTTTTCAGGGCTTAGCCAAAGAAGCGCCAATATTATAAAGGACGCTATGGGAACAGTTTTAATGGCCGTAACATAGGGCCTTAGCATAACTTCAAAGAAAGGGCGCTTGCCTGACAGCGCCCCTAAAATTAACGCCAGGGCAAAGCCTAAAGCAAAGCCCGACACTATGTTTATTACGCTTAAAAAAATGCTTTTAAAAAACGCAGGCTCCTTGTAAATAGTAAAAAGCCTGCTTATCACTTCCGCAGGGGAAGCGAAAAGCAAGGGCTTGTTTAAAAGCATGGCCGCCGCCTGCCATACGGCGAGTGCGGCTGTTATGGAAATTATATTTTGCGCGCGCTTGCGGTTTATTTTTGCATCGCCGCTTTGCGCTCTTTCTTTTTCATGCATCACTCAGCGCCGTAGTAAAAATCCGCTCCCGGCATTTTGCCGCCCACGCTCTTTGGGTTCTCGTTAAACAGAGCTTCAAGGTAGCCTTCTGCGGCTTTTTTCATATCGTCCTTTGTTAAGGCGGTCAAGTTGCAGTAGGGTATGGCCTTTTTGGCTATGGGCGCCTTAACTATGCCGTACTTTTCTATAAGCTCCGCGGCGTCTTCGGCATTGCCGTTTACATAGTCAACGCTCGCTTTAAAGTCTTTAAGCAGCTGTTCTATTTTTTCGGGGTTTTTTTCGGCATAGTCTTTTCTTGCAACAACGCAGGCGGTAGCAAGCATGCTGCCTTCTCCCAAGCGCTTCCATTCTTCGTCCAAGCTTATAACTGTTTTAAGGTTTTCCACCTTGGTTTCGGCAACGCTCACAAAGGGCTGCGGCAAAAGCGCCAGCACTTCATCGCCTAATGAAAACTTGGATATGGCTTCGGTAGGCTCTGAAAGCCATACTATGTTTACATCTTCTGATAATTTTAAGCCTTCCTTCTGCAGCAAATAGCTTAATGCCATTTCAGGCGTTGCTCCCTTGCCCGTAGCGTAAAGCGTCTTGCCTTTAAGGTCTTTAAGGCTTTCTACTTTTTCTTCGCCTTTTTGCACAACGTACAGCACGCCCGTTGCGCCTATTGCAAGAAGCTGCGCTTTGCCTTCTGTTTTGTTGTATAAAACGCTCGCTAAATTTGTGGGCACCGCTATAACATCTATTTCGCCGTTAATAAATTTAGGCACGAGTTCGTCTGCGGATACCGCCATTGTAAAGTCGTATTTTTGGCTAAGCCTGCCCAAATCGCTATCTTCAATAAGCTTTACCATGCCCATGGTTGTGGGGCCTTTAAGCCCTCCAAGGCGCAGGCTTTCCTGAGCGCTTACTGTACTTGCAACAAGCAGGCTTGCAAGCAATATAATAGAAAATATCTTTTTCATTTTAAAACCTCCTTTAATAAGTAAAGTATAAGCCTTTTTTAACAAAAAGTATGTTGCAAATGCAACATACTTTTAATGCAGACAATAATTTGCCGCTTCAGGCTTTTTAAGGCTTTCTTATAGTGGCCTTGCGTATTGTGTTTTCGCTTGAAAGCTCGTCTATATATTCTTCAAGCTTTGCCTTGCGCGGCACCGAAAGCCTGTATTCAAAGGTGCTTACATACGTTTCGCCGTCATGGGAAGTCTTCATGTCCACATCCAAAACCCTAATATCGTTCTGGTCAAAAAAATGCTCAAGCATATCGCTCATTTTTTTGCTGTCCGTACTCTGGACTTTTAAAATTCTTCTTTCCGGTATATCCAGCATATTTTGAAGCACTTTAAGCACAAGAAGTATTACCGCGCAGCCCATGGCGGCAATAAATATATATCCCGCTCCTATAGCAAGCCCTAAGCAGCCCGTGCACCACAGCGAAGCTGCGGTGGTGAGCCCTATTATCCGCCTGTCTTCGGAAAGTATGGTTCCAGCGCCCAGGAAACCTATACCCGTTATAACGCCGGCTGTAAGCCTGCCTACGGATACATTTATGTTTTCAGCGGAAAGCGCATGCACATCCGCTATGGACTGGCGCTCTATCATAGCTATAACAGCAGAACCCAGGCACACAAGCACATGCGTGCGCAGCCCCGCCGGCCTTTGGTGCGTTTCTCTGTCTAAGCCTATGGCAGTGCCTACTATAACGGCTGCGGCTAAGCGTATAATAACATCCCAAACGCTTAAAGCGTCGCCAAAGGCGTTTATACTAAATGACAGTTTAATTACTCCTTTCTTTATAACTTTTTATGCGCATTTGCTGCGCTTTATTGTTTTAACGGTTTTAATGCGGCGCGCAGAATATTTTTACGCGTTTCAGTATCAAACAGTATTACTTCGCTTGAAACATCGAAGCGCACCCTGCTGTCTATTTTATAGTCAAGGGCGCCGAACACAACCGATGTAACTGTGGTGCCGTCTACATCCAGTTTGACGGTTGTTTCCATGCCCGAAGGAAGCGTTGCGTAAACTGTGCCTTCGTAGGCGCCCGAATCCCTTATGCTTATGTGTTCGGGCCTTATGCCCATTAAATATTTGCCCGCTTTTATTTTATCCTGCGTTTCTATAATTCCGTCTATATTACCTTCTGCCTTTACATTGAGAGCATTAGGTGTTGTTGCATCAATATCGCAATGCAAAAAGTTCATAGTGGGGTTGCCCATAAAGTCCGCAACGAAAAGGTTGGAAGGGTTGTTGTACATGCTAAGCGGGCTGTCGTACTGCTGCAGGATGCCTTTTTCCATTATGCATATGCGCGTTGAAAGCGTCATGGCTTCAAGCTGGTCGTGCGTTACATATACGAAGGTGGAATCCGTGTCGCGGTGCAGGCGTTTAAGCTCTGCTCGCATTTCCATGCGGAGCTTAGCGTCTAAGTTCGACAAAGGCTCGTCCATAAAAAGAGATTTAGGGCTTGGGGCAATGGTTCTTGCTATTGCTACGCGCTGCTGCTGGCCGCCCGAAAGCTCGCTCGGGTAGCGGTGCTCAAATTCGCCTATATGGAGCATTTCAAGCAGCTCCGTTACCCTTTTTCTTATGCGCTCCCTGTCCCACTTAAGGTTTTCAAGCCCGAAAGCTATGTTTTCAAAAACGGTCATATGCGGCCACAGGGCGTAGTTTTGAAACAGAAAGCCCACATCGCGCTTAATGGGCGGAATGTTTATGCCCTTGTCCGAATCGAATACGACCTGGTCGTCTATTGCGATTTTGCCTTCCGTGGGCGTTTCAAGCCCCGCTATCATGCGCAGCGTGGTGGTTTTTCCGCAGCCCGAAGGGCCCAGCAGGGTTACAAAATCGTTGTTGTTTATTTTCAAGTTCAAATTTTTTATAGCTTCGAATTTACCAAAGCGTTTTGTTATGTTTTCTAAAATAATTTCAGGCATATTAGGCTCCTACTCCCTTATCTATCGATGCGCCGGTTAATTTGTTTACAATTACATTGATTATAGTAACTACGAATATAATAAGCAGGTTTATCGCATTCCCAAACTGCGCCCAGCCTTTTTCGGAATACTGCATGAGCATGGTGGTTAAAAGAGCATTGCTTGTAGGCACAAGCAGCACGAACAGCGAAAGCTCTCTCATGCAGGAAACAAGGGGCAGCAAATAGCCGGATAAAAAGCTGCTCTTTTGTATGGGGAATATTATCTTTGTCATGCGTTTCCACCACGGCACGCCCGTTATAACGGCGGCTTCTTCTATTTCGCCCGAAAGCTGCAGCATGGCGCTTATGCCTGAACGCGAAGCGAATGGAAGGTATTTGACGCTCCCTGCCAATGCCAAAAGCACAAAGCCCCTAAGCCAGGGTATGCGGAAGGAAAGCGCCAGATATATAGCGCCGAACGCTAAAGACGGCATAAGATACGGGAAAAACGAAAGGTTGTTTACCCAGTTGGCGAGCTTGCTTCCGCGCCGCCTTGCAATGCCGTAGCCCACGAGTATTCCGCAGGTTCCCGCTATAAGCGCGCAGGTGACTGCCAAAAGCAGGCTGTTGCCAAGCGCTTTCCACACCTTATGGGAAAGCAGTATGCCGTTGTTGTCGCCCTGCTCTAAATAGCTTAAATCCCTTCCTACCCAGAAATCGAGCGTCATGTTGGACAGAGAATAATCTCCCGCTTTAATTATAAAGCTTTCAAGAGCAAAGGTTATAAGCGGCACTATCGCAACAAACAGAAGTATTACAACTAAAATAATAGCTATGATGTATTTGCCGCTGTGCAGGTTAATCAATGAAACCTGCCCGGATTTGCCCGTTACCGTTGTAAACTGCTTGCGCGAATTTGTTACCCTTTGGTTTAGCATAAGTATGCTTGCGCCAAAGAGTATCATAACTGCGGCTATAATATACGCTTGGCCGCTTGCCGTATCCATAAGGGATTTCATCTTTGTTGAAAGCACATAGAATTTAACCGGCGAGCCTAAAAACACAGGCACGGAATAAGAGCTCATTGAAGAGGCAAGCACCAAAAGGAAGGTTGAAAGCATGGCGGGCCTTACAATAGGCAGGGTTATTTTCCATATTATGCGGCGCCTTGAAGTTTTAAGCATGGTTGCCGCTTCTTCTAAGTTTGCGTCCATGTTGCGCAAAATGCCGCCTATAAGTATGTAGGCAAAGGGCGCATAGTGGAGCCCCAGCACAACGGATATGGGAAAAGCGCCGTACACAAACCATTCCGGCATGTATATGTTAAACACTGAGGCCATTATGCCGTTTGAAGTGCCTAAGCCTATATTCACATTTTTAAAGAAGTTCTGCCAGAACATGGCGAGAGTCCATGAGGGCATTATATAGGGGAATACAAATACGCTCGAAATAAAGCGCTTGCATTTTATATTTGTGCGCGTTACCAAAAAAGAAACGACGCCGCCAAAAAGTATGGCGATAAACGAAGATGCAAGGGACACTATAAGCGTATTAAAAAGCGGCTGGTAAAACTGTATCCAGCTGTTGGATCTTGTATAGCCCATGGAGCCGCCGTCGTTAAGCGTGCCCAAAAGCTTTTGAAAATGGTAAAAAGTAAAGTCTCCTTTTTTTAAGCCCAGGGAGCGCACGGCGGATCTTTCGTTGTTGTGCACTACAAACATTTCCCCGAGCATGGTAAACAGCGGGTAAAGCGTCAACAGCACAAGCGCTATAAGGAAAAACAGCAGTATTACGTTAGCAGGCTTTGAAAACCAGCTGTGCATTCTTCCTTTAAGGCGCATTAGGTTTATATTTCCCTCTTTGCCTTCTGAAAAACCGTTGTTTGGCTTAAGAGGGCTTGGCTCAATAGACAGCATATTGCTTTCCTTCCCAGATAATTATCGATTATAGAATGGCGGGAGGGCATAAGCCTCCCGCAAAAAATATATTATTGCAGATATTTGGATACAAAAGTGCGCACTTCGTCGCCCGAGTCTAAAATAAACTCAGGGTCTTCCAAGACGAGGGTTTCGCGCCATATGTCTAAGCCAAGGTCGCCTTCAAGGGGTTTAATAGCTTCGTTTGAAGAATACGCTCCAACGCTCTTGCCCCACGGCTTAAAGCCTTCTTCTGTCATAAGGTATTCTATAAACAGCATTGCCGTATAAGGCCTTGACGCTGCAGATGAAATTAGGGTGTATATAGGATACATGAAGCCTGAAAAAGGCACTACCGCATAGCCGTTTTCTGTAGCATCATACTGCGCCACGGTAAGGTTTTCTGTTAAAACGGAGGAAGAGCGCAGCTTTGACAGAACAAACAGGCCTATTTTGCCCGCTGCGGTTTCCTGGCTTACTTCTTCAGCTATCTTGGTGTCGGAAGAGCCGAAGCTGCAGTTTTGCAGGAACTCCGCTACCCACTTATAGCCGGCGTTTTTATATTCGCCAAGCTCTATATCTTTGCCGTTTAATTCTTTATAGGCTTCCGCCAGCTTTTGAGACCATTCATCGCTTGTGAGCATTACAAGGAAGTTCATGTTCACTTGCTCCTGCTCGGGGTTTTTAAAAATTATATGGCCTTTCATTGAAGGCTCCGTAAGCTCCCACACGTTTTTTATAGACAGATCGCTGTCGCCCTTGTTGTATATGAAGAGCTTATTTATATACTGGTTTACAAGAGGGTTCATAGCGCCTTCGTCTATGTTTTCTTTAACGGACGCAGGAACGAAGTTTATAAGGCTTTCGTCTTCCACATAATAGGTAAGGTTTGCCCCGTCCTGTATCATGACCATGTCGGCGCCTTTGCCTGCGGCTATTTCGTTGTCGAGCTTTGTATATATTTCACCGTCTTTAAGGTTGCTGCTTTCAACGGGTATGTCGTAAATTGCGGCAAATTCTTCCGCTGCAGTAGCTATGCGGCTTGTGTTGCCGTAAACTAAAAATGTGCCGCTTTCGGCCTTGGCTTTTTCCGCAAGCTCTTCATGGCTTAAATTAGAGCCATCTTCGACCGCCTGCTTTACGCTGCCGCCTGCAAAAGCGGTTGTAAGCATAAAGCTTAGTACGAGTAGGATTGTTAGAAATTTCTTCATGTTTTCTCTCCTTAAAGTTTTTATATTTTCACGCTTCACAGCGCAAATTTCATTGTTTGGGCCTTTATTATTCCCGCGCTTTCAAGCAGGCCGTCAAGCGCCCGGCAGCCTTTTATAAGGTATTCCTGCATTGGCATAGTATGCTCAAGCTCTTTAGAGCACTGTGTTTCAAGGTAGTACCTTTCGGTGCCGAGATCCTTAAGCCTTTTAAACAGAGAAACAAAGTCTATGCTGCCTTCGCCCGGCAAAAGATGCTCGTCCCCCGCTTCAAAGCCGTTGTTGTCGTGCAGGTGCGTCACAGTGAGCCTGTCGCCAAACAGCGCAAGCGGGTCTTCATGCGGCGTAAAGCAGTTGGCATGCCCGCTGTCAAAGCAAAATGTAAGCCGCTTAGACTCTATGCGGTCGTATAAATACAGGTTGTATGTAAGAAAACGGGTGTTTTCAACAGCTATGTTAACGGAATATTTTTCCGCTTCCTGAAGCGTTTTTTTAATGTTTTCAACGCCAACTTTATTGGGCGGGGGAGTATTGAGTTTTTTTGTAGTATGTATAACTATATTTTCAACGCCCTGCTTTCCGCATATTTTTATGGCGCGATTTAAATTCTTTACAAATTCTTCCCCGGCTATGCCGTCTTTCCAAATACCCTGTATGTTTAAACGCGGAAAATGCACCGCATTAACATTCAATTGGTATTTATTAGCCAAATTAAGTTCATAGTGGAAACGGTCTTCCGCTTTGCTGCTGTCGTCGTCCCACCAGAGCATAACCTCCTGAAAGCCCGCCTTATGAATCGCCTCCATGCGCTCTTCCGGAGGATTGCTAAAATATCCAAAATCAAAAGTCTGTCCGGTTATTGCCAAATTAGTCTCCTTTAATTGTATGTCATTTATAATATCAGTTTTCAGCGTGTTTTGCAAATCAAAAAGGGCCGTAAAAAGCAAAAAATAAAGAGAGGGGAGAGGTTTGCTCCCCTGTAATTTTTTTAATTTAAAATTCTATTAAAATTTGTTTTTTAGTTTAACCCGCTTTTTATTATGCTTTAAATCAGCGCTTCGCCCGTCATTTCTTTAGGTTTAGCTAAACCCATAGATTTAAGCATCGTAGGCGCTATGTCGCACAGGCGGCCGCCAGAACGGACGGATTTGCCTATGAACTGTTTTCCGCAGGCTATAAAGGGCACGGGGTTTGTAGTGTGCGCAGTAAACGGGCTGCCGTCAGCATCGAACATTTTTTCTGCGTTGCCGTGGTCCGCCGTAACAAACGCCGTGCCGCCCAAGCTTAAAATCTCGTCAACGAGTATTCCTACGTCCTTGTCTATTTCCTTCACGGCTTCGACAGCGGCGCTTAAAATGCCCGTGTGTCCCACCATGTCGCAGTTGGCGAAGTTTAAAATTATAACATCGTACCTGCCCGAGCGTATGCGCTTCAAGGCTTCCTGCGTTACTTCGGGGGCGCTCATCTGCGGCTTTTTATCGAAGGTCGGCACTTTCTTGTCCGAAGGTATAAGCACGCGCTCTTCGCCTGCATTGGGTTCTTCCACGCCGCCGTTAAAGAAAAATGTAACGTGCGCGTATTTCTGCGTTTCCGCTATGCGCAGCTGCGTTTTCCCTAAGGACGAAATGTATTCGCCCAATGTGTTTTTAAGGTTTTCAGGCGGGTTCACTATGCGCAGGTTTTTAAGCGTATCGTCATACTGGGTCATGGTTACAAACTGTGTTTTTACATAGGGGCGCTCAAAGCCTTCAAATGAGGGCTCTGTAAAGGCGCGGGTAAGCTGCCTTGCCCTGTCGGGCCTGAAATTGTAAAACACTATGCTGTCGCCGTCTTTTACGGTGTCTATCTTGCCTTTATAAGGTATTACAGCGGGGACTACAAATTCATCGTACACTTTTTCATTATAGCTGTTAAGCACCGCTTCTTCGGCGCTGTTTTCCACAACGCCCTGCCCTAAGGCTATGGCGTCATAGCCAAGCTTTACGCGCTCCCAGATATTGTCCCTATCCATGCCCCAGTACCTGCCCTGAACGCTCGCTATGCGGCCTACGCCCAATTTTTTTATAAATTCTTCAAGCTGGCGCACATAGTTTATGCCGCTGTCGGGCGGCACATCGCGCCCGTCCAAAAGGCAGTGTATGAGCACATCGCTAAGCCCCCGCATCTTAGCCATCTTAAGCAATGCAAAAAGGTGGCTTATGTGGCTGTGCACGCCGCCGTCCGACAAAAGCCCTATTAAGTGAAGGCTTTTGCCGTTTTTCTTGGCTTCGTCCATCGCCCATATGAGCGGCTCCTTTTCAAAGAAAGCGCCCGTTTCTATGTCCTTTGTGATGCGCGTAAGCTCTTGGTACACTACGCGGCCCGCGCCCATATTAAGGTGGCCCACTTCGCTGTTTCCCATCTGGCCTTCAGGCAGGCCTACGTCCATGCCGGAAGCGCCTATAAGCTTCCATGGGTATTTAGCCATAAGCCTGTCTAAGTTCGGCGTTCCCGCTATCTTTACGGCATTGCCGTTTTCATCTGCGTTAAAGCCCAGACCGTCCATAATAATGAGCGCGGTCAGCTTTTTATTTTCCATAGTGTATGACCTTTGCAAAATCTTCCGCTTTAAGCGATGCGCCGCCTATAAGGCCGCCGTCTATTTCAGGCTGCGCCATAAGCCCTTTAACGTTTGCGGGCTTCATGCTGCCGCCGTACTGTATGCGAATATTTTGAGCAGTTTCTTTGCCAAACATTCTTTCAACGGCTTTTCTTATAATGCCTATGCCTTCGTTTGCCTGTTCATCTGTTGCGGTAAGGCCCGTTCCTATGGCCCAGACGGGTTCGTAGGCTATTACAACTTTTGCCGCTTCTTCAGCTGCGAAACCCTGAAGCGCTATGGCTGTCTGGTACTCAAGGAGCGCCTTCGTATAGCCTTTTTCGCGCTGAACTTTGCTTTCGCCAACGCAGATTATAGGGGTAAGCCCTGCCTTAAAAGCAGCCAGCGCGCGCATGTTTACGGTTTCGTCCGTTTCGTTAAAGTACTGGCGGCGCTCCGAGTGCCCCACTATTACATATTCAACGCCCGCGTCTTTAAGCATGTCTGCGCTAAGCTCTCCGGTAAAGGCGCCGCTTTTTTCAAAGTGCACGTTTTGCGCGCCTACTTTTACATTGCTGCCCTTTGCAGCTTCAACTGCGTTTGCTATGCACACAGCGGGAACGCATATTACAACATCGCACTCAGCGCCCTTTGCAAGAGGTATAAGCTCCTTTACAAAGCCCGTCGTTTCGGACGGTATTTTGTTCATTTTCCAGTTGCCTGCAATAATCGGTTTACGCATATCTTCCTCCTATTTATCTGTCAATGCCGCAACGCCCGGCAATACCTTGCCTTCCAAAAATTCAAGCGATGCGCCGCCGCCGGTTGAAATATGGCTTATTTTATCGCCAAAGCCCAGGCTTTCCACAGCTGCAGCGCTGTCGCCGCCGCCTACTATGGTAACGCCTTTGCACTCTGCCATGGCTTCGGCCACAGCCTTGGTGCCGCCTGCGAATTTGGGCATTTCAAACACGCCCATTGGGCCGTTCCAAACAACGGTCTTTGCCTTTTTAATTTCTTCTGCGAACATTTCGCGGGTTTTTTCGCCTATGTCAAGCCCCTGCCAATCGTCCGGTATTTCGCCTGCGGGCACGGTCCTGGTGTTGGCGTTATTGTCAAAAGCGTCTGCAATTACAACATCTTTAGGGAGCAGAAGCTTTACATTCTTTTCCTTGGCTTGCTTTATCAGGGAAAGCGCCAGATCTATCTTGTCTTCTTCCAATAGAGATTTTCCTATGCTGCCGCCCTGCGCCTTTATAAATGTGTACGCCATGCCGCCGCCTATAATAAGCACATCCACCTTGTTTAAAAGATTTTCTATAACGCCTATTTTGTCGGACACTTTTGCGCCGCCCAATATCGCCACAAACGGGCGCTCCGGGTTTTCAACGGCTTCGCCTAAGAACTTTATTTCTTTTTCAATTAAGAAGCCCGATACA
>JBMNUE010000004.1:0-36957 GCA_050946095.1 Christensenellales bacterium
CTTTTTTAACGTTCATCCAGCAGGAAGCAAAATGAAAGTCGTTAATTGGTATTTCACCGGGCAGCTCGCTTAAGCATATCTGCATAGCGTCCTGGCACCTGGGCGCAAAGGCGCAGCCCTTTGGCATATTGAGAAGGTCTATAGGCGTTCCCGCAATAGGCACCAGCTTTTCGCGCTCCTTTGCAAACTTGGGTATGGAGCGCAGCAGGCCCTTGGTGTAGCTGTGGTGCGGGTTATAGAATATTTCGTCCGCCGTGCCTCTTTCGCAGATGCGCCCTGCGTACATTACTATTATTTCATCGCACATTTCGGCTATAACGCCAAGGTCGTGGGTAATCATAATGATTGCCATGCCGAATTTCTTTTGCAGCGACTGCATAAGCTCCAATATCTGCGCCTGTATGGTAACATCAAGCGCCGTTGTGGGTTCATCCGCTATTAAAACATCCGGCTCGCAGGCAAGCGCCATAGCTATCATGACCCTTTGGCGCATGCCGCCCGAAAGCTCGTGCGGGTACTGCTTTACGCGCTTTTCGGGGTCGTTTACGCCCACCATGTGGAGAAGGTCTATCGCTCTTTTTTGCGCCTCCTGCTTGCTGCGCTTGGTGTGCAGCAGTATGGCCTCCCTAATCTGGTTGCCGACTGTATACACGGGGTTAAGGCTCGTCATAGGGTCTTGGAATATAATGCTTATCTTTTCCCCGCGGAAAGCGTTCATCTTTTTTTCGGAATATTTTAATATGTTTTCGCCTTTAAATAATATTTCGCCGCCCGTAACCTTGCCGGGCTCAGTTAATATCTGCAGTATGGAGTATGCCGTAACACTTTTGCCGGAGCCTGATTCCCCCACTATGCCAAGCGTTGTCCCAGGGTTAAGGTTAAAGGATATGCCGTTTACCGCATGCACCACGCCATGTTCTGTCGCAAAAGACGTGTTAAGGTTTTTAACTTGTAAAATTGGCATTTCGCTCATATAACTACCTCCTGAGTTTGGGGTCGAATGCATCGCGCAGGCCGTCACCTAACAGGTTAAACGAAAGCACTATAAGGCATATGGCAAACGCAGGAATTAAAAGCTTGTAGGGGTAAGACTGCATGCCGCCTCTGGCAAAGTTTGCAAGGGAGCCTAAGGACGGCATGGGCGCTTGAACTCCTAAGCCTATAAAGCTTAAAAAGCTTTCCGTAAATATGGCGGAAGGTATTTGAAGCGCCGTTGAAATAAATATAACGCTCATGCAGTTTGGCAGAATATGCTTTCTTATTATGCGCCAGCTGCTGGCTCCCATGGCGCGCGCCGCAAGCACAAACTCGTTGTTTTTGATGGAAAGTATCTGGCCGCGCACAAGCCTTGCCATGCTTACCCAGTATAGAAGGGCAAACACCACAAAAAGGCTTATCATGTTCGTGCCAAGAGCCGCAAAAGCAGTTCCCGCAAGCGAATCGCCTATGACCTTATCCAAAACAACCGAAAGCAGTATAACCATAAGGGTATCCGGAAGAGAGTAGATTATATCCACTATGCGCATCATTATAAGGTCCACCTTGCCGCCAAAGTACCCTGCTATGGAGCCGTAAAGCAAGCCTATTACAAGCACTATAAGGCTTGCGAAAAAACCTACTATCAGAGAAACGCGCGTGCCGTAGACCACCCTTATAAAGTAGTCCCGCCCCAGTTCGTCCGTACCGAATATATGCGGGAATATTTCCACGCCTCTTTCAATGGCTTCCTGCTCCATCTTGGAGTACTGGAAAGGCGCCAGGTTTTTCATGCCGCGGTCGCGCTTGCCTTCCACCTTTAAAATCTCGGAATAGCCGTACGGCACTATCATAGGGGCTATGATTATTGTAAGTATCATTACAGAAAGCACAACTATAGCGAATATTGCAAGGGGTTTTTTAAAAAGCTTGCGCATGCCGTCCTTAAAAAACGTGGTGGACGGAAGCATATGAACCTGCTGCTCTTTCTGCTCGTTCGTTGCGGGCATAAAAGCGTCCATATCTATATGCATGCTTAAAAGTTTTTTTCTCGGTATTTTATCAGAAGCAAATTTTTTCATGCAGCCACCTCAATCAAAGCTTATTCTTGGGTCTATCGCCCTGTAAAGCAGATCGCTTATGAGAGTCATAATTACCATAAGTATTGCTAAAAATATAGTGGTTCCCATAATCATAGGGTAGTCTTGGTTGGTTATTCCCGTAACGAATTTCGTGCCAAGGCCGCCTATTGTAAATATTGTTTCTATTACCATGGAACCTGTAAGCGAATAAGCTGTTAGCGGGCCTATGTAGGTAACAACAGGTATAAGGGCGTTTCTTAAAGCGTGCTTAAGTATAACCTTTTTGCGCGGAACGCCCTTGGCGCGCGCGGTTCTTATGTAGTCCTGCCCCAAAACGTCCAAAAGGCTCGACTTTGTAAGGCGGGTTATGTGCGCCGTCGGGTAAAGCGAAAGCGCTATTATAGGAAGCAGGTAGTTTTGGCTGTCCACGCTCCAAGCCGGCACCCATTTAAGCGTTAGGCTGAACACTAAAAGAAGAAGTGTGCCCAAAACAAAGCTCGGCATGCCCACCGAAAGCGTTGTAAAAAACACTATAAGCTGGTCCGGCCATTTGTTTCTGTTAAGAGCCGCTATGGAGCCTAACAGCAGCCCGAACACAAGAGCTATTATAATAGAAAAGCCGCCTAACTTTGCAGAAATAGAAAAAGATTCAAATATGGTGGAGCTTATTTCCCTGCCTGTTTTTAAGGATATGCCAAAATCGCCTCTTAGTATATTGCCCACATAGAGCATAAACTGCTCCATTACAGGCTTATCCAAATTAAAGCGTTTTTCAAGCACCGCCTTAACAGCGGGGTCTGGTGCTTTTTCCTTGGAGAAAGGGCCTCCCGGTATCGCGTTCATAGAGAAAAAAGCGATTGCCATGATTATAAAAATGCTTACAATAGCAAGAAGTATACGCTTTATCGAATACTTAAGCACGCTGCACCTCCATAAGATAATGGGGTAATTATACACGTCGCGCGCCGCTCTTGCAAGGGCTATTTGCAAGAGGCTGCACGGCAGCTTGTCATATTTGGCGGAAAACCCGCCTTTTGAAACGAGCAAAACGCAAGAAGAATAATTTTACTTGCAAAAATACAATTTAGATACAAGGCATAATTATGCATAGTTTTCATGTGCTTTTGCTGCGTTTATCCGCTTATTTCAACAGTTTTTAAGATTTTTTGTGTATAAAATAATAATTATATGCACAGCTTAAAGCTGCAAATATCGCTCGTTTTAAGAATATTTTTTGAAAACGCCAAAAATTTAAAAAATATTTTTTTGAAAACGCCAAAAATAAAAAAAGTTTTTTTATACGGCTCTTTATAGCGGGGAATAAAAAATACGGCATCGCAATACCGCATACAGATCGTAAGTTTAGGCAAAGTATTATTTAAGAGCTTAAGAATCATAGCCCCATTAATATAGTCGCGAAAAACTTCAACGCTGAAACCGCAAGGCTTTGAAAAGATGTGCATTATTTACATTTTTGATTTTATGGGGGCTTGCACGAACAAACAACAATGCTCTTCGGCAAAGTATTGTTTAAGAGCTTAAGAATCAAAGCCCTATTAATATTGTCGCGAAAAGCTTCAACGCTGAAACCGCAAGGCTTTGAAAAGATGCGTATTTTTTACATTTTTGACTTTATGGGGGCTTGCACGAACAAATAACAGTGCTCTTCGGCAAAGTATTGTTTAAGAGTTTAAGAATCAAAGCCCTATTAATATTGTCGCGATAAGATTCAGCGTTAAGGCCGCGAGGCTTTGAAAAGATGCGTATTTTTTACATTTTTGACTTGATGAGGCATGAATTAACAAGCAAAAACGCTCTTCGTCAAAGTATTATTTAGGGGGTTTGGCTAAGCCCTGCGATTGTAATAATGAAAAGCTTCCAGTGATAAAGTATCTGTGTATTGAAAAGCTACGCATTTCTTGCATTTTAGCTGACCGAGAGCAAAAGCGCCCAAGCGATAAGACGCACGGCAAAGCGCCCTTGTCCATTTTATCGACAGCCTTATGCAGATTGTAAGCATTCGTTATAGAGCCAAGGCTAAAGCTTATTTAATTTAATCAAAGGAAGCCGCAAAGCTTAGCTACATTGCATTGCGCAGCGTAGCATTTCCTTGCGCTTTTAATTTCGCTTGAAAAAGTTATAAACAACTCGTTTGTTGTCTGCCGGCGCTTTTTCAAATGGCCGAAGCTTTGCTTTTTCGTATAATCAAATAAAAATGCGGTACCAAGCAGTACCGCATAAAAGCCTTTTTTCGACGTTTGAAATCTGCGCACGTAGAGTGCCGCTTTACGCCTATTAAAATCTGCGCAAGCAGGGTGCCGCTTTACGCCGTTTAAAATCTGCGCAAGTAGAGCGCTGCGTTACGCCGATTAAAATCTACGCAAGCAAGGTGCCGCTTTACGCCTATTAAAATCTGCGCAAGCAGAGTGCCGCTTTACGCCGTTTGAAATCTACGCAAGCAGGGTGCCGCTTTGCGCCGTTTAAACCACGGCTTCTCCTTTTTTTATTACGCTTTTCACCATGGGATTGCCGAACCTGTAGCAGAAGTAGTCTAAGTTTTCAGCGTCCCATATTACCAGGTCCGCCTGCTTGCCTTTTTCTATGCTGCCTATAATATCCGCCCTGTCTATCGCAGCGGCGGCGTTTAAGGTGACGGCCGTTAAAATTTCTTCGGGCGTCATTTTATAGTTGTAGTTCGCTAAATTTATGCAAAGCTTAAGCGAATTGCAGGGGCAGGAGCCCGGGTTAAAGTCCGTCGCTATTGCAACGGGCACATCGGCTTGTATAAGCTTTCTTGCAGGGGCGTAGCTTGCTCCTAAGTAAAAGCTGGTTGCAGGGAGCAGGCACGCAACGCTTCCGCCCCGCTTTAGAGCGCTTATGCCTTTTCCGTCAACAGCTATAAGGTGCTCTGCGCTCGCTGCGCAAAGCTCCCCCGCGAGTTCGCTGCCGCCTATAGCGTCTATTTCGTCAGCATGTATTTTAACTTTAAGCCCCGCGTTTTTTGCAGCAAGCAGTATGCGCCTTGATTCTTCTACGCTAAATACGCCAGTTTCGCAGAACACATCTACAAATTCCGCTAAATTTTGTTTTTTTGTTTCGGGTATTATAGTATCCATTACGAGCCTTATATAGCCTTCCCTGTCGTTTTTATACTCTTCTGGCACTGCGTGGGCTGCCATCTGCGTGGATACTATTTCCATTTTTGAAGACTCGTTCAAGCGTTTTACAACGCGCATCTGCTTTATTTCGTCTTTTAAATTTAAGCCGTAGCCGGACTTGGCTTCGCAGGTAGTGGTGCCAGACTTAAGCATTTCGTCCGTTTCTTTTTTGGCCTTTTCATAAAGCTCCTGCTCGCTTGAATTTCTTGTGGCCTTTACCGTGGAAAGTATTCCGCCGCCCCTGGCCAATATGTCAAGGTAGGGCACGCCCTGCATTTTAAGCTGCAATTCATGCTCTCTAAAACCCCCAAACACAAGGTGAGTGTGCGCATCCACAAGCCCCGGCGTTACAAGAAGGTTTTGAGCATCTATAATTTCGCCCGAAAAGCTTTCGGGCACAGAGTCGACCACGTCTGCAATGTATTCGCCGTCTATTATTATGCTTTTGCCTTTAAGCTTTTTAATATCGCCCTGGCCGCTCCCAAAAAGGGCTTTATTTCCCAAAGCTGTCGCTAAAAGACCTATGTTTTTAATGCACTTCATTTAACATCCTCAAAGCTTTCGATGTCTATATCGTAGGGCAGGGTAATAAAGTTTTCTTCTCCATAGTCTTTGTTGTAGCGTTCGCTTGTGTCTATGGCGTTTTTGTTTCTCGCCCAAGCGCGCCTTGCAACGCCCACCATTACGTCCCAAGGCATAGCGCGCATAAGGATATTGTCCACTCTTTTGGAGCCGTCAAGCACCATGCCAAAGCCGCCGTTTACGGACTTCCCTATGCCGACTCCCCCGCCGTTATGCAGGGCTATCATGCTCATGCCGCGCGCCGCGTTTCCTGCAAAGCACTGCACAGCCATGTCCGCCATTATGTTGGAGCCGTCCTTTATGTTGCTGGTTTCCCTAAACGGGCTGTCCGTGCCGCCGCAGTCGTGATGATCTCTTCCCAGCATTACAGGGCCTATAACGCCTTCCCTTACCATGCGGTTAAAGCGCAAAGCTATGTCCCGCCTGCCTATGGCGTCCTGATAGAGTATGCGGCACTTGGTGCCCACTACAAGCTTGTTTTTTTCGGCGTCCCTAATCCATATCCAGTTGTCTCTATCCTGGTAGCGCCTTTTTGGATCTATTACGTCCATTGCGGCTTCGTCCGTCTTGCGAAGATCTTCATCCTTGCCGCTTAGGCAGCACCAGCGGAAGGGACCATAGCCAAAGTCGAACAGCTCCGGCCCTAATATGTCTTCAACATAGCTTGGGAAAACAAAGCCTTCCAAATCGTCAACGCCGTTTTTGCACACCTGCTTAACTCCCGCATCGAACACGGCCTTTAAAAAGCTGTTGCCGTAGTCGAAGAAATACGTGCCTTTTTTGGAATGCTCGCATATAAGCTCGTAATGGCGGCGCAGGCTTTCATCTACCTTCTGCTTAAAAAGCTCCCTGTTTTCATAGAGCATTTTTGTGCGCTCTTCAAATGTCAATCCCTGCGGGCAGTAGCCGCCTTCATAGGCGGCATGGCAGCTCGTCTGGTCGCTCATAAGGTCTACATATATATTGTTTTTAAGCAAATATTCAAGCAAGTCCACTATGTTGCCGTGGTAGGCAACTGCTATGGCTTCGCCGTTTTTCTTGGCTTCAAGCGCTCTTTTTACGGCAAGCTCGGCGCTGTCAAAGCATATGTCCACCCAGCCCTGCTCAAGCCTTGTTTCTATGCGGGACATATCCACTTCCGCAATTATTGCAGCGCAGCCCGCTATTACTGCGGCCTTCCCCTGGGCGCCGCTCATGCCGCCAAGCCCCGAGGACACAAAAAGCCTGCCTTTTAAATTATCTTCCTTTGCTATGCCGAGCTTAAGCCTGCCAGCACCCAAAAGCGTGTTGTAGGTGCCGTGCACTATGCCCTGCGGGCCTATGTACATAAGGCCGCCCGCCGTCATCTGCCCGTAGTTTGCAACGCCTATGGCGCTAGCCCTGTTAAACTGCTCCTGGTTATCGAACTCTCCCACCATAAGGCCGTTTGTTATTATAAGCCTCGGCGCTTCCTTGTGGGATTTAAAAAGTCCCAAGGGGTGGCCGCTCATAAGCACCAGCGTCTGCTCATCTGTAAGCTGCGTTAAATAATACTTTATAAGGCGGTACTGCATCCAGTTTTGGCACACCTGCCCGGTTTCTCCGTAGGTTACGAGTTCGTAGGGGTAAAGGCCTACCGCAAAGTCCAAATTATTGTCCAGCATAACCTGTATGGCCTTGCCTTCTATGCATTTGCCTTCGTACTCATCTATGGGCTTGCCGTATATGAGGCCCTCCGGTCTAAAGCGGTAGCCGTATATCCTGCCCCTTTCCTGAAGCTCTTTTTTAAACTCCGGTATAAGCGTTTTATGGTGCTTTTTAGGTATGTAGCGCAGGGCGTTTTTAAGCGCCTGCTGCTTATCGTGCTCGCTTAAGTTGGATTCTCTTTTGGGCGCGCGCCTTATGCCCTTAACAAATTCGGGGTATTCAGGCAGCGTGTCAAACAATTGCTCTATTTGCATATTCCCTCCCATTTTAAATGCGTGCTGTATTTATATGTTGGCAAGCTTTTTGCATTCCTGCTCTATTTTTTCAGCCTTTTTTGTTATAGTTTCGCACATTTCGCTATATTTTTTAACGAAGTCTCCGTCCTTTATGTTTTTTATGTTTATAAGCACGTTCTGCACAGCGCTAAGGCATCCGCTCCTTGCTGAAAACGCTGCGACAAGGGCATCGCTTGCGGCGTTGCGGTTGCATTTTTCGCAGGCTATTTTTGCAAGCTCCATCACGTCTATGCTTTTTTGAGCGACAGACAAAGGCACTTCGCAGGCTTTTTTAAGCGCTTCCTGCATGGCGCGCCTGCGTTCCGCCTTTTCTTTTTCCGTTTCCTTTGGAAGCTTAAGCGCCTGCATGTATGAATCAAACGAACGGCTGTCCTTTTCTATGTCGTCTAAAAGTTCCTGCCGCAAAGGCTCCGCCTTTGCTATTATTTCTTTCATTTCAGTTTGCGCCGCTTCATAGCCTTTTTTGTTTTCAGTAAGCTTGGCCGCCATAATAACGAGCGCCGCGCCAAGGCTTGACGTCAAGGCGGATACGCTGCCGCCGCCCGGAGCCGCCGCGTTTGAAGCGGTTAAATCGGAAAAAGCTTCTATTGTGTAGTTTTTATATTCCATTATTCTTCCCCCTCCAAAATGCGCATTTCAAGCAGCTGCTCTATTTTAAAGTTTTCTATTTGCAGGTAGTATTCCGCCGCGTCCGCAAGCGCCATAACGGGGGCCAGGCCAATAAGCTCGCTCCCCGCGACGTTTACGCCGTAGCGCTTTGCTTCCATTTTAATAGTTTCAAACACCCTGTAAAGCGAGGTCCTGGTATAATCCGTAACGTTCATTGAAACCTGCACTATGTTTCTTTCGTGAAGCGCAACGCCCATGGCTTTTATGTAGCGGAAGCCGCCGTTTGAATAGCGCACCTTTTTTGCTATCGCCTTGGCAATGGATAAATCCGGCGTATTTAAATTTACATTAAAGGCCACAAGCGGCATGCGGGCGCCCACTGCAGTGGCTCCGCCGGTTTCGTTGGGAATATTAGGCCCAAAATCCGGCTTCCAATTAGGATCCTGCATTTTTTGAGCCAATCCTTCAAATTCTCCGCGGCGCACATCCGCCAGGTTTTCTCTTGAAGGGCTTGAAGCGCTTTTTTCATACAGATATACGGGCTGATGAAGCTTTTCGCCTAAATATTCGCCTACTTGGCGAGCTATGTTTTTAGCGTCTTCTATATTGCAGTTGCGTATGGGTATAAAGGGTATCACGTCAACGGCGCCCATGCGCGGGTGCTGGCCCCTGTGGCGGCGCAGATCTATTTTTTTAAGCGCCACTTCGCAGGATAAAAGCACCGCTTCCTTTAAAGCTTCGGGTTCTCCTATCACAGTAAATACCGAGCGGTTATGGTCTTCGTCGCTGCTAAAGTCCAGCAGTCGCACATTATTTTTATTTTTAAAGCAATCGGCAATCGCCAAAACGGTTTCTTTGTTCCGTCCTTCAGAATAATTGGGTACGCATTCCATTATGGTTTTCACGTTATTACCTCCGTTTTTTATTTATGCTGCAATTATTATAGCTTATCTTATACATTTTGTTAAGCCCGCAAAACCGTCTAAGCCTTAGCTTGCGTGGTATATTATACTGTATGGCTTAATTAGCCACCGCTTTACAAAATTACTGCAAAGGAGATGTATTATGGAAAGAAAGGTTATTCAAGAAGTTCGGGGCATGCCTGCAGTAGACGGCGCCGGCGTGCAGCTTGTAAGAGTTTTAGGGCGCAGCACAGTTAAGGATTTTGACCCTTTCCTTATGCTGGATTCCTTTGATTCTACAGACCCTGAAGATTATATAGCGGGATTTCCCATGCACCCGCACAGGGGCATAGAGACCATAAGCTTTTTGTCCTTAGGCGGCATGACGCACCGCGACAGCTTAGGCTTTAAAGACAGCGTTTCATCAGGAGAAGTCCAATGGATGACGGCCGGCAGCGGCATAATGCATGAAGAGCGCATGCCCGCTTCAGAGCGTATGCTGGGGCTTCAAATGTGGCTTAATATGCCAAAAAAAGACAAGATGGCAAAGCCCCATTACCACGCCATAAAGAAAGAAGATATAAAAGAAATACCGCTTGAAAACGGCAAGCTGCGCCTTCTTGCAGGCAGCTATAAAGGCCACGAAGGCTACAATGGCAATTACCTGCCACTTATATACTACGATATACACCTTAATAAGGGCGCAAGCCTAAGGCTTGACGTGCCGCGCGACTACACCGCATTTGTGTTTACGCTTTTAGGCGATGCAGAAGTTGCGGGCAGCAGGATAAACGAAAAAACGGCTGCACTAACTTCCCTTGGCGACACGCTTGCAATAGCTGCGCCTTACGGCAATATAGAGATAATGTTTGCCGCAAGCAAAAAGCTTAACGAAAGCGTTGCATGGGGCGGCCCCATAGTTATGAACACGGACCAGGAGCTGCGCCAAGCTTTTTCAGAGCTTCAAAACGGAACGTTTTTAGACAGCTCTAAATAAAACCCAATTATTATGCAATTATAAAGCACGGCAAGCCGTAAATTCTAAAAGCAGGCGCAAAAGCCTGCTTTTAAACTGCTGGCAATATGTAGCTGGAATTATTGCCGTATGTCTTTTCACTTGGGAGCTTTTTCTCTCTTAATCCAAAAATGCAGGGAATGCACAGCTTTTCAGTGCATAGCGACCGAATCCCCGAAGTTTTTCACGGTTATACTTGTGGGGCTTTGCTCACTGAACCCCCCTAAATAATACTTTGTCTACATCCTGAATCAGGCGCAAAAGCCTGCTTTTAAACTGCTGGCAATATGTAGCTGGAATTATTGCCGTGTGTCTTTTCACTTGGGAGCTTTGTCTCTCTCAAGCCAAAAATGCAGGGAATGCACAGCTTTTCAGTGCACAGCGACTGAATCCCCGAAGCTTTTCACGGTTATACTTGTGGGGCTTTGCTCCCTGAGCCCCCCTAAATAATACTTTGTCTACATCCTGAATCAGGCGCAAAAGCCTGCTTTTGAAATACAAAAAAACGCCGCTTAGCAGCATGCAGAGCATCAAAAAAGGCGCTGCTATATACAGAAAAGGCATTAAAAAATAGCTAAAAACAACAAACCAAACCTATTTCTATTAATCTAACCGCTGTCTTTATGATAAAATTATGATAAAATAACGATAGTAAAGGAGGTGTTTATATGATAAATATTCGTCCTGTTTCCGACCTTAGGAATAAGTTTCCGGAGATTGAAGAAACTGTGTTAAATTCAAATGCTCCTGTTTTTCTTACCAAAAATGGGTATGGAACTATGGTGCTTATGAGCATTGAACAATACGCTGCACTTACTGACAATATTGAGCAAAAGCTGGATGAAGCCGATGCCGCAGCCGAAAAAACTTCTGCCCGCTGCTCTGCACCCGAGGTTTTTGTTAGAGCAAGGAACAAAATCAATGGATCGAAAAAAGTATAAAATTTCTTTCCTCCCTCTTTTTGAGGACGACCTGAATAATATCACGAATTATATAATAAACAATTTACAAAACCCCGATGCTGCGCTACGGCTGATTGACGATATCTAAATTGCGATTATTTAGCGTTCTCACGCTCCTCTTGCTTTCGCTCCCTATCAATCATAAAGGGAAAGACTTCACCCCTATTACCGAATCAACGTAAGAAACTTCTCTATTTTTTTATGTGGTAATCAACGATACTATGGAAGTGCGCCGGGTGATTTATGCCAAGCGCGATATAGATCATTTCTTAAGGTAAAGCGCTTTTAATTTGCATTATTAAAAAGGCAAATGCGCCCAATCAAACGATAGTATTTGCAGAATCAAAATATATGTTTGCTCGGCTTGCGCGATGCTCAGCTGGCTTGCATCCGCCGCCTTGCGCGGCAAAGATTTAGTTGTTATAATGAATCATCTTATTTAAGGAGTGTGGTTTTCCCTAATGGACGACCCTTCAGGCAGTTCAATATTTAGTTCCGTACTGCTTATTATTATACTGACCGTAATAAACGCCATTCTTGCTGGGGCGGAAATGGCGTTTGTATCTCTTAACCCCGCTAAAATTAAACAGCTTGCCGATGAAGGCAACAAAAAAGCGAAAAGGGTGCAAAAGCTGCTTGCGGATTCGGATTCCTTTCTTTCCGCAATACAGGTAGGCATAACGATAGGCGGCTTTTTTAACTCCGCCTCCGCTTCGCAGGCTTTTGTAAGGCATCTTGCGCCGCACTTTGGAGCGACTGCGGCCGCTGAAACCATAGCGACGCTTATTGTAACGCTTATAATTTCTTACATCACTCTTGTGCTTGGCGAGCTTTATCCAAAGCAGATCGCTCTTCAGGTGCCGGAGCAGTTCGCCATGGCTATGTCCGGTTTTATAGCCGGGCTAAAAGCGGTATTTATGCCGTTTATAAAGCTGCTCAACGCTTCCACGGGACTTCTTAAAAAAATAACGCCCATAGATTTTACCAAAAAAGAAGAAAAGCTTACGCGCAGCGAGATGAAGGCGCTGTTAAACTCCAGCCGCAACGACGGCGCAATAGACATAGAAGAGTTCAACATGATGCGCGGCGTTTTATCGCTCGACTCCCGCTTTGTTACCGAAATAATGGTGCCCAGAGTCGACGCTGAAATGATAGACATGCAGGACAGCTTTGTTGAAAATTTAGCGCGCCTTATGACATACAAACATTCCCGCGTTCCCTTGTTTGACGACGATAAGGACAATATTTTAGGCATAGTTCACCTTGTGGACGTGCTTATAAACTGGGAGGATCTTAACCGCGGCAAGCTGACGCTTAAAGAAATCGCCCGTCCTGCCCTGTTTGTTCCGGAAACCCTTATGACGGACGAGCTTTTGGTAAAATTCAGAACCGCAAAAACGCATATGGCTATAATAGTGGACGAGTTCGGCGGTGTTGAAGGCCTTGTGACGCTTGACGATCTGCTGTCTGAAATAGTGGGCGACATAGTGGACGAGCACAGCGACATGAGCGATGTAAGCATACGCAAAATAAGCGAAAGCGAATACTTTATGAAAGGCACCACACCGCTTGCGGACCTTAACCGCATGTTTGACATGCAGATCCATTCAGACGAAGCGGACACCATAGCGGGATACATAATAACTGAATTAGGATATATACCAAAGCCCCGCGGCAAGGAAAGGCTTAGCTTCAAGCAATACAGCTTCATAGTGATGAGCGCAACGCCCACGCGCATTTTGGGCGTCAAGATGACTGTGCATGAATAAAGCCTAAAAAAAGCTTTCCGGCGTTGACAATAAAAAATAATTATGATAATATTCTTTTTGGCTTAAAGCCTGTGCCAAAGACAGCAGGTGCTAAAGCGCGCAAGCGCAAAGCGTAATGGTAAACCGCCTGCCGAGGTGCGAGAAGCATTGTTTACGATGCCCTTGTGCCTTGCACAGGGGCTTTTACATTAGCCGGAAAGCAGGTGAAGAAATGTCTACAAACTTAGAGCTTAAAAAACAGGAAGTGCAGGAGATTAAAAAGCTGTTCGATGCTTCAGAAAGCGTGGTCGTCGTCAGCTACGGCGGCATAAGCGTTGAAGAAATTACTGCCCTGCGCACAAAATTCAGGGAAGCGAACGTAACATACAAGGTGCTTAAAAACACGCTTGTAAAAAGAGCCGTTGAAGACCTCAATATGCCGGAATTCGAAGAAAAGCTTGAAGGCCCTTCTGCGTTTGCCTTTGGCGACGCCGTAAGCCCTGCAAAGGTAATAGCGGAATTCTTAAAAGAAAAAGAAAACGCAGGCAAAATGGAAATAAAGGGCGGCATAGTCGAAGGCCGCTATGTCGACAAGGAAGGCGTTATGGCTCTGTCCAAGCTGCCGAGCCGCGACGAGCTTATCGCAAAGATGATGGGCAGCATGAACGCCCCCGTGACCAACCTGGTAGGCGTGCTGAGCGCCACGCTGCGTTCTATAATGTATGCGCTTAACGCAGTTAAAGAGCAAAAAGAAAGCGCAGCAGCATAAACAGCCTTAAAGGCAAAAATATTAAAAAAATTTGGAGGTATTTACCTATGACCCGTGAAGAAATTTTATCCGCAATCGAAAACATGACAGTGCTTGAGCTGTCCGAACTCGTAAAAGACATGGAAGAAAAATTCGGCGTTTCCGCCGCAGCGCCCGTAGCAGTAGCAGCAGCCCCCGCAGCAGGCGGCGCAGCAGCAGCTGAAGAAGAAAAGACCGATTTTGACGTCATACTTACAGATGTAGGCTCAGAAAAAATCAAGGTTATCAAGGTTGTGCGCGAAGTCGTACCAGGCCTTGGCCTTAAAGACGCGAAAGAATTCGTCGAAGCCGCTCCCAAAGCAATCAAGGAAGGCGTGCAGAAGGACGAAGCCGAAAAAATCAAGAAGCAGTTTGAAGAAGTCGGCGCGAAAGTCGAAATCAAGTAATAAAGCGCAAAAGCAAAGCCGGAGCATAGTCTCCGGTTTTTTTTGTTTGTATGAAAACTGCCATCGCATTATTGCATTTAATTGACTAAAGCAATTAAATGAAGCAGAATGAACGCACAGTGAAAGCATTGCTACGCGATTTAATTGTTTTACGGAATTTAGCATGCAGCGCCAGCGGACTGCAGTGGAACGCTTGCAAAATTTATGGTATGTTGATGTTTGCTATGGGGCTGTTTTTTTGAATGTATGGCTATATTCATTTAAGCGAAATTCCAACGGCTAAAATATTCCTGTCGCTAATAACTCGTTTTATGTTATTTATATAAAAGCAGTACACTTATTGGAGTTGTAAGCGCTAAAAGACTCGTTTTGTATTGTTTATATAAAAAGCAGTATGCTTATTGGAGCTGTAGGCGCTAAAAAACTCGTTTTGTATTGTTTATATAAAAGCAGTACACTTATTGGAGTTGTAGGCGCTAATAACTCGTTTTATGTTATTTATATAAAAAGCAGTATGCTTATTGGAGTTGTAGGCGCTAAAAAACTAGTTCTTGTATTGTTTATATAAAAAGCAGTATGCTTATTGGAGTTGTAGGCGCTAAAATACTCGTTTTGTATTGTTTATAAAAATTGTAAAATGCAGCGAAAGCTTAAGTTTATAAAGGAAAAGTAAAATGATAACAATTAGGATAATTGATGCAGAGCACAAGGCGGATATACATATTCCGAACGAGCCGTTCAAGCTGTTTGGGCGCATAGCAGCGTCGTTTGACGGCGAAAAGTGGGATTACACGCTTATTCGCTTTAAACCTCAAAATACGGCGGAAATGCGCTTCCCCGATGAAAATTACGATTTCGACTCTATGAAAAACAGCGTTTTTATCGGCGCATATGACGGGGAAAACTGCGTGGGGCTGGTTCATCTTAAACCCGCTTGTTTTAAATATATGTATATTGCCGATCTTAAAGTAAAAGAAAAGCACCGCCGCCAAAACATCGGCAGAATGCTTATTGAAAAGGCAAAGGATATAGCTGCGCAGCACGGATACTGCGGCTTATATTTGGAATGCCAGGATAATAATCCGGGCGCTTTTCTGTTTTACATTAACTCTGGCTTTTATATAGGCGGGCTTAATACAAATGTTTACCGGCACACGGAGCAGGAAGGCAAAGCGGATATTTATTTATACTGCGAAAGCAGGCTATAAGCTAATAATTTTTCGAAAAGCAAACATATTTGCGGGATTGTTTGTTCAAGGCAAATAGCCAAATTAGAATGCCGAACGCTAAACAAAACGGCTCCATATATTTACAGCTTTATGGGTTTAGCTTCCGCTGTTTTTAGTGTTTTTTCTGCGTTTTGCGGGGCTGTCTTTTCATAGTATATTTTCATGAATGCCGGAGTGCGTTTATTCTGAGTTTTGCGAAGCTGTCTAATGCTTATCCGCTAATTCCAAAAACTCTTCTTCGCTTATTATTTTTATGTTCAGGCTCTTGGCTTTATCGAGCTTGCTGCCGGCGTTTTCGCCGCAGACGAGATAATCCGTCTTGCGGCTTACGGAGCTGTGCGCGCTGCCGCCAAGGGAGCGTATTTTTTCTTCTATTTCGCTGCGCGTAAAGTGCTTAAGCGCACCGGTTACAACGAAGCTTTTGCCTTGAAGCGTGCTAAGGGCTTCTTGTTCTTCTGCCTTTATATTTACGCCGCCCTCTATTAAAGCCTTAACTTCCGCGCGCTGGCTTTCATCGGCAAAAAAGTCTATTATGCTGCCGGCTATGGCAGGGCCTATTTCGTCTATTGCGGTAAGCTCTTCTTCCGTTGCTAAGGACAGATTTTTTAGGGTTTTAAACTTGTCTGCCAAAATCCTCGCGGTGACGCTGCCTACATTTGGTATGCCTAAAGAATATATAAACCTGTCCAAAGGAATACTCTTGCTTTTTTCTATGGCTGCAAGCAGGTTTTCCGCCTTTTTTTGCTTAAACAAAGGCAAAGTTAAAAGCTGCTCTTTTGTAAGGCTGTAAAGCTCTGACGGTCTGCTGATATTAAGCTCGTCAAATAAAAGCTTTGCTGTTTTTTCAGACAAGCCGTCAATATCCATGGCGTTGCGGGACGCAAAATGCACTATGCCTCCAACAGACTGCGAGGGGCAGGTTTCTTTGTTAGGGCAAAAAAGATTCGCGCCTATTTCTACAAGCGCCGTCCCGCAGGCGGGGCAGGTTTCTGGCGGAACAATGGGGAGCGCTCCCGCGCCGTCGTCCACGCGGCCCAGTATTTCGGGTATAACTTCGTTTGAGCGGCGTATCCACACATTTGCGCCTATGGCAAGCCGTTTGCGGTTTATATCGTCCATATTGTTGAGCGTAGCGCGGCTTATCAAAGCGCCGCTTAAATGCACCGGCGTAACGTGCGCAAGCGGGGTTATCTTGCCCGTGCGGCCAACTTCCCAGCTAACGCTTTCAAGCGCGGTTACGGTTTCGGTGGCGCCGTATTTATAAGCTACCGCCCAGCGCGGGAACTTATCCGTATAGCCTAAAACGCTTCTAAGCTGCATATCGCATACTTTTATTACGCAGCCGTCCGTCATATAGTCTAAGCTGTGGCGCAGCTCCTTTATTTCTTCTATGTATCTGACTATGTCGCTTTCCGCGCCTTCCCTGTAGTATTCTATCACGGGGAGACCGTTTGCCTTTAAAAAATCCAGCATGCCCTTTTCGTCTTCATAGGGCGGATTTTCTATATAGTTTACGCCGTAAAAATAGGCGGAAAGCTTTCTTTGAGCCGTAACCTTAGGGTCTAAATTGCGAAGCGCTCCGGCTGCCGCATTGCGCGCGTTTTTAAGCTTTTCTTTAGCATGCTTGTTGTATTCGCTAAGGACCGAAAGCTTCATAATGCATTCGCCGTACACTTCTATTGTGCCTTTATAGGGTATGGAAAGCGGAATTTCGCGTATGGTCTGCGCCTGCGCTAAAACGCTTTCTCCCACTACGCCGTTGCCCCTGGTGGCAGCCTGGGCGAGCAGGCCATCGTTATATGTAAGGCTTAACGAAAGCCCGTCAAGCTTATATTCTGCGCAGAATTTGATCGGGGCATCGCTTTTGCTGTTTTGGCGCACTCTGTTAAACCAGGCTTCAAGCGCTGTTTCGGACTGCACCTTGTCCATGCTCCACATAGGGTTGATATGCCTGTGCTGAGTAAAGTTTTTTAAGGGTTCTCCGCCAACCCTAAGCGTAGGGGAATCTGGAAGCCGCTCCCCGCTTTCATGTTCCATCTTTACAAGCGCATCGTAGAGGGCGTCCCACTCAGCATCTGTAATAATGGGCTTATCTAAAACATAATAAGCGTGAGAGGTGAGATTAAGATAATCCACCAGCTCGCGCATATTCGAAAACCTATTCAATTTTTACTATCGGCGCTATGCCTAAGGCAAACTGTTTTTCGCCGTAGGCGGTAAAGAATATGCTTATGCGCGCGTCCGCACCTTTGCCCTGAACGCTGCGCACTGTGCCTTCGCCGAACTTCTTATGCAGCACCCTGTCGCCTTTTTCAAACACTTCTTTTGAAGCTCTCGCCTTTTTAACGGCGGTGGGCACAAAGCCCTTAAGCACTCCCGGGATTGAATCCACATTCTGCCCTATGCCGGGGGCTCCAAAGCTTATGCTTGGCTCTTTTGGCGTCTGGCGCTTGTAGATATCCTCCGGATCTTCCGGCTCGCCAAAATACTTGCGCTTTGCCTTGCCAAGCCTATTTGTAATAAGCTCGTGCGGCATTTCCTCCAAAAAGCGGCTGCGGTCGTTAATATGCATCTGGTTATACAGGAACCTGCGCATGGCAAGCGATAAATACAGATTGCGCTTTGCCCTTGTCATGCCCACATAAAGCAGGCGGCGCTCCTCTTCCAGACGGTCGTCTTCTTCCATGGCCCTGCGGCTTGGCAATATGCCGTCTTCCAAGCCGCATACGAACACAGCGTCATACTCAAGCCCTTTAGCGCTGTGGAGCGTCATAAGCGTTACATAGTTGGCTTCTTCCATTTCCATGTCCAAATCGGTAACCAGAGAAACATTTTCCATGTAGGCTTCGAGCGATTTGTCTTCCGAAAGATTTTCAAACTCCTTAACCGCGCCCAAAAACTCCATAAGGTTTTCGTGGCGGGCTATGAGTTCATCGTCGTTGCTGCCTTCGTACTGCGCCAAAAGCCCGGATTCCTCCAGTGTGTAACGCACAAAGTCTGTAAGCGGCATGCTTTCCTTTGCGGCAAACAAATTATTCATAATATTCGCAAAGTTTTTAACGCACTTGCGCGGACGGGAAGAAAGCGCTTCAGGCAGGTCGTTTACTACTGCGCACATAGGAACGTCCCTTTCCCTTGAAGCTTCTTCCAGTATTCTCAATGTGTTTTCGCCAATGGAGCGCTTTGGCACGTTTATAATGCGCTTTAAGCTTATATCGTCCTGCGGGTTTAGCACAAGGCGCAGATAGGCAAGCGCGTCCCTTATTTCTTTTCTGTCGTAAAAGCGGGTGCCGCCAAACACTTTGTAGGGTATGCCGGCGCGCATTAGCATTTCTTCAAGCACACGGCTTTGCGCGTGCATGCGGTACAGAACGCACATATTGGAGTATGGAAGTTTTTCTATCCTGTGCATTCTGTTTATGCGTTCGCACACCCAGGCAGCCTCGTCCTTTTCGTCCAGCGCCTCGTAAAACCTTATGGGATCGCCGCCTTCTTCTTCCGTCCAGAGCTTTTTTTCCATACGGCCTTCGTTGTTGGATATAAGCTCGTTTGCGGCGTCCAGTATTACCGAAGTTGAGCGGTAGTTCTGCTCAAGCTTGATTACTTTGGCGTCCTTAAAGTCCTGCTTGAACTCCAATATGTTTCGTATGTCCGCCCCGCGCCAGCCGTATATGGACTGGTCGTCATCGCCCACCACGCAGAGGTTCCTGCTTTTGAGCGTTAAAAGCCTTACCAGCTCGTACTGGGAGAAATTGGTATCCTGGTACTCGTCCACGCTTACATGCAAAAAGCGGTCCTGGTAGTGCTCAAGCACGGAGGGTTCTTTATCGAACAGCTCGAGCGTCTTTGTAATTATATCGTCAAAATCAAGCGCGTTTGCCATCTTAAGGCGTTTTTCGTACTCCGAAAACACATCGTGTATGCGCTGGGCATGGTAGTCCCTGCCGGACTCCTTAAACCAGCCGTCCGCATCGAGCAGGCGGTTTTTAGCGTCCGATATGGTGCGCTGCATCTGCTTAATGGTAAAGAGCTTTTCGTCGTAGGAAAACTGAGCGTATATCTCTTTAAGGAGCTTGCCCTTGTCGTCATCGTCATATATTACAAAGGAGCGCTCGTAGCCCAGTTTATCTATGTCCCGCCTTAGCATGCGCATGCAGATAGAGTGGAATGTGCCTATCCACGCGTCGTTAGCCTTGTCGCCTACAAGGTCTAAAATGCGGTTTTTCATTTCGCGCGCCGCCTTGTTGGTAAAGGTGAGCGCCATTATCTGGTAGGGTTTTACGCCGTGTTCTATTAAATTGGCTATGCGGTATGTCATCGTGCGCGTTTTGCCGCTGCCTGCGCCCGCAATAATAAGCACGGGGCCTTCCAATGTGTTAACCGCTTCCAGCTGCTTTTTGTTGAGTTTTGAAAAATCCATCGAAGCCTTCCTTTTGTATATTATCATTGTTATTATACCATATTAGCGTGTTTGAGAAAAGGTCTTAAGGGTTTGGTTAATGAAGGCTGCATTTGTAAAACTTAGTTTGCGTATTAGAATTTAAAAATCATCAAAAAATCTGCATAATGCCAAAAACCTAAAAAGCTGCTATGCTGCTTAAAATAAAAAGGGACGCCGTGCGCCGTATTTAAGGTTCGGGCGGGACGTCCCTTATTGGGTTTTAGGCTTGCTGCTTAAGAAGGTTGTTATCTTCAAAGTAGTTTATCTTCATGGCGGAGCGGACATCGCTAAGGGTTTTTGCGGCTGTTTGCTCCGCTTTTTGAGTGCCTGAGCGGAGAATTTCATACACTTCTGGCAGGCGCTTCTCCCATTTTTCCCGGCTTTCTCTTATGGGGCCTAATTCCGCCTGCATGACATTGTTTAAGAATTTTTTAACCTTCACATCGCCAAGCCCGCCGCGCCTGTAATGCGACTTAAGCTCTTCCAGGTTTTCGTATTCCGGTAAAAACTCTTCAAAATGCTCGTCGCGGCAGAACGCATCAAGGTATATGAAAACGGGGTTGCCTTCCGTGCGGCCGGGGTCTTCTTTTCTAAGATGGTTGGGGTCTGTAAACATGGACATTACTTTTTTCTTTATAGTATCCGGAGCATCGGCAAGGTAGATGCCGTTTCCAAGCGACTTGCTCATCTTGGATTTTCCGTCTATGCCAGGCAGGCGCAGACAGGCTTTGTTTGTAGGCAGCACTATATTAGGCTCTGTAAGCGTCGGCCCGTAAACTTCATTGAATTTTCTTACTATTTCCCTTGTCTGCTCTACCATGGGCTTTTGGTCTTCGCCAGTTGGAACGGCAGTTGCGTGAAAGGCCGTTATGTCCGCCGCCTGGCTTATAGGGTAGCAGAAAAAGCCGACCGGTATGCTCGATTCAAACTTGCGAAGCTTAATTTCCGATTTAACGGTAGGGTTTCGCTGCAGACGCGAAACCGTAACAAGGTTCATATAATAAAAGGTAAGCTCTGTAAGCTGCGGTATCATGGACTGTATTAATATGCAGGACTTTTCAGGGTCGATGCCGCAGGCGAGATAGTCCAAAGCCACCTGCATAATATTTTCCCGCACCTTTTCCGGATGCTCTGCGTTATCGGTAAGCGCCTGGGCATCTGCTATCATGATATAAATTTCATCATAATCGCCTGCGTTTTGAAGCGCCACGCGCTCTCTTAAAGAGCCTACATAGTGCCCCACATGCAGCCTGCCCGTCGGGCGGTCGCCGGTTAAAATCACTTTTTTCATTGTGTATATCCTCCTGAAATAAGGGTTTAGGCAATATGCCTTTGGCATTTTGCCGCGCGTCTTTTTGCTTGACCGTAAACTCTATTAAAATAAAATTATGCGCAGCCTGCTAAGCTTCCGCCGCGCATGCTGCTAAACTTTGCTGTGCTAATGGGGTTTTGCACACTAAAACCCTATGGTTTGCGGTCGAAAACGGCCTAAAAGCCGCAATCCGTTATTTTTTAGCTTAAAAGGCCGTATGCATTTGCTAAACAGCATAACAATTATAGCACAAATACTTAGGCTTTGGCTATCGCCTGCAGATATGCGGCTTTGAAGCTTTTCCGCATTGTCTGATTTTTAAGGTTAATAAAAACCGCCTAAAAATCAGCTTGTTAGCGTTTTCAGGCGGTTTTATGCGGAAAATCAAAATATTACAGCCGCTTTTTTTACTTTATGCCAAACACACCCAATATGCCGCGGGATACGGTTCTGCCTACATTGTAGCCAGCGCCCCTTGCAGTTGAAGTAACAAAGGTGTCGAGCATTTTTTCGCCCATGGATTTTGTTTTCTTGGCAGGTTTTTCTTTTGGCTGCTTTTTAGGCTGCTTTGGGTAATCGCTTTCAGCCTTATAAACTTGCTTAGGGCTAGCAGGGCTTATATCTGTCTGAGGCTGCGTTGTATATACAGTCTGGTTTTGGTAGGGCGCTTCGCTCTTTGCAGGCGATTGCGCTCCCTGCGCCGTATAGCTGCCGGTGGCGGGATCAAACACCTTAAATGTCTGCTGAACATATTGAGGCGGCTCCTGAATAGACGCAGCATCTTCCGTTTCGTAGCCCTGCTCTGTCGTTCTGACAACGCTTGTTGAAGCGACGCCCTGCGCCATGAACTTGGCGCTTAAAACTTCGTAGGCGCTCTCCCTGTCGAAGGTGGTATCGTATTTGCCATATACTTCGCTTGTTTCTATAATGGTTGACCTTAAGTTTTGGGATATGGTGCCTATGGCTGACTGCGGCGGCAGTATAAGCGCTTTCTGCGTTATTGAAGGCGCTCCGTCTGAATCCAAAAAAGACAGCAGGGCTTCGCCCGTGCCTAAGGACAGAATGCTTTGTTCCATGTCGAAGCTTGGGTTTGGCCTAAATGTTTCCGCAACGGATTTTACTATGCGGGTTTCCTGCGGCGTAAATGCGCGCAGAGCGTGCTGCACGCGCGCGCCCAGCTGGCTTAATATTTTGCCGGGCACATCTGCAGGGTTTTGCGTTATGAAGAACACGCCAACGCCCTTTGAGCGTATAAGGCGTATGGTAAGCTCTATTTGATCCATAAGCGTTTTGGGGCAGTCGTTAAACAAAAGATGCGCTTCGTCAAAGAAGAACACCATGCTCGGAAGCCCGTCGTCCCCTCTTTCGGGGAGATAGCCGTAGATTTCCCCCAGCATCCACAGCATAAAGCTTGCATAAAGGTCCGGCCGCAGGAAGAGCTTATCCGCAGACAATATATTTATCATGCCCTGTCCCGAATCCGACTTTTTAAACCAATCGCCTATCTGAAGCGCGGGCTCTGCAAAAAAGCTGTTGCCGCCCTGGTCTTCAAGTATTGCTATAGCCCTTTGTATAGCGCCTATTGAAGGCTTTGATATGTTGCCGTAGCGTATGGTGTATTCGGCGCTGTGCTCGCCGACATAGGAAAGCATGGCGCGCAAGTCCTTAAGGTCTATAAGCAGCATGCCGGAATCGTCCGCAATGCGGAACACAAGGTGCAGCACGCCCGTCTGCGTGTCGTTTAGATTAAGCATGCGCCCTAAAAGCAGCGGCCCCATCTGCGATACCGTCGCGCGCACAGGGTGCCCGCTTTCGCCAAAAACATCCCAAAAGGTTACGGGGAAAGAGCGGGCGCTAAACTGCTCCACACGGCATTTATCAAGGCGGTCTTTTATTGCATCGCTAATTTCCGCAGGCTTTGAAAGGCCTGCCAAGTCGCCCTTTATGTCCGACAAAAAAACGGGCACGCCGAGCTCGGAAAAAGCTTCCGCAAGCACCTGAAGCGTCACCGTTTTGCCTGTACCCGTAGCTCCTGAAATAAGCCCGTGGCGGTTAGCCATGTTAGGGTCCATATAGACAGGGCCGTCCTGTGATGTGCCGAGCCATATTTTGTTGTCGCTAAGCATTTTTACCTCCAAAAATATATTTACTAATAAAATTTATTAATGAGCCCAAAAAGGATATTATCCGCAAAGGCTTGCAACGGCATAGGCGGCAACGCCTTCCCCGCGCCCTTCAAAGCCGAGGCGCTCCGTGGTTGTAGCCTTTATGGAAACAAATTCTTCTTGAATATTCAGCGTATACGCGATGTTTTTTCGCATCGCGGGAATAAAAGGCGATAATTTCGGCATCTGCGCCGCAATTGTTACATCAACATTATACGGCATAAGCGCGCGCTCTGCAAGAATATCTTTAACTTTTGCAAGCAGCACCAAAGAGCTTATTCCCTTAAATTCATCAGAGCTGTCCGGAAAATGCCCGCCTATGTCGCCAAGCGCCGCAGCGCCCAACAAAGCGTCTATTAAGGCGTGCACCGCAGCATCCGCATCGCTGTGCCCTTTTAGCCCTTTTTCAAAAGGTATATGGACGCCGCAAAGCACAAGCTTTTTGCCCTCGACCAGCCTATGCACATCGTATCCAAAGCCTATTCTAACGGGATTCAGCCCCGCAAATTTTTCAGCCATAGCTATATCTTCCTTATATGTTATTTTTATGTTTTCTTTTTCTCCGCGCACTATTTTTACTTTTTTGCCGAGCTTTTCCATTAGCGCAGCGTCATCCGTCGTATTGTCTAAAAAACGGCTGTAAGCTTTTTTAAGCCAATCCGTTCTAAAGGCCTGCGGGGTCTGAACTGTGTAAAGCTTATCTCTGTCTACTGTGGAATCTATATATTCGCCGTCAAAAGAGCGCTTTACGGTATCGGTTATTTTAAGCGACGGCACGGCTGCGCCGAATTCTTTTGCGGCGTCTATAAGATTCTTAATCAATTTTTCAGATACAAGAGGCCTGGCGCCGTCGTGTATAAGCGCTATTGAGTCAAGGTCTTTTATTTTGTTCAGCGCGTTCTGAACGGATTCGCGGCGCGTTGCGCCGCCTAAAACGAATTCCACAGGAAGGCCATTAAGCGCCCTTTCAAAATCCGCAAGCTCGTCTTTGCGTATAACAACAAACACTTTTTCAGAAAACCTGCAGAGCTTTTCTGCGGCATGAAAAACAGCGGGCTTGTTTTTTATGGGTATGAGCGTCTTGCTTAAAGCGCTTCCAAACCTGCTGCCTGAGCCTGCAGCAGGGATTATGGTGTAGATTTTCACTCGTCTTCTTCTCCTGACAGGGCTTTTATTATGGTTTCGTATATAAACTGCGCCTTTTTGGGCCAGTTTTTAGCGTAGCTGTTAGCAAGCGATGAAGTCGGCAGGCTTAAATCTATCCGCAAAAGCGGCATATACTGCTCGTTTATGCTAAGCACGGCGTGATACTCCCTATCGTCTTTCTGCGTTATTTTGTAGGTTATTTCGCGCTCTCTTTTGTAGGTTTCCTTTAGGCTTCCGCTAAGCTCGTTTATTTTAGCTATCGTTGAATCCATTCCGGCGCTTATAAACATAAGCAGCGCCTGCTCGCCCGCAGGGGTGTTGCGGTATATTTCATCGTTGTTAAAGCGTTTTCTGTAAACCTGACCGCCGTTTCGCAAAAATATAAGCCCCTGCTCCAACTGGAAGTAGCTCATAAAGCCGCCGCTCGCCATAAAATGTATGAGCTGCAGGTGGCTTATCTCCCCAAAATTATGTATGGTTTTTAAAATAAGTATCTGTATTTCCGTATCGGTAAGCTTATGTTCCGGATATTCTGACATTGCTTCCTCCTTTTCGCTTACTCTAATAAAAAACTTTCTTTTGGATAATTCACTTCGGTTAATTCCAGGCCCTTGGCGGGCGCGGTAGCGCCAAGCAGACGCCTGTCGCCCGTTATAAAGGCCCTTTCTATATCGCTTTTGCTTATTTTATTAAGCCCCGCTTGCACCAAGGTGCCGGCTATAATCCTTACCATGTTGTATAAAAAGCCGCTGCCTGAAACGCGCACCGCTATATCATGTTTATCTTTTGTTAAATCTATCGAATAAATCTTTCTAACGGGGCTTTTGTGCGTGCCGCCCGCAGCAGAAAATGCGGTAAAATCGTGCTCGCCCAGTAAAGCAAATGCAGCTTCTTGCATTTTATCCATATTAAGCTCTAAAGGCACATGCCAAAAGAAGCGTTCTTTTAGGGCGCTTCTTTGTCTTGAATTATATATTCTATATGTATATGTTTTAGACTCGGCGCAAAACCTTGCATTAAAGTCCCCCGGCACCTGCATGGCGTTGGACACGCTTATATCGTACGGCAAAAGGGTGTTCAGCACAAAGGGATACTTAAAAACCGGTATTTTGCTCTGCGTGTCAAAATGCGCGCGCTGGCACAAGGCATGCACGCCCGCATCCGTCCTGCTGGCGCCTGTAACGCATATTCGGCTTTTTTCGGCTTTTAAGAGCGCCTTTTCTATTTCCTCCTGTATGCTCGGCCCGTTTTTTTGTATTTGCCAGCCGGAGTAGTTCGTGCCGTCATATTCTATTGTTAGAAGAATGCGGCGTTTCATAGGGCAAGCTGTACAATAACAATTAAAGCTATAAGCGCTATTACGCTTATAAGAGCGTATAAATCGAGCCTGGTAAACTTAAGCACGTGCAGCCTTGTGCGGCCTTCTCCGCCGTGGTAGCACCTGGATTCCATTGCCATGGCAAGGTCTCCCGCGCGCCTGAAAGCGCTTATAAACAAGGGCACTAACAGCGGCACCATGGCCTTGGCGCGCTGCTTTAAGCTGCCGCTTGAAAAGTCCGCCCCCCTTGCCGCCTGCGCCTTCATAATTTTTTCCGCTTCTTCAACAAGGGTGGGTATAAAGCGCAGGGCTATAGTCATCATCATAGCCATTTCATGCGCCGGAAAGCCTATCTTTTTAAGCGGCGAAGTTAAGGTTTCCAAGCCGTCTGTTAATACTACGGGCGGCGTTGTAAGCGTAAGTATGCTGGTACCCATTACAAGCAAAATTAAGCGGCTTGTAAAATGCAAGGCGTTCATAAGCCCTTCGTACTTTATCTGCACTGCGCCCATTTGGAAAATAACCTGATCCCCCGTTCCGAAAAACAAATTCAGCACGAATGTAAATATAAGCAGAATGCGTATGGGCTTTACGCCGCGCAGCAGCATTTTCATGGGGATTTTGCTTTGGTGCGATGCAAAGAACACAAAGGCTATTACCGGAATATACGCTAAAAGATTGCGCACCATGAATACGGATACTATGTAAGCTATGGTGAGCAGTATTTTGCAGCGCGGGTCAAGGCGGTGCACGCGGGAATCCGCCGCATAGTACTGGCCTATGGTAATATTACTCACCATTTTTTTCACCGCCCTTGATTATTCTTTCTATCTCGTCTGCCGCATCCTCTATCTTGTAGCAGTTTTTTATGTCTATGCCGCAGTTTTTAAGCTCAAAGCACAGTTCGCTCGCTTGAGGGGCGTCAAGCCCGAGTTCTCGAAGAAATTCGATTTGGCTGAATATTTCTTTGGGAGTTCCGCTTTCGACTATGCTGCCCTTCTGCATAACGGCAACGCGCGTAGCAAGCTCCGCAACATCATCCATGCTGTGGGAAATCATGATTATGGTCGTGCCTTCTTCGTGCAGGCGCCTAATGTCGTTTAGCAAAAATTTCCTGGCCTTAGGGTCTAAGCCTGCTGTCGGCTCGTCCAGCACTAAAAAGCGCGGCTTCATTGCTAAAATGCCGGCAAGCGCCACGCGGCGCATCTGCCCGCCGCTTAATTCAAACGGAGATTTTTCGCCTATTTTTTTGGGGTCCAGACCCACAAGCTCCATGGTTTCCAAAACCCGTTTTTCTATTTCTTCTTCCGCAAGACCCATGTTTTTAGGCCCGAAAGCTATGTCCTTTTTAACGGTTTCTTCAAACAGCTGATATTCGGGATACTGGAACACAAGCCCGACCTGGAAGCGCATTTCTTTCCTGTTTTCAGGCAGATTTATATCTTTCCCGTCTATTTTTACCGTGCCCGAAGTAGGCTTAAGCAGGCCGTTTAAGTGCTGGGCAAATGTGCTCTTGCCAGAACCCGTATGCCCTATTAAGGCGAGCAGCTCGCCGTCTTCTATGGTGAAATTTATATCGTTAAGCGCAATGGTGCTTTGATCGCCCTGCTGTCTGTACGCATGCGACACATGCTCTAATTGGATCGGCACAGCTTAAGCACCTCCTCTTTCATTTCCTGAACCGTTAGTATATCCCGCGGCAAATCTATGTTTCTTTTAATAAGCTCCTGCGCAAGCCCTGTCATGGGCGGCACGTCAAGCCCTAATTTTTTAAGCTCTTCGCCTTTTACAAACACTTCCTTGGGTTTGCCCTGAAGGTTTAATTTGCCGTCGCTTATCACAATTATCCTGTCCGCCTCTGCTGCTTCCAGCATAAAATGCGTAATCCACACGACAGTTATGCCGCGCTCTTTGTTTAAGTATTTTACAGTTTCCAAAACTTCTTTGCGGCCTGAAGGATCCAGCATGGAGGTCGATTCGTCAAGTATTAGCGCCTTTGGCTGCATGGCTAAAACGCCAGCTATAGCTACGCGCTGCTTTTGCCCGCCGCTTAGCAGATGCGGCGCTTTTTCTATAAATTCCGACATATGCACGGCTTTAAGCGCGCGGTCTATTTTTTCCGGCATTTCTTCCGTAGGCACGCCTAAATTTTCAAGGCCGAACGCCACATCGTCCCTTACTATGGTGGCGACAATCTGATTGTCCGGGTTTTGAAACACCATGCCCGCTCTCTTGCGTATTTCCCAGGTGTAGTTTTCGTCCCTGGTGTCCATGCCGTCAACCGTTACCGTGCCTTCGCTCGGCAGAAAAAGCCCGTTTAAAAGCTTTGCCAATGTGCTTTTGCCTGAGCCGTTATGCCCTAATACCGCAAGGAATTCGCCTTCGTATATATCAAGGTTTAAGCTGTCGACCGCTTTATGGTCTTCATCGTTATAATAATAGCTTACATTTCTCAATGAAAAAAGCGGCTTGCTCATTTGGCTTCTTCACCTCTGTTAAAAGCGCTGCGCTTGTCAAACACGGAGTAAAACTCGTCTTTCAAGTCTAAAAGCGAGTCCTGCCGTATGGCATCGCGTATTTTGCTCATAAAGTTTATTAAATAATGCAAATTATGTATGCTCACAAGCCTGGCGCCCGTTATTTCATTTGCCTTTATAAGGTGCCTTATATACGCCCTGCTGTGGTTTCTGCAGGCAAAGCAGCCGCAGTCCTCCTGTATGGGCCTAAAATCTTCCGCATATTTAGCGTTTCTAACTACGAGCCTGCCTTCAGGCACCAATGCCGTTCCGTTTCTTGCAACCCTTGTAGCCAGCACGCAGTCGAACATATCAACGCCTCGCACTGCGCCTTCCAAAAGACAGTCGGGTGTGCCGACCCCCATAAGATAGCGGGGCTTGTTTTTTGGCATAGCGGGAAGCAGGGCGTCTAAAATACCGTACATCAAAGCTTTGGGTTCGCCCACGGAAAGCCCGCCTATGCCAAAGCCCGGAAGGTCGAAGCTTGTAACAAACTCTGCGCTTTTAATGCGCAATTCCTTTGAAAAGCCGCCCTGCACTATGCCAAACAGCGCCTGATCTTTTCTTGTATGCGCTTTGATGCAGCGCTCAAGCCATCTATGCGTTGTATGCATCTGTTCTTCCGCTTTTTTATCGTCTGCGGGGTAGGGTGTGCATATATCAAAAGCCATGGCTATATCAGCGCCTAATTTCTGCTGTATCTGCATGGATTTTTCGGGCGACATAAACAGCCTGCTGCCGTCCAAATGGCTGGTAAAATATACGCCTTCTTCTAAAATATCCTTTTGCTTTGCCAGGGAAAACACCTGGAAGCCGCCTGAATCCGTAAGAAAGGGCTTGTTCCAGTTTGTAAAGCCGTGCAGGCCGCCCGCTTTTTCTATAATGTCTTCCCCGGGCCTTAAATGCAGGTGGTATGTGTTGCCGAGCAGTATTTCAGCTCCCAGCATGTCCATTTCATGCATGGTCATGGTTTTAACGCTGCCTTGGGTGCCGACAGGCATAAAAACGGGCGTTTCAATATCCCCGTGCTTAGTATGCAGCACGCCAAGGCGCGCGCCTGTATGTTTGCAGGTTTTAATTACTTCAAAAAACTTGTTCAAGGTCTACCTTTCGTACGGTATTTGAGGGCTTATCTGAGGCCAGCCCGCGTTTAAACCGTCCACTTCGTTTTGATATTCAGCCCAGTATCCTTTTATTGGCGGAGGCGCTACAAACAGCATATTTTGCCCGGTTATAGGGTGGTTGAAGCTAAGCCGCATGCCCCACAGGGCTATCTGCCCCGACGGGTTTTTGTTGTAGCGGTGATCGCCCAGCAGCGGAAAGCCGTTTGAAGCAAACTGCACGCGTATTTGGTGCGCCCTGCCGGTTTCAAGCTGCACTGCGCAAAGGGAGGTATTTCCCAAACTCTTTACGGTGCAGGCGTGCAAAACGGCTTCCTTTCCCTTTCGGCGCAAGTAATAAGGAAGGGTGCGCACCATGTTTTTTTCCGTGTCCTTATATAAATAATCTTTAAATGTAAAGCGCGCGGGGGCGGTTCCTTCGCATATGCATATATATTCCCTTACTATGCTTCTTTCCTGCACCTGCTTATTAAGCCTTGCGGCAGCCTTTGAAGTGCGCGCAAAAACGAGCAGTCCGCCGACGGGCCTGTCTATCCTATGCACCAGCCCCAGGTATACATTGCCGGGCTTGCCGTATTTATCTTTAATATAGTCTTTTAAGTAGTCGAGCAGGCTTTCGTCCCCTGTTCTATCGCCCTGGGTCAGCATATTGGGCGGCTTTAAAGCGACTATTACATGGTTGTCTTCATAGAGCACCTGTGGTTTAAACGGCATTTTATCTCCTTGTAAATAATAAAATTAAAGCGTGCTAAGCAGCGGGGCTTGCATAAAGCGCCTGCGCTTTAAACCAGCCTTCGCCACATTATCATGATAGCATGTATCTTAAAAAGGCTCAATCAGGTTTTGTTCCATGTCTTTTTGGAAAACAAAATTATTATAGGCCATATTTCAAGACGGCCTGCCATCATGCCTAAAGAGAGCACTACCTTTGTTAAAGGGCTGAAATGGGTATAGTTTCCGTCTGGGCCTACCAGACCTATGCCAGGCCCTACTCCATTTATAGTTGCAGCTACGGAAGAAAAAGCCGTTTGAAAATCCGGCGAATCCAACGACGTTACCATAAGCATTATCATAAATACGGCTATATATACTGCTAAATAAGTAAGCGCAGACCTTACGCCTTTTTCAGAAATTCTTTTTTTATTTATTGTAACAGGAGCTATCCTGTCCGGCTCCCTCTGGCGCTTTAATTCAGCCTTTATTGCCTTTAGAAATATTAAAATTCTTGATACTTTTAAAGCGCCCGATGTCGACCCCGCCATACCGCCTATACACATAAGCGCCATTAAAATTACTTTTGAAAAAACAGGCCAGGTGTTAAAGTTTGCTGTGGAATATCCAGTGGTGGTAATAATTGAAGATACGGTAAAAAACACATCTCTTAACAGTATACCCTTGTTTTTATAGCTGCTGTACAGATTTATTGAGATTAAAACAACGGCTGTGATTATTATTAAAAAGAAAGCTTTAAGCTCTTCATCCGAAAAAAATCGCTTAACCTTTTTAAGCAGGAGCATATAATAAAGGTTAAAGTTTATGCCAAAAAGCAGCATACCTACGGCTATAATCATCTGCGATGAAGTAGAATAATACGCTATTGAGTTATTTTTTATTCCGAAACCGCCTGTGCCCGCAGTGCCAAAGCCATGGCAAACGGCATCAAAAAAAGGCATTCCGCTTAATACCAAAGCGGCTATAACAGCAGCCGCCATGCTTAAATATATGGAATAGAGTATGCGGGCTGTAGATACTATGCTGCTTTTAAGCTTGTCAAAAACAGGCCCCGGCACTTCCGCTTTCATTATGTGCACGGCTTCTGCATCCGCCTTTGGCAAAAGCGCAAGCGCAAATACAAGCACGCCCATGCCGCCTATAAGGTGCGAAAACGAGCGCCAAAACAGTATGGAGTGCGGCAGTATTTCAACATCCGTCATTATCGAAGCGCCTGTCCCGCTGAAACCAGAAGCCATTTCAAAAAAGGCATCGCACAGATTGCTTGTCGATTTATTAAACACTAAAGGAAGCGCCCCGAAGAAACTCATAAATATCCAAATAAGCGCGCAGATTACCAGGCCTTCCTTTGCGAAAAGCCCGTTTTCCTTAGGTTTTTTATGCGCTAAAGCAAGCCCTGCGCCTGCGCTTAATGCAGAAGGTATTGCAAAGCTTAAAGCGTAGTTTGCGCCTTCTGAATATATTAAGGAAACTATTAGGGGTATTAAAAGCAGCAGAGCAAAAAGCTGCAAAAACCTTCCCGTTACATGGACTATTATGGAACGGTTCATGCGTCCACCAAAATATCGTCAAGGTCGTACATTTCGCCTGCGACTGTCGCTATAAGCACCTTGTCGCCAGGGTATATGGCGTCTGCGCCTGAAGGTATTTTTACATTGCCGTCTGTAATTAAAGCCGCTATCAAAACGCCTTCTTTTATGGGCAGCGTTTTAATGGGCTTGCCTACAGCCTTTGACTGCTCTGTCACCTTAAACTGCAGCACCTCCGCCTTTGAATTTTCTATGCGGTACAGCGCTTCAACAATGCTGCCTTCTGAGTTTGATATGCCCCTTATCAAGCGGACTATATGCGTAGCTACTATGCTTGCGGGCGTTATGACGCTCTGTATCCCCATGCCGCTCATCATCTTTATAAGGTTGCTCCTGTTTATCTTGGTTATTCTCCTTGGCACATTGCGCATGGAAGAAAACATGCTGAGTATAATATTTTCTTCGTCTATTCCGGTAAGCGTTATAACGCAGTCGTAATTTGAAATGTGCTGGTTATCGAGCAGGCTTTGGTCCGTCCCGTCGCCATATATTACAGAAACATCCTGAAAATCTTCCGCTAAGGCGTAGGCGGTTTTTTTGTCGCTTTCTATTACTTTTATGTCAAGCTTCATGCCGCGCAGTATTTCAAGAAGATACCTGCATATGCGGCCGCCGCCTATAATCATGACGGAGCGTATTTTATCAACCGTGCTCATGGAGCGGTAAAGGGCGCCCAAGTCTGATATAGCGCCTGTTATAAATACTCTGTCTCCTTTTTTAAGCACGGTGTCGCCCCTTGGTATTATGGTTTCATCGCCCCTTACCAATATGCACACAAGGAGATGGTTGAATTTCTTTCTGATCTTTATTAAGTTCAGGCCCATAAGCTGGGAATCTTCTGTAACTTCAAGCTCCACAAGGTTTATTTTATTGAATGCAAAAGGAACAACGGAAAGCGCTGAAGGGTAGCGTATCATCCTGTATATTTCCTGCGCGGCTTCGTATTCGGGGTTTATCATTCTGTCTATGCCTAAGTTTTCCTGCACAAAGCCCACATGGCCCGCATATTCCGGCATCCTGACCCTTGCGATGGTGAATTTGGCGCCCAGCTTTTTTGCTACGACGCAGGCTATTATGTTTACTTCGTCCTTAGGCGTAACGGAAATAAACATGTCGCAAGACGGCACGCCCGCTTCCATCTGCACATCGTAAAACGCGCCGTTGCCGCTTATGCCCATTATCTGGTGCTGGTCCACAATGGCGTTCAGCTTATTTTCGTTCCGCTCTATAAGGGTAACCTCGTGTTCCTCGCGGCTTAAATCCCTGCATATGGCTTCGCCCACCTTGCCGGCGCCTACAACAATTACCTGCATATTACCTCCCGGGCATTACTTAAAGAGTGCACGCCAAAGCGTAAAAAGACGCCTTGGCGTATGTTTTTCCGCCTGGCTTTTAATACGCCTTTGCGAAATATACTACCTTTTTTGCTTCCTTGCCGCAGCAGACGCATTTATCGTCAAAATGCTCCTGCTCAAATGGAATGTTTCTAGCCGTGGCGGAAGTAAGCTCCTTAATCTTGTCTTCGCAGCTTCTTTCGCCGCACCACATAGCCCTTGCATAGCCTATGTTTACCTGGCTTTCAAGCTCTTGCATATTGTGAACATCCTTTGTCCTTTCCTGCTTAAACTTATCCGCAATGACAAGCAGATTTTTCTGTATATCGTCAAGCGTAGCTTTTACGCTTTCTTCTATATTTTCAAGCGCCAGGGTGAATTTTTCGTTATTGTCGCGCCTTGCGCAGGCGGCAGCGCCTTTTGCTATGTCGCGCGGGCCTATTTCTATGCGCAGCGGCACGCCTTTAAGCTCCCATTCGTTAAACTTCCAGCCCGGGGAAACATAGTCCCTATCGTCAAGCTTAACCCTTATGCCGGCTTTTTTAAGCGTATCGTACACTTCCTTCGCCTTGTCCAAAACGCCTTCCTTATGGAAAGCTATTGGCAGTATTACCGCCTGATACGGCGCAATTTTAGGCGGCAGCCTCAGCCCGCGCTCATCGCCGTGCGTCATAATTACGGCGCCTATAAGCCTTGTTGAAACGCCCCAGCTTGTTTCGTGGCAGTACTTGAGCTGGCCGTCCTTATCCAGATACTGCACGTTAAAAGGCACTGAAAAGTTGGTGCCGAAGTCGTGGCTGGTGCCTGCCTGAAGCGCCTTGCCGTCCTGCATCATGGCTTCTACGGAGTATGTGATGTTGGCCCCCGCAAACTTTTCCTTATCGGTCTTTTGCCCTGAAAATACGGGTATTGCAAGCACGTCTTCGCAAAGCTCTCTGTAAACATTGAGCATAAGCAGGGCTTCCTCGCGGGCTTCTTCCGCCGTTGCGTGCATTGTGTGGCCTTCCTGCCACCAAAACTCGCTCGTGCGCAGGAAGGGCCGCGTGCTCTTTTCCCAGCGCATTACAGAGCACCACTGGTTGTACTTCATGGGAAGGTCGCGGTAGGACTGTATCCACTTTGCGTACATGGTGCAGAATATGGTTTCAGATGTAGGGCGCACCGCCAGGCGCTCCGCAAGCTTTTCGGTGCCGCCGTGCGTAACCCAAGCCACTTCAGGCGCAAAGCCCTCAACATGGTCCGCTTCCTTTTGCAGAAGGCTTTCAGGTATAAGCATAGGCATGGCAACATTTTCATGCCCCGTTTCCTTAAAGCGCATATCCGCTTCCGATTTGATAAGCTCCCAAATGCTGCAGCCGTACGGCTTAAGCGCCATGCAGCCCCTAACCGGCGTGTAGTCCATAAGGTCCGCCTGGGTTACAACATCTGTATACCACTGTGAAAAGTTTTCATCCCTCGGCGTAATGTGCTCAACAAACGCCTTTTTGTCATCCTTCGCCATAAATCCTCCTTATAATAAAGACATTTCGAGTTTTTTTATAGTTCGTCTTCAAGGTACAGCCTCGTCTTTTTGCGTATGCGCTGCAGGGCGTTATCCACGGCTTTGGTCGTCCTGCCCAATATAGAGGCTATATTCTGGTAGCTTTTACCCTTTAAAAACAGCTTAAGCACGTCTTTTTCAAGCGGGCTAAGGGCTTTGCTGTAATATTTTTTTATGCTGCGTATGCTTTCTCTGTCTATGACTTCATCTTCAAGGCTTACATTGTCATCAACCAGCACTTCAAGCAGCGTGCGCTCGCCGTTTTCCCCGTCAGCGCTTATTGGGGAATAGAGCGATACATAGTTGTTTAGCGGCTGAAACTTTAAGGCGTTCGCCGCTCTTATGGCAGTTATCATATTGCGCTTTATGCATAGATCCGCAAAAACGGAAAAGGAAGCGTTGCGGTCTTCCCTAAAGTCCCTCACGGCCTTTACAAGCCCTATCATGCCTTCCTGAACAAGGTCGTCCTTATCTCCACCTACTATAAAATAGCCGCGCGACTTTATAAGCACGCTTGTTCTGTAGCGGTCGATAAGAACAAGCATGGCATCGCCGCTGCCGTTTTGCGCTAGCTTCACAAGCTCTTCATCGCTTAATTTTTCTAAGCTGCCATATTCGCTGGACACAGCATCACCTCATAGTAAACACATGGTGCATTATTATGCCGGCTGCAACGGAAGCGTTGAACGAGCCTATTTCGCCCGTCATGGGTATCGACAACACATCGTCGCAGGCATCCTTAACGCCCTTTGATATGCCCTCGCCTTCGCTGCCTATAACTATTGTGGCGCCGCTCTTAAAATCCGTTTCGTAATAAGGTTTTCCGGACATATCCATACCGTATACCCATATGCCCCGCTTTTTAAGCTCGTTTATGGTTTGGGTAAGGTTTGTTACGCGAGCAACGGGCATATACTCTGCAGCGCCTGCCGCCGCCTTTACGGCGGAATTTGTAAGCCCAACAGCCCTGCGGCGCGGTATTATTACGCCGTGCGCGCCCGTGCATACGGCGGAGCGCATTATGGCGCCCAGGTTGTGCGGGTCCGTAATTTGATCGAGCAGAATTATAAAGGGTTTTTCTTTTCTTTCTTTTGCTCTGTTCAATATATCTTCAACTTCTGCGTACTTGTATGCAGAAGCGAACGCCACCATGCCCTGGTGGTTTTTGGCAAGCTTATCCAAGTGCGATTTTTCGACCATCTGCACTCTAACGCCGGCTTCTCTTGCTAAAGCCAGTATCTGCTTTGCAGAACCTGAAAGCTTGCCTTTTTGCGCCATAAGCTTTTCAAGGTCGCGGCCCGCTTTAAGCGCCTCCCTTACAGGGTTTCTGCCCGCTATAAGCTCCCCATCGTTAAGCTGCACATTGTCTTGCCGCTTATTATTTTTCTTTTTCTTTGGCTTAAAATTCTGTTTGTTTTGTTTCTTGCCTTCGCCCTTATTAAAATTTCCCTTATTGGTTTCTTCGTTTTTTTGCTCTTTGCCATGTCTTTTATAGAGCAAATTGCTTGTGTATTTTGCATTGGGCCTTACAACGCCCTCCATATTGCCGCGGCCCGGGTTCCTGCGCTTTTTGGGCGGCCTTGACGGCGGCAGCATGCTGTAAATATCCGATGCGTCAAAATGGTTCGTATCGGCATAGCGCCTTTGCTCATTCGGCGTTTTTTTGATGTTTTTCTTGTTTCCGCCGCGCTTGTTTTTTTTACTGTAAGCGTTTTTCTTCCCCTTAAAACCGGGGTTATTTTTGTTATATGCCATAATTTCTTCCTATTCTGTTTTTAAATCTTTTTCTAAGTATTTTTTTCTCACTTCGCGCGCTTTGCCGCAGGTTTTATTGCCTTCGGGGCAGGCTCCAAGCACGCAGCCGGGGCCTGCATTTTCAAATACCGCGGGCATTTTCTCCCTGCAGATTTTAAGCATTTCATCCGCCATAAAATGTATTTCCCATTGCGCTCTGTTGCAGCAGCGCAGCTTAAAAAAATGCAGAAGCTCTCTTGCGTTCATAGTTACTGCAAGCTTTGTTTCGGCGGCGTTTGGCAAAACAAAACGCGCGTCCTCGTTCCCGCTTTCGCCTTTTTGGAGTTTTTCTTGCCAGCCCTTGTACCACTCGTGCATGGTCTGCATCTGCCTGTCGTACTCTTTAACGGCGTCTTCTCCAAGAGAGGCTATCTTAGGAGGCAGAATATAGTTAAGCCCCTTTGCCTTTGAAACATAGCGCTGGCTCTGCACGCTGAAAGAAGCTATGCGGTGCCTTGTCAGCTGCGCTAAAAGCACGCGGCTTACGCCTTCAACTCCAAAAGTGAAGCTT
>JBMNUE010000005.1:0-29519 GCA_050946095.1 Christensenellales bacterium
CATGGCGCAATGAAAAAGCGCCCTGCTAATGTTTCTCACAAGGCGCTTGATATGCGGCGCTTTAAAGCGCTAATCCGTATCGCTGCAAGCGGGTTCAATTGGCTCGTCTTTAAGGCTGTCGCTTTCTTCACTCTTCCTTTCAAGCGCCTGCTTGACCGCCTTTGGGAAGGGCACGCCTAAAACGGCGGCGTTTTCAACTATGCTCAGCATTTCGTTTACGCAGTAAAAGCCTATTACGGCGGAGCGGGAAAGCCCGTTTAAATTGAGCATATTATCGAGCGCGCCTGCGGCTATCACCATTATTATCATCATAAGCTTTCGGCTTATGCCAAGGAACATCTGCCTGGATGCAAACAGCCCGCTGCTTGTGGAATTGCTTTTTCCTGCAAAGGCGCAAAGAAGCCCTGTTATAAGGTCAAGCGCCATAAGAAGGAACATCGCTTTTATGGGGCCGTCCCAGCCGCCTAAAAGCCACGCAAGCCATACAGCTGCAGCGTTTATTATTTGAATTGCTTTTTTCATGCGCTATCCTCCTTTAATTGGCATTTTTCTATGCATTTATTGTTTTCTTCCAAGCGCGCAAGCCTTGTTTCTATATCGCCAAGCCTTAGGAATACGGGCTTAGCTTCATCTAAAAGCGCCTTATATGTGCTTATATTTGGCGTTTCGCTTATTAAAATGCCCCTGCTTTTTTGATACATCTGCATGGCTTTTTTTGTTTCGCTTCCAAACCTGCCGTCAATTCCAAAGCGCGGAAGGCTAAAGCCCGCCTTAATAAGCATGTCCTGCATTTTTTTAATGTCTACATAGTTTTCGCCCTTTTCGTCTAAGCTAAAGGGCACTGCATAATGCGTCCACGGGTAACTTTCAAATGCCGTTTTAATAACGCCCGAGCCATGCCCCCTTGCGTCTACCACATAGCCGTTCCCCAGGGATACGCCGACATGCTTCATAGGGCTGCCGCCGCTTCTAAAAACTGCGCACAGCGTGCTTTTTGCCTTTTCTTCTATGGGGCCCTTGTACGCCCAGCTGCCGCGAAGCCATTGGCTCGAAGCGCCGCTTGGCAGGCTAATGTCCGCCTGCTGAAAGGCCCGTCTTACAAGCTGTGCGCAGTCAAAGGACAGCTTGTTAAAATATTTGCAGCTTTCGCAGCCGCTCTGCTTATTGCTTAGCACGGGGCAGTTTTTTGTAATTGCGGAAGCGTACTCTGGGTACTGTATCATGCGCGCCCTTCTGTATTCCTTTGTGCATAGCTTCCCCGTAGCTCCGTACACATACGCTGCGCCCACATTTTTTATGCAAAAGTCTATTACTGCCTGGGTCTTTGTCATGCTTCCTCCTCCCACACTATAAGAACGTTCCTGTATTTATCCCCGTGCACAAAAACCCTTGCGCTCTTTACCTTGGCGCTTATTTGGCGGGGTTTCCCAAGCTCCGGGTCCGGCAGCACAAGGGAAGCCGCGCCGCCCGGGGCGTCCAGGGCGTTTTGCACTTCGTCTGCGTCCATAAGGCACCATTCGGCGCTTATTTGGTAGCGCATTTCGGGCGGCTCGCCAGAAATTTTTCCGTCTAATTTACAGTAGATAGGGGTTTTCATCTCTAAGCCGTTTATTTTCATAGTATATTTCCTCCCTCAGTCTATCCGGCAGCGTTTCGCGCTCCGCTAATATGTTTTGGCGTATTTTGTTAAGCAGCGTCAATGTGCGTTTAATATCTTTTTTCATAGCACTCTCCCTTTTCAAGGTTCCGGCGGGTAGTTTTTAGCAGTGCCCAAGGATATAGCAAGGTAGTAGCCTACGCGCCATGCAAACTCTCTGTTTAATTGGCGCCTTATTGCCGCGTTTTCGCGGAAGGCGGCTTTTTGCGCTGCGTCGTAAAGCGCCGAACCTATGGCTTCTTCGCTGAAGTTTGCTTTAATATTCCTTATCTTTTGCGCCATGTTGTCGCCGTTTCCGGCTCCGCCTTTTAAGGCGAGCTTAAGCAGTGTGTCAAAATCCGTATTGCTGTCTATGTTCATTATTATATCGCTTCTGTTAAAGCAAAGCCTTGGCATCCGTTTCATGCGTCTTCCTCCCATATGTCAAGCACTATTTGGCTTGAGCCTTCCTTTTGCACAAGCTCCCTTAAAAGCCCCGTGTAGGGTTTTTCGTCTATATTTAAGTTTATTTTGCCGCTTAGCATGCTTTTTGGAACGGGCTTAAGCATGGTTATTTTAAGCCTTCCTAAGTTAAGGTTTGGCATTTTGTATTCTCCGTTTGCGTAAAGCACGGGAGATGAGCTTTTTTTAAGCTGCATATCGGAAACGCCGGAAAGCGTTTCGCTGTTCACCTTAATTGCGGTAAAGCTGCCTACCTTGTACTTAAGGGAATGCAAAAACGTTCCCGTATCGCGCTCCCTCTCGCACTTTTTGTCGTAATTGTAAAAGCCGTATTGCGAAAGCCTGCTGTCGCACTCGTTTGTAAAAGCGTCGTTTTCTTCTGCGGATTTTGACCGCAGGATTATCCACACTTCTTCCCTGCCGTTCGCCGTTTTAAGCGAAAAGCTTAAGGTTGGGAGAGGGAGGCCGAAAGCCGGCCCCCTTACAACCTGCGCGCCTATGGTTTTTAGGCTTTCATAAAGCTTGGATTCGGTCAATTGAGCGCCTCCGTTTCTATTTCCATGTGCGTAAAATAACGCCTTGCTTCGGTTACCTGGTAAATGCGTTTGTCCCCGTCTATTTTAATTTTGTCGCCCTGTATGCAGTCCGGAAAGCCATCCGGTATAAGCATCTGCCTTTCTATAGGCTTAAGCGTGTTGGGGTCGCGCCAGCGCCTTTGGTCTATCGGGTGAACGGTAGCGTAAAAAAACAGATACAGTTCGCTGTTTTCCGTAACGGCGCCGGTCTCGCTTTTGCTGTAAGAAACCTTAAAAAGCCTGACGAGCTTTTTATGCCTGAAGCTCCTTCTCATAAGCCTATCCTTCCTATGCGCCAGGCCTTTATTTCAGCTAATATGTCGCTTGGCAGGCTTTCTATATTAACTGAAAAGCTGCCTTCCCTTCTTGCGCTTTCGCCTTCCAAGCCTAAAAAGTTAAAGCGTATAACCGCAAGGCGCACAAGAAGGCTTTGCATCTGATTAGGCAATGCGCTCCTGTTTGTTAAAGCAAGCAAAGTGTCTTCCGCTCCCTTTAAAAGGGAGAGCCCCAAGGAATCGCTTATTTGCTCTCCCGCAAGCGACTCCCTAAGGGCCTTCAGCAGATCCGTCATGCCTTGTTAAGCGCTATGGTAGCGGTTTTAACAGGCCTGCTGAGAGAATCAAGCAGCAGCATATGTATGTAGGTGTTGCTGCCTGCAGCTATGGGCGTGTCTTCTCCTGGGTAAGGCTTCGCTCCCGTTAAAGGGGTGCCGAAATTGCCCTTTAGCTTGTTTTCCGTGCTTAAAAGGTAGTGCCATTTAAGCCCTGCAAAGGGAAGCAGGTTTTTAGGAACCGCTACATAGGTTTCGCCGGTCTTTTCTCCAGGCACGCTTGAAAAGCCGCAGCCGCTTACATCTTCAAGGTCCGTAAATTCAGTTACCGAAGCCACCCTTGCCGTGTCGTACAGATAGCAGGCGCAGTGCTTTGAAGCGTAAAGCGTGGAGCGCATATAGTCCGGCTCTCTGTCTATTTCAAGCGCGGTGCCTTTTTTGTTTACTATGCGCAGCGCCCCGGGCTTTATGATGAAGTGCTGCTTTTCGTGCGTTTTTTCGTTTTCGTGTATTCTGTTGGATATTATTATCTGGCAGCCCCATATTTCGCCTACAACGCCCGAGCATATTATTCTCTGCCCCAAATCGCTTGCGCGTATGTAGGAAGGGTCTTTGCGCAGGCTTGCAAAGCCTTTGGCGTCTGTAAAAAGCAGCTTTTTGCCTTCAAGCTCTTCTCCAAAAAGGGAGAGCGCATCTGCAATGCTGTCGCTTGTAAGGCTGTCTGCAGCGAATTTTCTATCCATGGGTATATTATCCAGCAGCGAATAAAGCTCTTCATCGATTGCGTGGTCTATGGAATAGGCAAGCTGCCTTGCGGCTTCGCCTATCGGGTCGCCAAAGCCTGAAAGCCTCGCTTCGTCCGTAATGCAGACGGCCTTTGCGTATTTTTTCACCTTGGCCTGCACTGTGTCCGCTGAAAGCAGCCCTGTAGCGACCTTGCCGTTTTCGTCCACCTGCTCCGCCTTTCCTATGTAGCGGAAGCACGGGAACTTAAGCGTGTCGCCGGGCACGCCTTCAAGGGAGCTGTCCGTTTCTGTTACCGGAAGAAGGCTTAGCCTTCCCCCTAAAAACTGCTCTATTATGTCGCTTACGACTTCCGGTATTATTAAATCTTTGCTCTGCGTTATCATGTTTTCCTCCTAAAAATTATTTCTTATGTAAGCTGCCGCTCTTTGCCTGTAGCTTGCAGGGTTTATTTTGGGCTCCCCTATAACGGGGGCGTGAAGCGTGTTTCTTTTGAGCAATTTTTCTATCAAAGCTATGCTTTTTTCCATGCTTTCTTCAGTTTCCATGTTCACAAGCTCTATCGCTTCAAAGGGGATATTGCTCTTTTTAAGCTTTGCCTGCGCCCTGCTTTTCATTTCCTTTTTAAAAAAGGACCTTTCGCGCTCGACAAGCTCCTTAAACCTTTTCTGGTAGTCCTCTTCCTTTTCGCGGAGCTCTGTTTTTATCTGCTCTATTTTTTGTATATCGCCTTCCTTGTCTGAACTGCCGTTTTTATCTGGCTGCATGCTGTCTTCCTGCGGCAGGGCCGCTTTTTCATGTTCCATAAAACCTCCTTAAAAAGATAAAATAAGCTTACAGCGTATTTGCAAGCAAACATATGTTCCCTCCTTTCGGGAACACAATACCATAAAACGCTGCGACACGGTGGGACAAGTTTATCCGCAAAGCGATAGATTGCAGAGCAAGCCCCCTTAAGCTTTTGAACTGCTTATAATCTAAGACTTTATTGTCTGTCTGCTATGTTTTATGTATAATGTTTTAAGAATTTTCAGGAGGGCGTATATGGAAAACGATATAGTAAATCTTATGAATTCCGTATTGAAGCGCTTTAGCGTGCCCTGTCTTAACAGCAGCTTCCCGCTTGTTGACGGTTTATTAAAAGACAGCAAAAAGCACATAGTCATAATAGTGCTTGACGGCATGGGCAGCTTTAATATGCAGTATGCTCTTTATACGAACGGCTTTTTTATGCGGAATAAAATTTGCGACTACTATTCAGTTTTCCCGCCTACAACGGTCGCTGCTACTGCGTCCTACGATTCCGCTCTGTACCCGTCCCAGCACGCGCGCTTGGGCTGGACCATGCATTACCCGGAGCTAAATCAAAATGTCGAAGTATATTCAAACAAGAACGACGACGGCCTGCCCGCTGCAAGCTTTAACGCAGCGGAATATTACACGCCCTATGTAAGCGTGCAGGAGCGCATTAAAAAAACGGGGGCGGAAGCCTATGTTTTAAGCCCCTACGGCGAACCCTTTATAAAAAGCTACGATGAAATACTGGATAAAATTTTAGATTTAACGCAATATGGCAAACCAAAATACATATACGCCTACTGGCCGGAGCCGGACAGCATTATGCACAAAAAAGGCGTTATGCACCCCGATGTAATAAAAAATATGCGCGAGCTTGAAAGCAAGACGGAGGCTTTCGCCCTGAAGCTTAAAAACGCATATTGCTTTGTAAGCGCGGACCACGGGCATATAGACGGCAAGGGCTGCGTTTTGAGCGATTATCCCGATATATTGGAAAACTTATCGTGTCTGCCGTCAATAGAGCCAAGGACGCTCAACCTGTTTGCAAAGGCAGGGAAAAAGGAAGCATTGAAAAAAGCATTCGAGGCCCATTTTAAAGACAGCTTTACTTTATACACGAAAGAAGAAGCGCTTGAATCCGAACTGTTTGGCAGAAAACCCTATAACAAAAGCCTGGAAAAGCTTTTGGGGGACTTTATAGCGGCGGCCAATACCGATCTTACTATTTTTAACACTGTAAACCAGCTTAAAGCTTTAAAAGGCGTGCATGCGGGAAACACGGAAGAAGAAAAGAAAATACCGCTCATACTGCTGCAAAGCGCGCAAAGTTGACCGAAAGCATAAAATAAGATAGACTATGCGCAGTAAGTTAAAGGGGTGTTTTTGCCTATGCAAAAAGATCGTTTTAAAAAAGCGGGAGATCGCGAAAGCCTTGTGTTTATAGCGCTGCTTGCGGCGCTTATTTTGTTCTTTTCAAATAAAATGGGGCTTGCGAACTTCATCAACACCCTTATGAACACAGGCTATGACCTGCTTATAAATACAGTGCTGTATTTAATGGCGGTAGCCGTAATAATAGGCGCATTTTCTTCTCTTTTGGCGGAGTTTGGCGTTGTGGCGGTTTTAAATAAAATACTGTCCCCCGTTATGAAGCCTTTGTACAATTTGCCCGGGGCTTCGGTTATGGCGGTGCTGCTTACCTACCTTTCGGACAACCCCGCCGTGCTAACGCTTGCAGAAGACGAAAACTTTATAAAATATTTTAAAAAGTCGCAGGTGCCGGCGCTTACAAACCTCGGCACTTCATTTGGCATGGGGCTTATAATAAGCGTGTTTATGGCAGGGCTAAAAGGCCCAAACGGCGAAAGCTATATGAGCTCGGTTTTAATAGGCAATATAGGCGTTATAATAGGCAGCATAGTAAGCGTGCGCCTTATGCTGCATTTTACAAAAAACATCCCCGAAAACTTAATAGATAAGGATATTGATTTAGAAAATAAGCTAAATTTAAACCTTCGCAAGGTGCGAGAAGGCAGCATAGGCAGCCGCTTTATAAATGCGCTTATGGACGGCGGCAAGTCTGGCGTTAAAATGGGCGTAGCCATAATACCGGGAGTAGTTATAATATGCTCCTTTGTTATTTTGCTAAATTCCAGAGAGCCCGCGGGCGGCTACACGGGCGCTGCGTATGAAGGCGTGGCGCTTCTGCCGTGGCTCGGCCAAAAACTAAACTTCATATTGAGGCCGCTTTTGGGCTTTCAGTCGGACTCTGCAATATCCATACCCATAACGGCCTTGGGCTCTGCGGGCGCAGCCATAGGCCTGGTGCCTAAAATGCTTGCTGCGGGCGAACTCACAGGCGGCAACATAGCCGTGTTCACCGCAATGTGCATGTGCTGGAGCGGCTATTTAAGCACGCATATAGCAATGATGGATTCTCTCGGCTGCCCGGAGCTTTCCGGCAAGGCCATACTTTCGCACACCGTAGGCGGCCTTGCGGCGGGCGTAAGCGCGCATTTAATATACAGCTTGATAATGTGAAGCGCCCTAAAAATTAATGCGAATAAATCTATGCTTTGCTTAAAAACGGCAAAAACTATAGCAATGATGGATTCTCTCGGCTGCCCGGAGCTTTCCGGCAAAGCCATACTTTCGCACACCGTAGGCGGCCTTGCGGCGGGCATAAGCGCGCATTTAATATACAGCTTGATAATGTGAAGCGCACAAAAAATAATGCAAATAAATCTAAGCTCTGCTTAAAAACGGCAAAAAACTCCGGAATAAAATTTAATCCGGAGTTTTTTTGGCTTGATCCATGAGCTTTTTATTAAAAACGGGTAGAATTAAAAAAAGCTTTAACTTTTAAGAGCGCAGGCAAGGCGCTGTTTATAGATAAAGGAGCAAAGCCCCGTGAGCGTAAAGCTTCGGGGCATTGAAAGCTGCGCAGCCGCTGCATTTTTGGCTTGAGAAAATTTTAAAGCGAAAATACGCGCGGCAATATGCATAACGATACTTTGCCGGCAGCTTATTTTATATGTTTTTTATTTGCGCGATACTAAAAGCCAAAAATGATTTTTGCCGTCGTCTGATATGGCTACATTGCAGGCAAGCTTCGGGCTTGCTTCGCCTGCTTTTGGCTGCGCTTTTTTTCCAAGCATCACGGCAAGCGCGGTAACGGCAAAGGCGGCGTCGCTTTTCTTGCTTTTTGATATTGCAAACAGTAGCATATATTCTTTGGCATCTTCCGGCAGAGTGAATTTGTCTTTTAGTTCTTTTGCATGTTCCCAGCCGTGAGCCTCATATGCGACTTCAAAATTTGGATCGTCAAGCGCCTTAAGGTATTCTTTGCCTTGGTTTTTCTCGCATTTATTTGAAGAAAAGTCGTATTCAAATTTCTTGAATTCATGTCTGTTCAAATGATAGCCTATGGAGTCTGTTATTTTTTGGTATTCCTTGCAGTCTATGCCAAATTCCTCGCTTGGATTGTAATTTTCCATTATTTTTAATATTTTTTCGCGGAATTCTTTTACTTTTTCTTTCATTTTCTGCATTTCGCCAGTATATGACCGCTGTATTTCTTTCATTTTAGCTAATAGGCTTTCCTGCTCCGCTATTTTTTTAGACAGCTCTTTATAAATGGTGCCATCGTCGGCGTCAAGAATACCCTTAATTTCGCTTATTGAAAAACCAGCCATTTGTAAATTCTTTATTTTCACATACTGCATTGCCTGCCCCTCATCATAGCAGCGGTACCCCGTAAAAGGGTCCGCCTTAATGGGCCTAAGCAGCTGAACGCTATCGTAATACCGCAGTGTCTGAGGATTGCAGCCGCACAGCTGCGAAAACTCTTTTATAGTCATATCAGGCATCTCCTTTCTAAAAAAACTATATCATTGCAGTTTGGTGTAATGTCAATAGCTTTTTTAAGGGCGGAGGAATTTTTATTAATAAAAGCCGCTATAAATTTTATTGTTTATAAAACTTAAATTTCAGCCGTTGCCTTCCCAAAGGTCGCTCTGCAGCACAAAGCCGTATTCATCGCTTTTGGGGAACCATACATGGTACCATTTGTCCCCTATTATGCCTATTATTTTCATATTATATGTGCTTGTGCGTATGCTAAACGAAGCTGTATCAGGCTCTACATATACTTTAAGGGCTTCCCCGCGCATGAAAAGATGAGGCATGGGTGAAGTATCAAGCTGCAGGGGGCGGTTTTTTCCGCCGCAGACAAGGAACTTGTCCATCATGTATCCCTGCTGCGAGCCTATCTGCACCTTAGCCCAGCCGTTTTTATTTTCATATACTCTAACGGGGGTGCCGGTATAGTACTTTCCATACGAAAGGCTGCCCTTGTCCGCTTTTTCTCTTAGGTGCAGACGGTCCTTAGGGTTTGGGTTTGAAACCATGGCATAAAGGTTAGAATCCATTTTAGCGGAAGCTTCGCTTAAATTATTCGGCAGATTGTTCCAGTCGATTTTAGTTATATCGCTCCATGGGTGGTCGCCATAGAGAATAAAATTGTCGTCTGCCCATAGCGTTTTAGGGCCTGCAAATAAAAACGCGTCTGCGCCGTGCGATGCATCGTTGTAAATATAATCTATGCCGGCATGGTTTAGAAGCTGTATTGTAACGCACTTATTGTCTATAAAAAGGCTGTCGGTAAAGTTTTCAACGCCAAGGTATGTATAAGAAGGAAGCGGCGCGCTTTCTATTAGGTTTATTTTTCTTTGGCTGCTGTATTCGCATATCAGATAAACCTTTTCTCTATCAGGTCTTTGCATGAGAAAGTGCATAGCGCCGTCCTTATATATCCCTTTTATATATGTGTAGCCGGGCTTAATATAGCTGGCGGCTTCGTGCAGGAATTTTTTTGCGCCGCCATCCATGCAAAAGCCGCTTTCCACATCAAAAATGCTCGGAAAACGCGAAATGTCAAAGTCCTTAAGGGATATAGCGCCGCTAAGCCATGATGCCGGGAAATATTGAGGTTCTTTTTCAGCTATAATGTTGCCGTTTTCATCTTCTATGTAGTTATTTACAGCTATTTCTCCGCCGTTGTTTTCGTTCCAAAAAATGTCGAAAGTTTCTGTGCTTTCGCCGTACAGGGCGTAGCAATAATGCTCATCCACAGGGTCCCATATGCCGAAAGAGTCCTTTCCGCTGTGGTAATCAACCGTATCGCCGGAAGAAAAAATGTATGTCCAGAAAATAGAGTTGTCGCTGTCTAAATAAAGCTTCGGCCATTCAAAATCCTGAAAAAGCGCCGCGGAGTTGTCTATTGCAAGCTGCCAATTTCCGTCCTTTTTTTCAAATATGCATAGGGTTTTAGCGCCATCTTTTTCTGCAAAGCACGCAGCTGTATCTCCCCATCTATTAAGCTGTATAGGGTTTTTTATACCGGCATGATTAGCTGCCAAAACAATGTCCGCATTCGGCTGTTCCGCTGAGCTTGAAAAAATTGCAGCTGCCATAAAAAGCGCAGTTAAAAATGATATAGTCTTTTTCATTTCAATTCTCCATGCATTATAATTTTTACAAGATAAAATAATATAAAAAACAACGCTTGAATTGAGCAGGCTTATTTGCTGCTTAAAGCAAAGCCGTACTCAAACAGGCGTTTTAAGTCTGTCCACATTTTAGGGCGCGTGCGGCAGTCCAGCACTACGGCTAAAAGGCAGCGCCCGTCTTTTAGAGCCATGCCTATATAGCAGTTGGCGGCGGGCTTTGTAAAGCCGGATTTTATGCCTATGGCGTAGGGGTAAAAGTAGGGGCTTTCTGGCAGAAGTATCGAAGACTTGGTGCTTATTTCAAGCTCTCCCCGTTTTTTGGTCGCCGGCATATTATAGCTTGTGGCTTTTGCTATGTTAAAAAAATCCTGATTTTTAAGCGCTTCTATTGTAAGAAGCGACAGGTCTTCGCAGGTTGTGTAGTGCATATCGTCGTGGTAGCCGTGCGGGTTGCTGAAATGCGTGTTCTTCATGCCTATTTTTTTGGCGCGGCTGTTCATTTTTTCAACAAAGCTTTCTATGCTGCCGGAGCATATAACGGCTAAAGCGTTTGCTGCGTCGTTTCCGGAGCGTATCATAAGGCCGTATAAAAGGTCCCTAAAGGACATCTTTTCATTGGGGTATACCGGCACAAGGCTTGAATCCTTAGGCACATCGGAAGCTTCCTTAGGTATGGTTATTTGTTTATCTATGTCAGCGCTTTCAAGCGCTATCAAAAGCGTCATAACCTTTGTGGTGCTTGCGGGGTACATTTTTTTGCCTGCATTTTTTTCAAAAAGAGTTTCGCCGCTGCTCAGGTCCACCAATATGCAGGCGCGAGAAGCTATATAGCTTTCATTTAACTCAAGGGGCTTTGCGTCGTCAAAAAATTCCGGCGCTTCTATGCTAAGCAGGCTTAAGTCTTTTGAGCTTAAAAGATTTTTTGTTTTCAAGTCCCTTTTGCCGCTTACATCTATGTCCGCCCCGTGCTTTTTGGCATGGCGCTGGAAAGCCCTCAAGGCGTTTTGAGTGTTGGGGCCAAAGTATCCGTCAGGCCTTTCAGCAATAAAGTTAAGGTCGTAAAGCCTTGTCTGAAGGCGCGCTGTGCGCAGGCTTTTTTCGTTTATGCCGAAGCATAAAAAGCTTTCCATTTTTTGATCGTCATATATAAGCCCTAAGGTCTGCTCGCCCGCAACGCCGTCAACGGAAATATTAAAGCCGGCGCTGTTTGCCGCTTTTTGAAAATCCAAAACGCTCTGCTTTGTAGCGTTGCCGTACTTGCCGTCTGGTATGCTTTGAGAAAAGCCCAATTCCACAAGGCGATCCTGAAGATTTAGCGTGCTTTCCCCTTCGCAGCCGACCTTAAGCAGCCCATCGGCGCAGGCAGCGGACGCAACAAAGCACAAACAAAGCAATGCGGAAATAAATCTTCTTATTTGTTTCACCACCTTACACAGCTATTGTAACACAAATCTGCCATATTTTTGACTATGCGAATGTAAAATGTGTATAATCAAAAAAAGCAGTACAGCAAGGAGGTTATTATGAAAAATATAGCTTTTATAGGCGTCGGCGTTATGGGTCAAGGCATGGCGGCAAATCTTTTAAAGGCGGGCTTTAATGTGAATGTATATTCAAGGACTAAGTCCAAGTGCGATGAAGTAATAAAAAAGGGCGCCGTTTGGAAAGACAGCGTTGCAGAAGCGGTTAAAAATGCGGACGCAGTTATAAGCATAGTGGGCTTTCCAAAAGACGTTCGCGATGTGTATTTTAAAGACGGTATTATATCAAACGCAAAAGAAAATGCCCTGCTTATAGACATGACCACTTCTTCGCCGGAGCTTGCGAAAGAAATTTTTGAAAAAGCAGAGGAACGCAGCCTGCGAGCGCTCGATGCGCCCGTTTCAGGCGGCGATACCGGAGCAAAGGAAGGCACGCTCACCATAATGGCGGGCGGCAATAAAAAGGACTTTGACGATGCCTTGGATATTTTTAAAAGCATAGGGAAAAACATATACTACCTGGGGCAGCCGGGCAGCGGACAGCACTGCAAGATGGCAAACCAGATAGCAATTTCAGGCTGCGTAGCTTCAGTTGCGGAAGCCTTGGCATACGCGTCAAAGGCAGGTTTGGATCCAAATAATGTTTTAAATGTAATATCGGGCGGCGCTGCAGGCTCCTGGCAGATGAAGGGCAACGGCCCTAAAATGCTTTCAGGCGACATGGCGCCCGGCTTTTACATAAAGCATTTTATAAAGGATATGAAGCTTGCAAGCGAAGAAGCCAAGAAGAGAAAGCTCGATCTGCCGGTTTTGGATTTGGTGCTCAGCATGTATGAAGAGCTTGAAGAACAAGGCTTTGGCGGCTTAGGCACACAGGCCATTATTAAAAAGTACGAGTGATGGTTTAACAAAACGGCATATGAGCAAAAATTAAGGTTTCTTTATAAAAGCCGCAATAAAATAACTCAGTTTGCTATAATGGTAAAAGCACGAGCGGTTATTTAATAAAGCTTATTCTAAAGCATTAATAAGCTCATAAAAATGCAAAAAAAGGGCTTTTGAAGCCCTTGAGTAGAGACGAAGTATTATTTATGGATTTTTAGGGGCGAAGCCTAATGAATGCAATCGCTAAAAGCTTCCGGTGCTAAAGCTGCGGGCATTAAAAAGCTGCGCATTCCCTATGTTTTAGCCTGCAGGAGCAAAAGCTTTCGGCGTTAAGGCTGCGGGCATTAAAAAGCTGCGCATTCCCTATGTTTTAGCTTGCAGGAGCAAAAGCTTCCGGCGCTAAGGCCGCGGGCATTAAAAAGCTGCGCATTACCTATGTTTTAGCTTGCAGAGGCAAAAGCTTTAAAGCGAAAATACACACGGCAAAGTGTACTTGACATATTGTCGACAGCCTAAGGGCTTCCGCTGTGGGAAGCCCTTTTTGAATGTAAATTTTTGCGCGTTCGCAGCGTTTATTCTTTATAGAATATGCTGTTTATTTATATTTAATTAAGTTCAAAAGTAACCGTTACAGTTGCCGTTACAGATACATCGCCGGATATAAGCCCGCCTGCGTCCTTGGCCTCTGCCGCTGCAACCAATTCCATATTGTTGAATGCGTCATACTGCGCTGGGCCGTAGGAAGTTTGGCTTATTTCTATAATGTCACCAAGCTTGCGGCTGCTGGCTTTAGCCAGAACATTTGCGCTGTTTGTAGCTTTTTGAACGGCTATTTCAAGCGCCTTGTCGTAGGCTTCGGCTTCCTTGCTCGAAGAAAAGTTTAAGGACCACAGCGTGTTGGCGCCGTTTTCTATTGCAGCGTCAAGCACGTCGTTTAAGGCGTCTATATCCTTTAGCACAATGTATAGCATGTTGTTTACAGAGTATGTGTCCTCCGCATTGCTGTCGCCATAGCTTTGGTTTAGGTTCACATCGTAATAGGTGGTGAGCATATCTTTTTCGCCCACGCCCTGCTTTTTAAGCGCTTCTATTAGCTTTGTCATGTCCTGCTTGTTTTTTTGCTGGGTTTCGCTGATATCCGTACCCTCGGTCCTTATGCCTATGGTAAAGCTTACGGTGTCTGCCTGAAGCGACACTGTGCCCTGCCCGCTTGCCGTAACCTTTGCGCTTTCTGCAAAGCCGGCTCCTATCATAAAGCTGCATACTAGCAATACTGATGCAAAAATACTTAGTTTACTTTTCATTTTTATTTCTCCTTTTTTTGATGATTATATTTGCTATAACTACAATAATTATAATTACAGCTATCGCAGGCAGGTAGCTCACAATAAATACGAGCATGTCTTCCAAAAATTCCTTGAAATTTTCCAAGCCGCTTGCAAAGGCGCTTTCCATGCGCTCTATCAATGTGGCTTCCTTTACCTGCACTATGTCCTGCTGGCGTTCTTCGAGCAGCTCTAAATTTACTGTGGAGTAGTCTACCTTGCTGTCCCAGTTTTTAAGGCTGCCCGTTAAACTGTCTATCTGGTACTGGGTATCCGCTATGGCGTCTTCAATCTGTATAAGCTCTTTTATGGATTTCGCTTTTTCCATCATGTCCTGCAGGCGCTTCATTTTGGCTTCCTGCGTTTCAAGGCGCGTCTGCGTGTCGTAGTAGCGCTCGCTTATGTCTTCCGAACTTTCGGTCTTGGAAACCGTTCTGCCCACTTTTTCAAGCGAAGCCTGAAATGCGTCAAGCCTATCCTGCGGAACCCTTATGGTAATCGAAGCAAAACGCCTGCCGCCGCTTTTTTCTCCCACCCTAAGGTACTCCGCATAGCCGCCGAACTTTGGCAAACTGTCCTGTATTTTTTGCAGATCTTCGTCAAAGTTTCTGGTGCTTAAATCCAAGTTCAATGTGCGTATAAGCTTTTGAGGGCGGGGTACGGGCGCTGTGTCCATGCCGGAAGTCAGTCTTTCGGCGGGCGCTGTGTCCATGCCGGAGGTCGATCTTTCGGCGGGCGCTGCGTCGTCCATGCCGGATTCGTATAGGCCGTTGGAGTAGGAAAAGTTTTCGTCATAGCCTGCGCCTTTTGCCATGCTTCCGTAGTTTGCGCTTTGCGGCATGGGCAAGTTAGCTTCGCCTTTGTCTTCCCTTGTAAGAAAAGTCCCTGCAACTAACAGCATAAACACGGCCGCTATGCTTATAAAGCGTCTAAGGTGGGGGTTCATGCGGAGTTTTTTGCGTTCTTTTTCCATGTCCTTTTCCTCCTTAATGATGCTTTCGCGCCATGAAGATGAAAAATCAGCCGGCAGATTTTCTTCATCGTCTAAGTGCATGGCGTCAAGACGGTATTGGTACAGCGCTTTGCAGCTTTCGCAGCTGCTCATGTGCTCCATAAGCTCTTTGCTGTTTAGCGCTGCATCAAAGTCCTCTCTAAGGAGGGTTTTAGCATCTTTACAGTTCATTGTTTTTCCCTCCTGCATCAATAAGACTCCCGTTCCCTGCAAAAAGTTCCCCGTTTTTTAATAAAATTTTTTTAAGCCTGTTTCTCGCCCTGCTTATGCGGCTTTTAAGCGTGCCTAAGGGCAGGTCCATAATATCCGCAGCTTCTTGGTAGCTTAGGCCCTGCAAATCGCAAAGCACTATGGGCGGGCGGAATATATCGGGAAGCTCGGATATAGCTTCTTTTAAAAGGCGCCTGCGCTCGCTTTCTTCTATTTTAAGGTATAGGGAAGGGCTGTCGTCTTCTAAATCCTCATCGCTTAAATCGTCTATGGATATGGCGTTTCCGCGTTTTTTAATAAAATCCATGCAGCAGTTGTAGGCTATTCTGTAAAGCCATGTGGAAGGCTTTGATTGATAGTTAAAGCTTTCAAAATATTTAAAAGCGCGCAGCATTGTTTCCTGCGCGCAGTCCTCGGCGTCTTCCCTATGGGAAAGTATCCTAAGGCAGGTGAAATATATGCCTCTTTCGTAAGGCAAAATAAACTCTTCAAAGCGCTCCGCCTTGTTTTTTAAAACAGGTCTGCTATTTTGTCCCATATGCTCTTATCTGCTTCTTTTTGCGTTTCAACCTTGGGTTTTGGTTTTTCAGCAATGCCTTCCGTCATAAACACAAACTGCAGGCTGCTTATTTCCCCGTTGCGCTTATCCGCAAAGGATATGGGCTTGATGTCCGCGCCCAGCATGCTGTTCACCATATTTTTGGCTACCTGCTGGAAAGGCGAATCTTCAAGCGTCTTGCTTAGGTATTTGCCGAGCATTTCATTGTCCATGCTCATTTTAAGGCCCGCAATCTGTATGGGCGGCATGCTAAAATCCTTAACCTGCGCATTTATTGCGTATTCCGCTTCCATGCCGGGCAAAACTACGTAGGAAAGCGTTATGTTCGTGCCGGCGTAAGCTTTCACTGCGCCCTGCGCTTCTATGCTGAACACGCTTTCAATTGGGAAAGAAAGGGTTCCCTGCAAAAGCATATTGCCGGTAAAGCTTTCAAAGCCTTCGTTTGGGCGAATGCCAAGTTTTATATTGAGTTCGCCTTTAGCTCCGGACAGCTCTTCTGGGGACACGGCTTTTCCGTCAAGCGCGTAGTCTATTTTAATATCCCACGGAAGGGCCTTATCTTTTAAGTTGCCCTGGTACAAAAAGCGGCCCGGCTCCATGCTGAACGCCACTTCATCGCCTTTTAAACTTACGGCGTCCATATGGCTTAAATTTACAGTTTTTTCGTAATCGCCGTAGTCTTTAAGCGTTGCAGCTTCGTCCGATTCAAAAAGGTTTACTATGTATACTCCGGATGTTTTGCCGGCGTTGTCCAATTTGGCGTACACTATTTCGGTTTTTTGGGGTTCCGCTAAACTAATAAAGCACGCGGTCAAAAGCAGCGCAGCAAGCACGATAGAAGTTTTTAATTTGGTTTTCATATAAACTCCCTGCCTTCCTTGGTGGTTTTTTTGATAAAGGTGTCTAACAGCATTAAAAGATGGGGCAGCACCACAAGCGACATAAATGCGGACAGCAGCGTCCCGCGCCCTAATATTGCGCCCATCTGGCTTACTACTCCGTTTGTGGATACAAAGCCTAACAGATACCCCGCTGCTGTAAGTATTAAAGCGGGCGGCAGAATAGAGCCTGTCGTAGTGTGTAGAGTAAAGACAGCGGCTTCCTTTTTAGCCTTTGTCTTTCTTGCGTCGATATAGCGCCTGGTTAAAAGTATGGCGTAATCCACCGTGGCGCCAAGCTGCACGCTTGAAATTATCTGATAGCCTATATAGTTTAGGTTTTCCCCCTGAAAATAAGGGAGGGACAGGTTTATCCAAACTGCTCCTTCTATTACGAGCAGCAGCACCAGCGGAAGCGACACGCTTTTAAAGTTTATAAGCAGTATTACGCCTATGGCTATAATGCCGGTAAGCAGCACCTTAAGGCTGTCCTTTGTTATTACATCTTTAATATCCATGTTGGCTACGTTTTCGCCGGCCAAGAGAAAGCCGTCCCCGTAGTATTTCTTGGAAGCGCTGCGTATCTCTTCCACGAGCTTAAAGGCTTCCTCGCTTTCTGCGTTTGTGCTGCCCGATATTATTATGCGGTCGTAGCCGTTTGACCTAAGCGCTGCAAGGCTTTTTTCCGGCAGCATCTGAACGGGCACTGCAAGCCCCGCAGCGTTTGGGTAGGATAAAACGCTTAAAACATTGTCTATGCTTAAAAGCTCCTTGCTTAAAGAATCAAGCTTTGCCAAGTCTCCTTCAGGAACCATAAGCAGCATGGACTGGCTTTCCTGGAATATGCGGTTTATTTCGTTTTCTTCTTTTTTTACTTCGGAACCCGGGGCGTGCATGCCGTCCGAGCCGTATATAAAGCTGTTGTTCTTTTGGCCCATAAAGGCTATGGGTATAAGAAGCAGGCATACAACGGCTATTGGAAGCGCGTGCTTTATTATCCATTTGGAAAACTTATTAAAGCTGGGCAGAAAGGGCCTGTGCTTTGTCTTGTCCAAAAGATTTGTGCAGGATATGGCGACGGCAGGCAGAAACACTATTACCGAAAGATAGCTTAGCAGAACGCCTTTGGCCAGCACAAAGCCCATGTTTTTCCCGAGCTCGAATTCCATAACGGCGAGAGCCAAAAAGCCGAACACCGTCGTCATGGCGCTTGAAGCTACAGACGATGCTGAATGCACCATGGCTTCCTTCATGGCTTCCTGGCTGTCGAGGCCTTTATTTCTAAACTCCGTAAAGCTGTGCAGCAAAAACACCGCATAGTCTATGGATACAGCAAGCTGCAGCACGGAAGAGCTTGCCCTTGTAATAAACGAAACATCGCTTAAAAATATATTGCTGCCTTCGTTGAGCAAAATAGCAGCGCCTATTGTTATCAAAAACAGCACTGGCTCAAAGTAGCTGCTTGTAGCCGCTAATAAAATAATCAGCACTATAGGCAGAATAAGCGGCATTATGTTCCCTATTTCCTTTGTGGAAACGGATAATAGCTGCGCCTGGTTTGCCGCGTTGCCGCTTGCCAGACTGTTTGGGTAAAGCTCTTTTATAGCGCTTACGCCTTCTGAATAGTGCATGGGGTCCACTGTAACATTGTATAAGGCGCCGTTTTCAGCATACCAGGATTTCAATATGTATTCAGGCACTGTTTCAAGCGGCATGCCGTCTATATCGTACATATCGTCAAGCCATATAACGCCGTTTATATAGTCTGCCTTTTGCAGCTGCTTTTTTGCATAAATAGCGTCTTCAAGCGGCAGGTCTTTAATAAAAAACTTAAGGTTGGGAACATCGTCCCCTACTGCCGCAAGCGCTTTTGACGTGGGCGAGCTTTCCGGAAGGTAGGAAGCCAAATCGTACTCCACGTTTACATTTATCATGGCAAAAAAGCTTATAATGCAAAGCGCAATAGTAAATATAATAACGAATTTTCTATGTTTAAGCACTAAATCGCTGAAACGTCTCATACTATCTCCTAATCGTAAAAGGCATTATAGAGTATAATATACCCGCTTGCAAGAAGACCAGACCGAATTGTTACAGAGTGTTCACAGTTTGTTCTAAAACCCGTCCGCAGGCGTGAGCTCTAAATGCATGGGCAACCAGTTGTAAAACGCTGAACACTGCCCGCTGAACAGGCTTATTGGAGAAAAGAACAGGCTTGCAGCTTCTTCCTGCGTAAAAGCGATGCTTGCTTTTTCGTTTGTTTTATAGGCTTTTGCATCTTTTGCTTCAATGCAAAATGTGCCGGCGTTTTCTATGCTAAATACGGCGCGCTGATTTTTAAGCGCCCTTTGCTTAAAGCTCAGCTTAATTGCGGCGTTTAATACATTTTCCCAGTTGTATATGCGGACCATATTTCTTGAAAACATCTGGTAGCCTTCAGATGCTTTTTCAGCTTCAGAAAAAAGCGCCTTGTTCCATGCAGGGCAAATTATCTGGACATTTCCAAAATGCGCGCAAATGCTCTTTAGGCACAGCCTTATGCTTTCTTCGTTTACGCACAATTCTTCAACCGAGTTTTTAGGGGTCTTTATAAAATAGCCCTGGACCTTGCCGTCTTTTATAAATACAAAGCCGCTGTTGTTCCAGCTTGAAGCCTTGGCTGTAAATTCTTTGAAAGTCCTTTCGGCGCATACCAGCTGTTTTTGCAGATATATGCCGTATGCTTTGCTTATTTCGTCTTTTGAAGCCTTGTCAAACGGAACAAGCGAGCAATTAGATATATCTTCAGATTTAAGCGCGTGCCTTAAGCTGTCCCCGTTTAATGTAAAGTTAAAGTGCGCGCCTATGCGCTCGTAGCCGAAATATTTGTAGCGGTGGCGCCTGCCGCTTAAAAAAACAAGGTCGAGCTGCTGCTTTTCTGCTGCGCTGTGCGCACACTCCATAAGCCCTTTCATAATGCCGCGCCCCCTTTCGTAGGGGTGCACGCTGACGCTTCCTATAAAGCCGGCTTTAAGGCTTTCGCCGCCCACCCGCATCAAAAAAGGCAGCATGGCTATAACGCCTTTTATTTTACCGTTTTCAAGCGCCACAGAGTGCAGCTTATAAAAGCCTTCCTTGCCGTAAACGAAGGGCAAAAGCTTTTTAAAATCGTGCGGCACATGCGCATTGCTGAACACGTAGTTGATAAAATCCAATATATCCGCTTCCTGCGAAGGGTTCGCCTGTAAAAACTCCATAAATCCTCCTTTTTGCGACAAGCATACATATAATACATTTAAATAAGCGCAAGTTCAATAAAGGCGGAAAATAAATTGTAAAAAACTTTAACAAAGTTTTACAAAACGGTGTTTTTTGGGTACAATACACTGTGCTGCTGCGGTTTATTTTAAACTCGCGCAAGTATCTGCTGTGTAAGGAGGTTTAATGCCCTTGGCAAGTGTGTTTGATTTTGTAGTGCTTATACCGTCTTTGCAGCCGGATGAAAATCTTCTGCGTTATGTAAAGGAGCTTAGCAAACGCGGTTTTCGCCATGTTTTGGTTGTGGATGACGGCTCGGGCAGCATTTACCAGGACATATTTAAGCAGGCTGCAAGCGTAGACGGCTGCGACGTTATAGGCTATGAAGAAAATAAAGGCAAGGGCCACGCGCTTAAGCACGGCATGCGCTATATTTTGGAGCATTATCCCAAAAGCCCCGGCATAGTAACGGCGGATTCGGACGGCCAGCACACGGCGGAAGACGTTGTAAAGGTTGCGCAAAAAGTGCTTGAAACGCTCGATGCGCTTGTATTAGGCTCGCGCAATTTTAAAAAAGCGGGCGTGCCGTTTAGGAGCCGCTTTGGAAACATTTTGACTTCCTTTTTCTTTAAACTGCTTTACGGGCATTACCTGCCGGACACGCAGACAGGGCTTAGGGGCGTAAGCCGCAAGCTTATCCCTAAAATGCTCAGCGTAAAAGGGGAGCGCTTTGAGTACGAAACGAACATGCTTATGTACTGCGCGCTCAATAAAATACCCTTTGAAACGGTCGAAATTAAAACCATATACATAGAAGAAAACCAAAGCAGCCATTTTAATCCCGTAAAGGACTCCATACGCATATACAAAAGCCTGTTCGGAACTTTTTTTAAGTTTGTTTTTTCAAGCCTGGCGAGCTTTCTTATAGATATAGGCGTGTTCACGCTTTTGGACAGCTTTTTATTGACCGCCCTATTTTCCGACAAATTAGGCGGCCGGGATGCCTACCTGCACACCTATACGGCAGCGGCGATAGCCCGCATAATATCCGCTATATTTAACTATAAGGTAAATAAAAAGATGGTGTTTGCCTACGGCAAAAAGCAGGGCTCCGGCATGCGCTATGCTGTGCTTGCAGCGGCGTCGCTTTTAGCAAGCGGAGGATTCAGCAATCTCTTATACCGCGCGTTCGCTCAAAGAGTGAACAAATCTCTGATTAAAGCAGTAGTAGATACTGTTTTATACTTTATAAATTATCGCATACAGAAAGCATGGGTCTTCCCGTATGCGGACTCACAAGGAGAATAATTATGTCAAAGAAAACCAATGCGCTTCTTACGCTGCTTGCAGTGATTATGGCATTAAGCCTGTCTTTTATAATACCGTCCGGCACTATGCTGGAAGACGAACGCTTCATGCCGGAAGATGAACCATGGTTAGAAGAAGAACTGGACACAAACAACGACAGCTTAGATCAAATACAGCTGACGACAAGCGGCGCCAAGCCTGCTTTTAGCTTTTTAATACCTTCCGCCAAGGCGGAAAGCATAATTGTGCGCGCCCTTCCCATAGACTTTTCTCCCGGAAGGCCCGTAAACCCGGCAGGCTACACGGAAACCGGCTATCGCGACCCCAGCATACAGGTTGAGCTTGAAGTGTCTGAAGAAAACGGCATAAAGTGGTGGATAGCCTATGTAAAGCTGGTGCATGCAAGCCAGTTTAGAACGGCCACCGCAGGCTCTCCGCAATCAAGCCGCGTGGCGCTAATATCCTCCATGGCGGAAAAAAACAACGCGGTAATAGCCTGCAGCGCCAGCTACATGGCAAACGACCCTGACAAGACTTCGTTTGAGTACCGCATGGGGGAAAGAATACGCAGCAAGTTCAACCCCATTAAAGACACGCTTTTGATAGACGAAAACGGAGATTTCTTTATAATATCAGGAAGCGATAAAGACGCGCAGCTTAATGCCTTTAATGAAGCGGGGCATACCATAATAAACGCCTTTACATTCGGCCCCGCCCTTGTAAAAAACGATGAGCTTCAAGCCATACCGGAAAAATACGGCTATAACCCGCACAGGCCGGAGCCGCGCCTTGCACTGGGGCAGATAGGGCCTCTTGAATATGTTATAGTCCATGCGGAAGGCCGCACGGATAATTCAGCAGGAGCCACAGTATCGGAGCTTGCCGAGTACATGTTCAACCTGGGCTGTACGCAGGCATTTAACTTTGACGGAGGCAACTCTGCAACAATAGTCTATAACGGCGGCTATTTCCAGGACAGAAGCAAGAGCAACGAGCGCGCGCAGAGCGATATGATATACTTTGCTTCCTTGATGGAATAACATTGATGGAATAACATTACAGCGCCAGGTAAAAAGGAGACAAGCGTGCAGGACATAGCATTTGAGATATTTAATATAAGCGTGTATAAATACGGCGTTTTTGTGTCGCTGGGGGCTTTGTTTGCGCTTATAACGGCTTTATTTTCAGAGAAACGCAAAAAGCTTAAATACGGTTCAAGCATTTTAACCTTTGTAATAGCTGTGCCTTTGTCCCTTTTGCTTTCGCGTTTGCTTTTTTGCTTTACCGACGCGGCGTTTAAGCCCTTTTTAACTTTTAAAAATATTTTTAACTTTAGATTGGGCGGCATGTCCATGTTCGGCGCCATATTAGGCGTTATTTTGGCAGCCTTTATAGCGTCAAAAATATTGAATGCAAACGTTAAAGCGCAGCTTGACGCTGCTGCGCCTTCCATAATGGCGTTTGTGTTTTTTGAAAGGATAGGGGAAAAGCATTCCGGTATAGGCATAAGCCGCCCGCTTGTAACCGGCGTTCTTGACAACAGCTTTTTAAGCTTGCGCGGCGACTACGATATATACCTTAAAACCTGGCTTTTGGAAGCCGCAGCCGCAGCCGTGCTTTTGGCGGTGCTTTTTAATATGCTTAAAAAGGACAAAGACGGCTATGTGTTTTTAAGCTGGCTTCTGCTATTTGGGGGAAGCCAGGCGGTGTTTGAATCCCTGCGCTTTGACTACCATATGCGCTTTGCATTTGTAGGGGTGCAGCAGCTTCTTGCGGCGGCCTTTTTTGGAACGGGCATAATTAAATTCGCGTGCAAGATAAAGCCTCTTAATGCTAAAGCCAAAATTGCCTTAACGCTTTTTCCTATAAGCGTGTTGGCTATATTGGGGCTTGAATTTTTAATAGACCGCTCAAGCATTTCAAAATGGCTGCTGTATGCGGTATATATTGCAATAATCGCTGTAAACTGGGCGCTTGCGCTTAACCTGAAAAAGGAAACCAATATTAACGGAGAGAGCTGAATGGACAAAGAAAAGATAGAAAAAATAAACGCGCTTTATAAAAAGCAAAAAGAAGAAGGCCTTAGCGATAGAGAAAAAAAGCTTCAGAAGGAGCTAAGGCGCGAATATATAAAGAAATATAAAGAAAACCTAAGGTCGCAGCTTGACAATACCTACATAAAGCATGAGGACGGCAGGCTCGAAAAACTTAAGCCGAAAGGAGAAAAGGACTGTGAGTAAAAAAACTATATCTATTTTAATGCTTATATGCCTGCTTTTAGGCGCTCATCCTTCTTTTTCGGAGGATAAGGTGCTCTACAACGCGCAGATAACTATGAACTACCCTAACAGCTTTACGAATGTCTACGCAAAGGCGGATAAAAACTCCGCCGTATTAGGAAAGCTAAACCCCGGAAACCCGGTGCAGATTGTAGAAATCCAGCCGAACTACTTAGGCATAGCCTACGGAAACGGCAAGGGCTATGTAATACGCGGCCGCGTGGACAACGTTAAAAGGATAGACTTTAAAAACCTGCCGCCCTACGGCGTCAACCAGATTAAATACTACACCACCTTTTGGCAGGATACTCCCATTTATGCAGAACCTAACGCATCTTCTGAAACCCTTATCACTATGCACCCTGGGTCCATGGTGGGCTTTATAGACATAGTGGACGGCTGGGCCTACCTTATATTCAAGCGCCAGTACGGCTATGTGGATACAAGGTACCTTAAATCCTTAGAAAAAGTGGCGCCCGAAGTAGAGTACGGCGATGCAAATACGCCTATAGCTGTATTTAATTCTTTTTATAATATAAAAGAAACGGAGCTTAACTTAAACCGCATAGAAAATTTAAAGCTCGGCTCGCAGCGTATGTCCATGTTAATGCAGCCTGGGCAGAAGATGGACTTTAACAACGAAGTAGGCCCCTTTACCGCAGGCAACGGCTACCTTGAAGCGGGCGCGCTTGTTGACGGCGAATGGGGCACAGCGACGGGAGGCGGCAGCTGCCAGATTTCCTCAACGCTTTACAATGCGGTTTTGCAGCTTACGGGACTTACTGTGCTTGTTAGGGCGCCGCATGGATCGGACGGCGCAAGCTATCTGCCCCACGGCATGGACGCTACAAGCGCTAAGCTTAACTTCGTATTCAGAAACGACTATCCTTTCCCCATACAGATTAAAACCCATGTGCAGGACGGCTCCCTGTTTGTGGCGATATATAAGGTGTAATATGAAAAAAACAGCTTTATTTTTATGCCTGCTGCTTTTGCCTGTATATGCCTTCGCTTCTCAATTGCAAAACGCGCAGCCGTATAGCGAACCACTATATACGGCGCTTTTGCGCTACGACAGCCCCATATATAAAACCGAAGCGCTTGAAGAGCGCGCGGGTTTTCTGGCTGCCGGAAAGCGCGTAGACATATACGGCATAACTCCTTCCCGCCTGCTTATAGGGAGGGAAGGGGCTGTTTTAGGCTTTATTAAGCGCGACAAGCTGGACGACTTTACCGTGGAAAACCTGCAGCCTGAAAACATTCCAAACTACCCAGGCGTGCAGAATACGGCTATAGTATATGTAAGCGAAGATACATCTGTCAGGGAAAGCCCAAACAGCTCGTCTAATTCGCTTATAGAGCTAAAGCCCGGCTGCCGCCTGGCGCTCATAGGCTTTCAGGACGGCTGGGGCAAGCTTATATTTAAAAAGCAGTACGGCTATGTGGACAGCAGGCACCTTGGCAAAAAAATACCTGTGGACTACCTTTCAAAGGACCCCGGCACAGAATACCCCATAGCCGCATACACTTCCTTTTATAAGATAACCGACAACAAAGATAATTTAAACCGCATAGAAAACCTTAAGGTGAGCTGCGGCAAGTTTGAAGATATAGTCTTAAACCCGGGCGACCGCTTTGATTTTAACAAGCTCTTCGGCCCCTACAATGCAAGCAGCGGCTACAAGCCGGCAATAATATTGGCGGACGGCAAAAGCGTGCTTGGCTACGGCGGCGGCACCTGCCAAATATCTTCAACGCTTTACAATGTGCTGCTGCAGCTGCCGGGAATTAATGTGGACCACCGCCGCCCCCACGGGCCGAGCGGGGCTTCGTACTTGCCGCACGGCGCAGATGCCGCGGTAGGCAATAAAACGCAGAACCTAATTTTCACCAATAACTACCCCTTCCCTATACATATAGACGGCACCGTGCAGGACGGAGCGCTGACTATCGCTATATATAGGTACTGATATGGATAAAAGCTATATACCGGACGGATATTTTTCAAGGCTCGACCTTTACGAAACGCAGGAAGCCATAGAGCTGATAAAAGAGCATTTTGCAAGCCTGCTTTGCAAAGCGCTGAACCTAAAGCGGGTATCCGCGCCTCTTTTCGTTGAGACGGATTCAGGGCTTAACGACGACTTAAGCGGCGTTGAGCGCCCCGTCCGCTTCGACATAAAGCATATGGACAGAAATGCGGAAGTAGTTCATTCGCTCGCAAAGTGGAAGCGCATGGCGCTTAAAGACTATAACTTCCCGGTGGGCGAAGGGCTTTATACGGATATGAACGCCATAAGGCGCGATGAAACGCTCGACAATCTGCACTCTGTATATGTAGACCAGTGGGACTGGGAAAAGGTAATAACTGAGGATATGCGCACCATGGCGACATTAAAGGACATGATGCAGCGCATAGTAACGGCGATATGTTTAACGCTTGATATATTAAAATGGAAGTACCCAAGGCTTGACCTGTGCCTTGAAAGAGAGGCAAGCTTTGTTTTAAGCCAGGAGCTTGAAGACATGTATCCAAATTTAAGCGGCAAAGAGCGCGAAATGGAATATGTAAAAAACCATAAAACCTGCTGTATTTTGCAGATAGGAAAACCGCTTAAAAGCGGCAAGCCGCACGACATGAGGGCGCCGGACTATGACGACTGGGAATTAAACGGCGACATACTCTTTTGGGACGAAACCATTCAAATGCCTATGGAAATAAGCTCTATGGGCATACGCGTTTCGCCCGAAAGCCTAATAAGCCAGCTAAAGCAGTCCAAATGCGAGCACCGCTTGGCATACCCTTTCCATTCAATGCTCGCTGAAGGCAAGCTTCCATACACCGTAGGCGGCGGAATAGGCCAGAGCAGGCTCTGCATGCTGCTGCTTCAAAAGGCGCATATAGGCGAAGTGCAGTCCTCCTGCTGGGACGAAAACACAATAGACATCTGCCGAAAAGCAAATGTAACGCTGCTGTAAGAGTGCGGATATTATTAAATAAAACATAGCTACGCTGCAAAAGGCAGCCGCATCAACTAAGCGGCTACCTTTTATATATTTATGCGTTTGTAAATTATAACTGCTGCTATTTAGCGGTTTTACATAGCGGCTTGCTCTGCATCTTCCCCATATACGAAGCTGTGGAAAGCTGCCTTTGTGCTTTCTTCGTCAAATACTACGACGCTCATGTCTTTTTTTGCGGCGTAGCGCCAATCTCCGCTTTCAGGAAGGCTTAAAAGATGCATATCATTTTTGTTGCCTATAATTTTAGGCACCAGGGGCAGTATGTCGCTCACGCTTAAATTTGTTGACATCTGCTGAAGCGCTATAGAAAGCGACTCCAATGCAACGTCCAAGCCGCTGTGCTTCATCTTGTTTAAAAGCGATACCAGGAAAATTCTCTGCCGTTCGTTTCTGCCGAAGTTATTGTCCAGCTTGCGTATGCGCACATATTTAAGCGCCTGCTCGCCGTTTAAGCTTTGCCTGCCTTCTTCTTTTGCTACGCCCACAATGTTTGCTTCAGCCTGGCTAAGCTCTATATCGACTCCGCCCAAGGCGTCCACCACGTTTTCAAAGCCCGCGAAGTTAATGCTCGCATACTGCCTTATGTTAAGCCCCAAAACGGCGTTCACGGTTTTTACCGTAAGCAGCGGCCCGCCGAAGGCGTTTGCCGCGTTTATGCGGTTGTGGATATTGGTTCCCGCTATCGGCACATACATATCCCTTGCTAAAGACGTAAGCTTAAGTTCCCCGCTTTTTTTGTTCACGCTAAGCACCATCATGGCGTCGGTGCGCCCGTAGTTTAAGCTTTTATTGCCCGTATCAGTGCCCATAAGCAGTATGTTGTTCCAGTCGGGGCTTAAGCCTTCCGTTATAGATAAGTCGTTTTTATCCACCTTTATTCTAAAATCATACTGCACGGGGAAAAGCTTGCTTTCGTCTTTCAGGCTTTCGTATATTAAATTTATCTGCTCCTCGGTGTATTCTCTGCTGTATGGAAGCTCTTCGGCAAATGCGGACTGCATCAGCACGCAAAAAATGCATATTAAAATATATTTGAACCTGCCGTGTAATTTAAACCTATAAAACATATTGCTGCGCAAACGCAGATGAGGCAAAAGCCTCAGCTGCGTATTTCTCCCCCTAATTTATTGCTTAATTCTTTTATTATCTTAGACATTTTGCTGTCTATTTCCTTAGGGCTCAATGTGCCGTCTTCTTTTCCAAACCACACCCTTATAAGCAGGGACTTTTTGCCAAGCGGCACCTGCTTGCCGCGGTATTCTTCAATAAAGCTTAAGTTTGAAACGATGGGCTTGAGCGTTTTTACTATGTCTTTCCACATTACATCTTTATCCAATATAACGGAAAAGTCCTGCTCGACCTGCGGGTAAAGCGGCAGCGGCTTGTAGCGGTTGTCCCTTGAAGCTAAGGGCTTTAAGCTGTCCACATTCAGTTCAAACACTGCGCAGTGCGCCTTTTTAATGTCCGCTTCCTTAAGCGTCTTGGGGGACAAAAGCCCCATAGAGCCTATAATATTATTTTCAAACACTATGTTAAGCCAGGCGTTTTTATCCGCCCATGCAGGTTTTTTTATCTGGTCGAAGCTGTAGGCTTCAGCCATGCATATGCGGGGCAGCTGTTCTAATATGCCTTTGGCGGAAAACAAAAGTGCTTCGGGGTCTTCTCCCGCGAGCGCTCCGCACAGATGCACGGGCTGCAGGGGCAGCACTTCTTCAGCTTCGCTTGGGCTAACGCTGCCCTTTTTAAATACCTGCGTCATTTCAAATATGGAAAAGCTGTCAAAATAGCGCAGGTTGTCGCGCACGGCTTCAAGCATGTTTGGCGCAAGCGAAGCGCGAAGGCAAGCGTTTTGCGGCGAAGGCGGGCTTGAAATGGCGATTAAATCGTCCTTATTCATGCCTGCAGCTTTAATAAAGCTGTCAGAAGCCCAAGGATATGTGAACACTTCCTGCATATTGCAGCGGAAAGCCAAATACTCGCATATGGCGCGCTGCAAATTGTATTCAGGCGCTTTAACGGCGCCCGTCAAAGTAACCTTTGGCGCTATGTATTCAAAGTTTTCATAGCCTATCATGCGGGCTATCTCTTCAAGTATGTCATCAGGCAGGGAAACATCGCCGGTTGAACGGTAGCTTGGCACATCGACAAGCAGGTCTTCCCCCTGAATATTAAGAGCAAAGCCAAGAGGCGTTAAGCTGTTTTCTATCTCCTGCACGGAAACGTTTCTGCCCAAGCGCGTGTTAAGCCAGTTCAGGCTGCACAAAACCTTTTTGTTTTCGGTGGGCTTTTTTATTATATCGCCAATGGCGGTTATGCGGCTTTGCGGGAAAATATTTTTAATTATTTCCTGCGCCAAGCCCATAGTTTGGTCTACCCTTTGCGTGTCCAAAGCTTTTTCGTTTCTTAAGGAAGAATCCGTGTGTATTTTATTTTTGCTCGCAGTCCTCCGTATAGTGAGCGCGTTAAAAGTGGCTATTTCAAGCAGCATGGAATCCGTGCTTTCAAGTATGGAATCCTGCTCGCCGCCCATAATGCCGGCTAATGCCATGGGCTTGCCGCCGCTGCATATAAGCAGGTCGCTTTCATCTAAATCAAGCTCAGTCTTATCAAGCAGCGTAAGCTTTTCTTTTTTATGCGCCTGCCGCACTTCTATGCCGCTTTCGACATGCCTTGCGTCAAAGCCGTGGGTGGGCTGCCCTAAGGCCAGCATTAAGTAGTTGGTAATATCTACTAATGCGTTTATGGGGCGCAGGCCGCACAAAAACAGCTTTTTCTGCATATCGTAGGGCGCGGGTATGTTTTTAACGCCGTCAAACTTAATGCCGGCATAGCGGAAGCAGTTTTCGCTTTCAATGCTCACCGGGAAGCTTTCAACATTGCCGGGCTTATTAAATTCCGGCAGCTTTTTAAGCGGCGCCCCGTATATTGCGGCAAGCTCCCTCGCTATGCCGTAATGCCCCCAAAGGTCAGGGCGGTTTGTCATGGATTTGTTGTCTATTTCCAGTATTAAATCGTCAAGCTCTAAAACATCCGCAAGGTTATCGCC
>JBMNUE010000006.1:0-27933 GCA_050946095.1 Christensenellales bacterium
TGTCTGACATATCTCCTTTGATTTATTACGGTTGGCAAGCCTTTAAAAATTGTATCAAAGAAGGTCTTGCATCTAAAGCTTCCTAATATATTTTGGAGCAAATACTATTTACAGCTCCATTTTGTGTATGATAAATTTCCTTTGCCTGACATATCTTCTTTGATTTATTACGGTTAGCAAACCTTTACACATTGTGTCAAAGTAAGTATCTTGCATCTAAAGCTTCCTATTCTTACCAGCTCTGACGGTGGTTATTTTGCGCTAAATCTAACAGCACAAGATAATATCTCTAAGGCCATATTGTCGGCAGCCTTATATAAGAAAATTTATATTTGCAATGATGTTTAGCATTACGCTTTAAGCTCTTTGCGGTTGAAGCTCTTTGCGGTTTGTTTATTATATTAAATTATTTTACCTAATGGGCTTTGTTTTTTTATAAAAATTTTACTCGAATATTATTGACAAATAATACTATGCATTGTATAGTATTATACAGGAGGCGATATTATGGATCCACAGCTAAAGCGAGGTGTTACGGAAGCTTGCGTGCTTGCCCTTCTTTCACAAGGCGATTCATACGGCTACCGCCTTACGCAGGATATGCAGCAGCTAATGCGCGTAAGCGAAACCACGCTCTACCCCGTTTTAAGACGGCTTGAAGAAGCGGGAGCGCTTTCCACATACAGCAAGGAGCATTCCGGAAGGCTAAGGCGCTATTACAAAATTACTGAAAAGGGCACTAAACAGATGCAGGATTTTGCATCGCAATGGGAAGAGCTGGGCAAGGTATACCAATTTATTAAGCGTATTTTACAGGAGGAAAAAAATGAATAAAAAGCAGTTTTTAGATGAATTGCGCTTGGAACTTAGCAAGGCGCATTTTGACAAAACAGACGAAGCGGTAAAATTTTTTGAAGAAATGCTGCTCGATAGAGCCGAAGAAGAAAAAATTACTGAAGATGAAGCGGCGCAGATGATGCCAAACCCCAAAGAAGCGGCACGGCAGATTCTTTCCGATGAAAATGTAGCTCAACGCAGTTTTTTCTGCAAAGACGCAGACCGCGCAGACGATTTGGAAAAAGCTGTCCGTATAACAAAGACAGTTAAAACCGACGGCATATACAAAATAGGCGTGCTTACATCAAATACAGGCATAAATGTGCAAACATACAGCGGCGAAGACATAAAGATAAGCTATACTGAATATCCAGACGAAGACATCCAATATGATTTCAGCGTGGAAAACGGCGAAATAATACTGCGCAAGAACCGCCAGCGCAGTTCGTTTTATAAATTTCTATCATTTAGAGGTTCAAGCCCTGTCGAAGTGCTCGTGCCGCGGGAAATCACAGCAAAGTGCTCATTTGAAACATCAAATGCGAAAATTGAAGTGGACGGGTTAAAAGTTTGGGGTGAAATAAAGACAAAAACATCAAACGCTTCAACAACGGTTAAAAGCATTGAAGCTTCGCATATTGACATTAAAACAAGCAACGGTAAAATAAAAGCAAAAGAGTTAAAAATATACGGAAACGCTTGTTGTAAATCGAGCAATGCTTCTATTGATTTGTCCGGTATAGACTGCCTTGAGCTTTATGCAAATACAAGCAATGGCAAGATAAAAGCGGAAAACATTAAGGCCGATGAGAAGTTCAAATTATCTACAAGCAACGGAAGCATTGAAATCGACAATATAAAAAGCGCTTATATTGATCTCGCCACAAGCCAAGGCAGCATAAAAGGCCGTATCGAAGGAAGCATGAAGGAATATTCAATAATGTCTTCAACATCTTTAGGCAAAAGCAATTTGCCCTTACGCAAAAATGACGGGGATAAAAAGCTAAAAGCGGCCACAAGCATGGGCAATATAAATATAGACTTTAGTTGATTAAAAGCGCCTAATAACGGCGCTTAAGAGCGTAAACAAAGCATTGTTTAAGGAGTTCAGCGAGCGAAGCCTCATGATTATAATCGTGAAAGTTTCCAATGCTTAAAGCCGCGGGGGCATTGAAATCCTTGCATCTTCTATATTTTTAGCTTAAGTAAGGACAAGCTCTCAAGATAAAATATACACGACAAAGTATACAAATACATATTGTAAGCATCCTAAACGACTTAATAGCGGCGCTTAATGCTTATTGCAGATCAGCCAAAATCCTTCAAAATATTTTGCACTTCGGCTTTTTCCTGAGGAGTATATTCACGATTGCGGCGTATTTCAAGCAGCTGTTTTATGCGCTTTGAAAGTTCAGGAGTAAGCTTAAAGCTTTTAGCTACAAAGAATGCAATTCCCATAATTATTACAAATGCCACAACAACAAGCAGACGTATTGCATTTTGCGTAGCTATGGGCTGAATAGGTATGGGCGCTGCTTCTGTTGGGTGGATAAAGCCTGTCGCGCCGAGCACAACTCCTACCAAAAATATTGCAATAGCCGCGCTTACTTTGCGTATGAATGTCATTGCCCCGCTAAAAGAACCCGACATGCGCTGTTTTAGCGAAAGCTCGCCTATGTCCACCACATCGGGAAAAATAATCCAGTTCATGGTCTGCGCCCCTGCAAAGCCCAGCGCTGTAAAAGCCGTAATAACGTAAAGCAGCATAGGGTTTGCGTGTTTTGGGAATAATGCTATCGCTATTGCGCCTACGGCAGTTAGCGGCAAGCCGAAGCGGTAAATTTTGGTTTTTGGCACAGTATCCACCTTTTTCATCAAAAACGGGTACAGTATAAGCTGCATACACAGGAAGGTTCCCAGAAAAACTGTGGAGCTTATCCCGGGCGTTACGTATAGTGCGTAGTAGATAATAACAGCGCTTACAATGTCCAAAGCTACTGACTGCAAAGAGTACATCGCAATAAGCTTTCTAAAGCTTTTAACGCGCAAGGGCTTGACAAATGCCTTAAATGAAAACTTTATTTTTTCATCGCCATATGGAACACGCTCTTTGCAGAAAATGCCCGCTAAAATATTCGGTACGGCAAAGTAGAGTCCAAAGCCAAGCACAATTATAAAATAAAATTGCCACACATCTATTTTTTGCTTGGTGAGCTGACTAAAAAGAACCGTCGGAACCAAGGTGCATATTGCGGTAGATAAAAGCGAAAAAGCCAGCCTGTTTAAGTTTACCTTGTTGCGCATGGAATAGTCGTTTGTTATTTCTGTGCTCATGGAGCTGTAGGGAACGGCTATTACTGTGGAAACCGTGGCATACATAAGATATGTAATTGCAACATATGTTATGCGCAGAGTTTGGTCTTCAAAACTTACCGGGTACCACAAAAGCGCCATTATAGGTATAAGCAGCATTCCGCCTAAAATGAGATATGGCTTGCGGCGGCCTAATTTGCTGCGCGTATTATCCGAAATAATACCCATGAGCGGGTCGGATACGGCGTCCCAAGCCTTGCTTATCATTATTACAGTGCCTGCCCAGGCAGGGTTTATTTTTATTACATTGGTAAGGTAAGGCAAGTACAGCACTGAAAGAATTGCAAGCCCTCCCCCGCCAAAAACATCTGCCAGAGCAAATAGAATAAGCTCTTTTTTGGACAATCTTTCGTCTTGAATGTTGTTGCTTTCTTTTACAGTCATAGCATATCTCCTATATTGATTTTCTATGCTTATTTAATATTAACATCGCTCAAAATTCAAGCAGGAATATGCATTAATGGAATAAAACATAGTATAATAAGTTTGCAAAAACAAATATGGGAACTAATATTTATTTTTGGGAATATATAATAATAAATTTACACTTTATCATATTTTATGCCTATTTATTTAATATTATTGGGATTATTCGCCACTTTTATAGAATTATCCATTAAAAAAATCCCGCAGTTCGCGGGAAATTAATTGTAATAAGGCGTATGTTTATTCTCTTTTAACCGTAGATTGCCATTTATCAAGCTGCAATGCAGCAAAGAAGCCCACAACAGCAAGCGCTATACCTATCAAAAACATTTTAAAGCTGCTAAACGCAGGTATTATCGAAACCGTTGAAGCTATTACCAAGCCTACCACAGCGTGGGAGGCTATGCCGTGGTGTTTTTCAAACAGGTTGTCCACCAGCCTTGCAAAGGATACCGCAACAATAAATATGCCTATAAAAAGCGGTATGATCACAGAAAAATTTAAGTTGCCGACTTCCAGCATTATTTTATCGTACAGCCCTAAGAATATAAGCAGGCTTGAGCTTGAAAGCCCCGGTATTACAAGGCTAAACCCCCATATTATGCCGCTTATGAATATGTTAAATGTGTTTAAAGGCAGGTTCGCCTTATCCAAGGCTTTTAGAAGCAGCAAAATTGTAATAAGGAAGACAAAAGCCGCAGCAAGCGCAATTTTGTCTTCTTTTTTGCTTACACCCGTTTCCTGTTTTGCTGTTTTAAGCAGCATAGGCACCGTTCCCAGTATTAGCCCTATAAACAGGCACAGCATCTGTATTTCATATTTTTCAAACAGATTCCCAACTACTTTCGCTACACCTACAAAGCCTAAGGCTACGCCAATAAATACAAACAAGAACATACGCCAATATTTTTTGACGGCGCTCTTTGGACGGCTTAAAAGCTCCATAAGCGGCCTATATACGCCGAACACAACGCAGAGAACGCCGCCGGATACGCCGGGCAGTATTGCTCCCCCGCCTATTAAAATACCGCTTACTATATGGAACAAAGCAAGGCTTAATTTATTTTTTTCTTGCATAAGACCTCCTAAAACATTCCCTAAATCTTAAGCATTCTACCATGAAGCCGTCTTTCAGGCAAATTAATAATATTTAAGCATAGCAGAAAAAGCGGTACGCATTAGAATGCCAGTTCAGGCTGTCGGCAAAGCGTCTAATGACATATTGTAGTGTATTTTTTCGCTTGAGAGCTTTTGCTATATCAAGCGAAAAATGCAGAGAATGCACAGCTTTTCAATGCCGCCGTGACCTTAAAGCATTGGAAGTTTTCGCTATTACACTAATGAGACTGTGCTCTCTTAAAAACCCCAAATAATACTTTGTCTACACCCTGAGCATAGCATCTTTTTTGTTTAATATATTGAAAAGTCCAAACGAAAAGAATACCGTGAAGCGTCCGCAACCATATCACTTTAATATCGATTGTGAAACTCTCTAAACGAACAAACGGTATAATATTAAAACAGAACTCAAATTTGCAAACTTAGGTTAACAGCGTCTTGATTTACTCATTGGTTTTCCCCTGTTTTTAAACAGCGCTGCGGCTACAGTCTAATTTATAAACCTTTTCAAAGCTTAAACCATTTAAACGCATAACGATAATCAGAAAAGGACTTGGGCTTTCGACAAAGCGTATAAGGACGTATTTTTGTGCATCTTTTTGCTTGAAAGCTTTTGCTATCTCAAGCGAAAAATGCAGAGAATACAGAACTTTTCAATGCCGCCGCGGCCTTAAAGCGTTGGAATTACTATTGCACTCATGAGACTTAGCTCTATTGAGCTCCTCAAATAATACTTTGCCGGCGCTTTAAACCCTCCCGATGATCGGGAGGGTTTATATGTTTTGTTGCACAAACTGCATATGCAGGCATATAAAATTATACAATAAAGTCCGGCAATGCTTTACACGCTTATTTTACAGCGCCTTCCACCATGCCTTGTATTATGTATTTTTGCGCGAATAGGAACATTACAACTATTGGTATCATAGCGAGCAAAGCGGATGTCATAATAAGGTTCCACTGTTTCACATAGGCGCCTGCAAACGCTGTTACGGCAAGCGGTATGGTCTGTATTACGCCGCTGCCTCCTAAAACCAGCAAGGGCAGCAGGTAGTCGTTCCAAATCCATATGCCGTTTAATATGGCAACCGTTGTTATGGTAGGCGTAAGCAGCGGCAGTATTATTTTAAAGAACACGCCGGGCTGCGAGCAGCCGTCTATAAACGCACTTTCTTCAAGCGCCAGCGGCACAGTCTTTATGAAGCCATGGAATATGAATATGGATAGCGAACAGCCGAAGCCTAAGTACGAAAAAGCTATGCCTTGATAAGTTGCAAGCATCTTAATGCCGAGAACATCTCCTATTGTCTTAAGGAAATACACCAAGGGATACATAACCACCTGGAACGGTATTACCATTGCGGCAACAAAGAGCATGAACACAAAATTGCTAAAACGGGAGCGGTTGCGCACTAAAACCCACGCCGCCATTGATGAAAAGATTATTATAACGACAAGTGAAACCGCGGTGATTATAACGGAATCTAAGAATGCTCCCAAAAAGTCTGTCGTGGGGTCGTTCATAACGGCGCTTATGTTTGCGCTTAAATTCGACCAGTCTGACGGAAGAGAAAGAGGATCTCTCGTTATATGGTCAAAAGTTTTGGCAGAGTTGAATAAAACGATCGCAAACGGCGAAAGGACAATAATAACAAGAATTATAGCCAGTATTTCAAGCGCTATGCGTTTTGCTTTGCTATGCTGGCGCTTTTGTCCAACAGCGTCTAAATGAAGAGCGTCTGCCATTAGGCTTCCACCTCCCTCTTCTTGCTAAAGTATACTTGTATAAGCGAAAATACCACAAGAATAAGAAAGAACACAACGCTCATAGCCTGGCCTTTCGCAAGTTCTTTAGAAGTTATGGATTTGTTGTATATGGTAAGCGCTAACAGCTGGCTGGATTTTACAACCTTGCCCATGTAGCGCATGGAAGGCCCGCCGTTTGTAAGGGCGACATTAAGGTCGAAACACTTAAATGAGTTTGTTATGGTTAAAAACAGAGAGATAGTAAACGTGTTCGCAATCATCGGAATAAGTATCTTTGTAACGCGCTGGTAGTAATTAGCGCCGTCTACCGTCGCCGCTTCCATAACTTCCTGCGAAGTCGATTGTATGCCTGCAACGAATATAAGCATAATGTAGCCCGCGTACTGCCATGTGTTTACTATTGACATTGCTAATATAACAAGGTCTTTATTAGCTATCATGGATTTTGACATCCAGCCTATGTTAAGCGCTTTTCCCATGGCGGTAAAAAAACCGTTAAACATAAACTGCCATGTATAGCCTAACACTATGCCGCCTATAAGGTTGGGTACAAAGAAAGCCGCTCTGTAAAAATTCTTGCCTTTAACCTTGCTGGTAACAAGCAGGGCCAATAGGAAAGCGACTATATTTACAAGCGCCACATTTATTACGGTGAACATAATGGTAATAAAAAAGGAATATCCGAATTCCACGGACTGAAACATTTCTTTGTAATTGCTGAAGCCCACATATGTTATTACAGAGTTTATGCCGTTCCAGTCTGTAAGAGAGAAATTAATACCCTGCACAAAGGGTATAAGCACTACCATTATAAGCGCTATAAGGCAGGGGGCAAGGAACACTGCGTCCCAGGCTTTGCTTCTCTTCATTGTGTTTCCCCTTTCAAAGAGTAAAATAGCAAAAAGGCAGACGCTTAATTTTAAAGCGCCTGCCTTTTAAGTGATTTATTGTTTTTCCGAAACTGTTTTTGCAGCGCCCTTGATGTCTTCTATGAAATATTCCATGTTTTCATCGGACGGGTCCTGCGCAAATATATCGAATATCGGTGCTAAGATATCTTGGCCGGTTCCTGGAGGCATTTTGCCGAAGAACACGCCGTAGTTTCCGCCTGCCGCGTTTGCGCGCACAAGCGCTTTTGAGAAGCCGCCGCTGGGTTCTAACGTTACGTTGGAGAACGCTGGCACCATGCCGGCTTCGTTTACCATGTAGTTTGCCCCTTCATCGGAATAAACCATGAAGTTAAGGAAATCTTTTGCAGCCTGAATTCTTTCAGGGCTTGCTTTAGAGTTTATTACATAGAAGCTCGGCGCAAACAGATACAAGCCTTTGAACTCCTGCTTGTCGCTAAACGGATGTGAAATGTAGTCATACTCAAAGTCAACATTCATCTTGGCAAGGCTTGGGTCTATCCAGTTGCCCTGGTGAATAAATACTGCCTTTTTATTTACAAATGCTGCGAGCTGGTCGTCATATGTACCGTTTGTGGTAACGTCTTTATCGGAATACTCAAATAAGAGCTGCACATATTTTGCATAGTCGGCGAGGCGTTCTTCGTCTACTTCGCCTTTGTTGAACATGTCTACAATGGAACTGTCTTCAAAGTCTAAGCCGCCGCCAAGGTAGATCGAGAAGTTATGATGGCCCGCCACCCACCATGTGCCGCCTGCAACGCTTGCGCCCATGGATACAACTGAGTCTATGCCGAGTTCGTCTTTCATGCCGTCGATCTTTTCAAAGGCTTCTTTAATGGCGGAGAAAGTTGTAAGTGTCGCGGGATCAACGCCTGCTTTTTCAAGCAGTTCAATATTGTAACCCAGGCCAAAGCCTTCAACGGCTACAGGGAAGCCCACCACTTTGCCTTCAGGATCTTTATAGGCAAGCGTGGTTTGCTCGTTCCATTTTTCTTCGGACAGGTCCGTAAGATATTCTTTCCAAAGTTTGTAATCGCCATCGCCTTCTATTACAAAAATATCAGGCATGGAGTTTGCGGTTAATTTGGCTGTAAGGTTGCCTGCATAGTCCGCACCGCCGCCCAAGCTTTCAATAGTAACGGTAACCCCGTCTGTTTTGTCTGAATAAAGCTTGGCAAAGTTTTGAAGTGCTTCGGCAATTTCCACCTTGTTGTGGAATAGGGATATCGTGAGATCTTCCGCCGTGGAAGGTATTGCGATAAGCCCAATCGCCATTACGAGTGTAAGCAAAGTCGCTATAAATTTACGCATATGCTCCTCCTAATTTATATTTTGCGTTTTATACGCTGTTGAAGTAATTATACCACCGAATTATTGTTTTAGTCAAACTTTAGTAAAAAGAATTGCAGGCTTATTTTGAATAATCCGCATGAAATATTTACGCATAAATTACAGCTTAAATATTGCAAGCCTATTAATAAGTTTTCTTTTTCAAAGCTTGCTTTGCTCTTGCGGTTTTTATTTTTATCGCTTATACATATAAGCGGTTTTTAATGCAAAAATATGCGCATTTTTAATTTGACATAACTTAGCTTATATGGTAGTATTTTAATCCGTCAGCAGGAAGGGATGCAACCTTGCGGGCAGTGCGCCTGTAGCTCAGCAGGATAGAGCAACGGCCTTCTAAGCCGTGGGCCAGGGGTTCGAATCCCTTCAGGCGCGCCATATGGTGGGTATAGTTCAGTGGTTAGAGCGCCAGATTGTGGCTCTGGATATCGTGGGTTCGACTCCCACTACCCACCCCAAATTGGGGTGTAGCCAAGTGGTAAGGCACGGGACTTTGACTCCCGCATTCGTAGGTTCGAGTCCTGCCACCCCAGCCATGTTCGGTCTTTTGCAAGGCCGATTTTTTTATTGTATGCTTATTAATTTTGCTAACGCCATTTGCTGTAGAATTAACAGTATTATTCAGGCCGCCAAAAGGAATGCAACAAGCTGCCATTCTTTTAAGAGCTTCTTCAACTATATGCTTGATTGCTGGAAACCTTAAACCCGCCTGATTTGATTCGTTATGATAATGGGAGCAAGGCCCTTTTACTGATGCAGTGTTGATAGCTTAATTGCAATATCTTCTTCACATAGCATATGTTGACTTTTTCATTACTTCTCAATAACTGCAGCTCGAAATCATCTATGCTCTTTTTCAAGTCTTTTTTATTGAATCCTCATGGTTTATGTAAAGGACCTTTTTAGAATATATTTTATGAAAATACTGCAGATATAATTTATTATAGTAAGAGGCGCTGCAAAATGAAGAAATTTCATTTTGCAGCGCCTCTTTAATATCTTTTAATCACATATTGATTTTCCAGCTGTTTTTTAATGTGCGTTTATTGCTGATTTGCTGAACGCATATAGTTTATTAGGCAGCCTGCAAGCAGCACGGACTTTTCTTTTTCTGCAAGATAGGCTAGCGAAAGGGGTATTTCGAATATATCTCCCTTTCTAAACACATATCCTGTAAAACTTTCCAAGTTATTTTCCACAGCGCTGCGCAGGTTCGGCACAAACACAATGTCGTTAAGCTCTAATTCTTCTTTAACAAGGAACGGAAATATTCCCCAGTTAATCAAATTGCCGCGGTAGCGTTTTGTAGCGTAATCCTTGGCAAAGTTTGCTCCCCCGCCTAGCACGCGCTGGTTGCTTGCCGCCTGTTCGCGCGCGGAGCCGTCGCCGGGCCTGTTGGCAAATATTGCGCTGGCAAGGTTAACGTCCTCTAAGTTGAATTGCACCTTTTTGCTAAACTGCTTTATTGCTTCAGAGTATTCTTCATCGCTTAGGTTAGATGCGGCGATCTTTTTAGCGCGCGCCACATAGCCGGGGTCCCGGCGGGACAATGTGAATTCCGCAAGCCGTACGGGGTTTGAGCGGTATGATGATGTTTCGCCCGACGGAATAAGCTCGTCTGTTGTTGTTACGGCATCTTTCAAGCTTGATGCTATCTTCACAATAAGGTGCTGCTTAAATACAGGCATTTCAGGCCAGTCTTTAATGTTTGGCCCCATAATAAGCTGTGTGTCCGGTTCTGGTTTTTCCGCTGAAAATACCCGTGACTTGTATACAGAATCATCGTGCACATAAGGCGGAAAATCTTCGCTGTAATCTATTTCGTCAGCCGGAGTCAGCAAGCCTTTGTTGCGTGCGGTTGCAGCGATGGAGCGCGCGTCCATAAGCGCTACATAGCTTAGCTGACCTTCGCCCGGCTTTGAACCTTCGCGGTTTAAAAAATTTCTCGTGGTATGGCGTATTGAGAAGCTTCCGTTAGACGGAGTATCGCCCGCGCCAAAGCATGGGCCGCAGAAAGCTTCGCGCATTATTATGCCGCTTTCTAAAAGCTTCGCCGTTATGCCGTTTTTAGCGAGCGCTAAGTTAATAGGCTGCGAGCCCGGGTAAATGCTCATGGTGAAACGGCCGTTGCCTACGGTGAAGCCTTCCATAATGTTTGAAACTAAGCAAATATTATCGTAAGTGCCTCCTGAACACCCGGCGACAAGAGCTTGCTGAACATGGAAGTTGCCGTCTTTATCTATAAATTCATCAAGCGGCTTAACATCTAGGTTGGGGAACTGTTCTTGAGCTTCCGTTTTTACTTTTTCCAGCAGTTCTTTTGCGTTTTTGATAAAATATCTTATTGGGTAGGCGTTGCTCGGATGGAAGGGCAGAGCTATCATAGGCTCTATTTCATCAAGGTTTATTTCTATAAGCCTATCGTAATAGGCATAATCCTTGGGCTCAAGCTTTTTATATCCTTCTTTCCTGCCGTGTACTTCATAGTATTTTTGCACCTCGCCGTCTGTCTGCCAAATGCTGCTTAGGCATGCGGTTTCGGTAGTCATTACGTCTATGCCGTTGCGGTATTCAATAGGCAGATGCTTTATGCCAGGGCCAATAAACTCCATAATGCAGTTTTTTACAAAACCTATATCGAACACTTCTTTTACTATTGAAAGCGCAACATCCTGCGGGCCTACGCCGTGCTTAGGCTTGCCGTTAAGCACAACCCCTACTATTTTAGGATAAGGCAGGTCATATGTAAGGCTTAGAAGCTGCTTTACAAGCTCTCCCCCGCCCTCGCCTACGGACATGGTTCCAAGCGCTCCGTACCTTGTGTGGCTGTCGGAGCCCAATATCATGTTGCCGCACTTTGTCATCTGCTCGCGGTTGTAGCTATGTATTACCGCCATATTTGTAGGCACATAAATGCCGCCGTATTTTTTAGCAGCCGACAGCGCAAACATATGGTCGTCTTCGTTTATAGTGCCGCCTACTGCGCATAGGCTGTTGTGGCAATTGGTTAATACATACGGTATGGGAAATTCTTTTAACCCGCTGGCTCTTGCTGTCTGTATGATGCTTACATATGTTATATCGTGCGATGTAAGCGAATCAAACTTGATGCGCAGCATATTTTCATCGCCGGATTGATTGTGTTTTTGCAATATACCGTAGGATATGGTATTTCGCTTTGCTTCTTCTCGTGATAATCCGTCAGGCTTGCTTACGATTTTTCCTTCGTGTATGTATCCGCCCTGTGAATAAAGTTTCATATCTCCTCCAAAGCGCAGAAAGCGCAAGGGGTTTTAAGCCGCTTGCGTTCCTGCAGTATTTATTTAATCTCGTCTATTTCTCTTACGACATCGAGTATTGTGCCGTCTCTAGCTTCCATAACGGCTACTACACGGTCCTTAAAAGGAAGAGGATCCGGTCTGCCTACAATAGAGTAAGCTGTTTCTTTTAATTCTTCTATTGTTTTTAGCGGAAGCTTGGTCTTTTGCAAAGCTTCAAGCAAATCGGGCCGCTTGGGGTTTACCGCAATGCCATAGTCCGTAACTAACACATCCACACATTCGCCGGGCGTTGTTACTGTAACTACATTTTCGCAAACGGTAGCCATGCGTCCGCGTATAAGCGGGGTGACGACTATGCAGCACTTTGCGCCTGCCGCAGTATCCGGATGCCCGCCAGGCGCTCCGCGAAGAACACCGTCCGAGCCCGTTATAACATTTACATTAAAATCTGTGTCTATTTCAAGCGCCGCTAAAATTACATAGTCCAGTTTATTAACAAATGCGCTTCTGTTTGACGGGCTTGCATACTGAGATGTGCTGATTTCAAAATGCCTGGGATTGTTATGTACGGATTCCACAGCAACGGTATCAAAATCCTGCGTATCGACAATGCAGCTTGCAAGGCCTTTATTTAACAAATCCACAGCCGATGCGCTTATGCCGCCGCATATCCAGCTCATCTTTATACCGTATTTTATAAGCAAGGACTCCAAAAAGCGGTTAGCCGCAAGGCTTGGGCCGCCTGCACCAGTTTGAAACGAAAAGCCGTCCTTAAAGTACGGAGTCGCTTCCATAACCTTGGCGCAGTACTCTGCCATAAGCAAATCGCGCGGGTCCGTGCTGAAACGGGCTGCATCGCTCGCTATTTTTTTAGGATTGCCTATTTCATCCACCACTACAACATAGTCTACATCGGTTTGGGATATCGAAGCAGGCATGTTCGGATAGTCAACAAGAGTATCTGTAATTATTACAACATTGTCTGCATAACGCGCATCGGCGTCCGCATAGGCAAGCACGCCGCAGTCGGACTTGCCGCCCTTGCCGCTTGCATTGCCCAGGCAGTCCGATGTAGGAGCGCCTAAAAATGCAACATCGATATGCACCTCGCCCTGCTCTATAGCGCGCACACGCCCTCCGTGGCTTCTTAATATGGCAGGGGTCTTTAGCTTTCCGTGCGAAACTGCTTCGCCCACTTTTCCGCGTATGCCGCTTGTCTGCAAGCCTACAACTATGCCTTTTTCTATATATTCAGCGATAAGGTCGTGCGATGTGCTAAGCGAAGAGCACGCTATTGTGATGTCTTTAAAGCCCATATCTACGATTTCTTTCATGACCATGTTTACAACATAATCGCCGTTTCTAAAATGATGATGGAAAGACACAGTCATACCGTCTTTAAAGCCGACAGCTTTTATAGCGTCCCTTATGCTCGGAAGCACCTTGCTGTCAATATGCACTGTTCGCATTTTAACCTTAGGCGCAACCTTTGTATACCTAGTTCCGTCTTTATAGTTGCTTCCCTTAAAAACTTCCCGTCCGTTTACAAGCAGTTCATCGGGTATTTCTCTGTTTACTGCATTTTTCATAATTATAAGTCCCCCTCATACACGCCGGAAGCCTTTGCAAGCTCTATGGTCCTTTCAGCGCCTGGAATAAAGGCTATGTCTATCATCTTTCCGTCCACTGTAAACACGCCGACGCCTTTAGCTTCATTTTCACGCCATGCGCGCACTATTTTTTCTGCAGAGCGTATTTCTTTTTCTGTGGGCGTAAACACTTCATGAACAATTTTAATCTGTTTGGGGCTTATAAGCGACTTGCCGTCAAAGCCCATTTCTTTTATAAGTTCTGTTTCCTTGCGGAGCCCCTCTTCATCGTCAATATTTGTAAAAACCGTATCAAAGCACTGCACGCCTGCCGCCCTTGCAGCGATAAGCATGTTGGCGCGCCCTGCAAATATTTCAGCCCCGTGGGAATAATATTTTGTACCCATGGATTTGCGGTAGTCCCCACCGGATATGGCAACGCCTATCATCCTTTCGGGACAGGCAGTGCATATTTCATAAGCGTTAATTATTGCCAAAGGAGATTCCAGCGCTGCCATTATTAAGGTAGAGCCAGGTTCCTTTTTAAATTCTTCTTCTGCCTGCTCTATCTTTTCGCAGACGGTTATTACATCCTGTTTGCTTTCACATTTTGCTATACGAATACCGTCCGCTCCGCCTGCCACTGCAACGCGTATATCCTCCTGCCAGTGCGGAGTATCCAAGCCGTTAATGCGAACTATTTTTTCTGTGCCGCGATAGTCCACCGTTGTAAGCGCATTGTATAGGGAAAACCGCGCCGCATCCTTCTGGTTTTCTGCAACCGCATCTTCAAGGTCCAAAAGAAGGCTGTCGGCTCCGTATATGTATGCATCTTTTATAAGCCCTGGGCGCTGTGCGCTCAAGAACATCATGCTGCGGCGCAGTCTTGTTAATTTCTTATTTTTTTTCATTTTATAGCGTCCCCCCATGGGTAATTGCCGTCTATTTCCGCCGCTCTGAACGCAGCGCATTCAATGCGCGCCTTAAGAGTGCATTCAAGAGCGCCCTGGTCCACAACCTTCACACGGGCATTATCCACATCAAGGTTTTTAAGCGTTTGACGAACACATTCTTCTATCTGCCTGCCGTACTGGTGCATAACGGAAGACTTTATTTCTACATCTACTCCGTGTTCGTTTGGGCTTATGGTAACCTGTGCATCGCTTGATTCAAGAGTACCCGCCATAGCAGGTTTTTTTAGTAACATATATGCCTCCTTTTGACTAAAATTGATATTTAAACCTTGTTATTTTCATTATAGCGTTAAATTTGTTTTTGAGCAAAATCCGTCTAAACGGTTGTTTACAGTACTTAAGAAAACAGTTTAGCTACAAGCTCAAGCAAGGTCGGGAAAATGCTTATTACGACTATCATGCGCATAACTTGCAGCAGTACTATCTTTATATTGTGTATTTGAAGGTCATCTGCTATAAGGGCCATATCGCTTGCGCCTGCCGGGATCGAAGCAAGGTAAGCTTCCCGCTTTTTGAATATCTTTTTTCTGTATAAAAATGTGCCCATCATAGCGGCTCCCAGACTGTAGCATATAACAAGCATAACAGCGGGCAGAGCAAGCCTTTTCATATCCATTATCTGTACTATGCCTATTGTGGAACCCACATAGGCCCCCGACAGAAGCTGCGCTGCTTTGCGTATGCTCCTGTGCATTTCTGCCTTAGGGCAAAAATACTTAAAAACAATAGCTCCTATTGTGGCAAACGCCATGGTGCCTCCCGTAACACCCAAGTATTTTCCAAGCAATCCCGCAGCGCCTGCAACTGCAAAAGTAAGCAGAGTATTAGGTATGTTTATAGGCTTTTTTTCTTTATTAGCACCGGTTTTCCCCGATACTTCAGCGGCGTCTTCATTGGGGATCAGATTCAAAAGCGACGGAAAAACGCCAAGCCCCAGAAGGTACCGCACAAACTGAAGCACAAGTACCTTGCTGTTGTCCGCTCCCATATCGTCCGCGATAATAGGTATATCGCTAAGGCCTCCCGGAGCGCAGCTTAATAGGGCCGTAAGCGGATCCACATTGCCCGTTTTCATAATTAAAAAGCCGCAAATTACATTGATTGCAAAATATGAGCTTATTACAAATGCCGCCGTTTTAAATATTGACTTCATTTGCCTTAAGTCGTCTTTTTCGACGCTGGACCCTATAAAAGCGCCTGCAACTATTTGAGCAAGCGTTTTTGCGTAGGGCGGCATCTGCGCATTTCCAGTTATTACATTAAATACGCACGAACCAATTACAGCGCCTATCATCATGCCGCCCGGCACTTTGAACTTCATGAACAGAAAGCCTGCCGCAAACGCAACAAGCAATGTTAATATAATTTCCAAAAGCACTCTCTTTCCAAATGCAAAAAGGAAGACGCAAACGAATTGCGTCTTCGCTTTAAAGTTTATTTATCGTTTTTGCTCTTGCTTTTTCCAAACGACGCATTTATTTTTGGAGCAATAAAGGGGTAAATAAGGGCTATTATGCAAATAACCATTATAGTTCCCGCTATTGGCCTCATAAACATAGCGCCTACATTGCCGCGGTATATTGTGAAGGCGCGGCTGAAGTTGCCTTCGCATATGCTTCCTAACACAAGGCCCAGTATAAGAGCCGCAGAATTAAAGTGCATCACTTTAAACAGCACGCCTGCAATGCCTGCAATAGCCATAATTTTAACATCCATAGTGCTCATATTTGTTGCGTATGAGCCTATCATAGCGAGCATTATTATAACAGGGCCAAGCACTGAGTAAGGTATCGACAATATCTTTGCAAATACTTTGGCTATGCCTATTGCAACAAATACCATTACAATATTTGTAACGATCATAGTAACAAACGTTGCGGAAAGATATTCGGGCTGGTTCACTAAAAGCAGCGGGCCTAACTGCACTCCCTTTAATACGAGCGCGCTCATCATAACCGCTGCGGCATTTCCGCCGGGTATGCCAAGGCTTAGAAGCGGCACCATGGCCCCTCCCGTAGCAGCGTTATTAGCTGCTTCTGAAGCGGCTATGCCGTCTATAATGCCGGTCCCGAATTTTTCGGGATGATTTGAAAGCTTGGTTTCAGTTGAATAGCATAGGAACGATGCTATGGTTGCGCCGGCTCCAGGGAGTATGCCTACAATAGTACCCAATATGGAGCAGCGAAGTATTATCCACTTTATGCTAAGCCATTCTTTCATAGAGGGCATAACGGTTTTTACTGCCGTTGCTCCTGCTTTCTTTGCATCCTCCGCTGTAAGGCGTTTATTTTCTTTTGTCTGCTGGAATACTTCAGTAACAGCGAATATACCTATAAGCACAGGTATCATTTCAATGCCGGAAAGAAGCTCGCGGGAACCAAATGTAAGGCGCTGCACGCCATACATGGGATCCTGCCCAACGGTCGCAAGAAGCAGACCTAATAACCCCGAAATCATCGTACGCAAAATATTTTTGGAGTCAAGACTGGTTAAAATTGACAATCCCATAAATGTAACCGCAAACATTTCGCTTGGACCGAAGTTAAGCGCCGCTTGCGTAAGCTGCGGGCTTAGGAAAAACATTGCAAGGGCTGAAACCAAACCGCCTATTGCAGAGCATACAAGCGCTGTGCCTATTGCTTTGCCGGCTTCTCCCCTTTGCGCCATGGGGTATCCATCAAATGTAGTCGGCGCGCTTGACGGAACACCAGGTATCTTAAAAAGTATTGCAGATATGCTGCCTCCCGTGATAGATGAGCAATATATGGCTACAAGGAAAACTATCGCAGGAACGGGCGCCATGGAATAGGTAAAAGGCAGACCAAGTGCAACTGCCATGGTTGCGCTGACGCCCGGGAGCGCCCCAAACACAGTGCCCATTATAATCGCCAGCAAGGTCATCAAAAAGAGTGAAGGCTCAAAAACTACGGCTAAGCCTTGCCCTAACATTTCTAACATAGTATTTCCTCCTTAACCAAACAAGCCTTCGAGCATAAGTGCAAAGTCACGAAGGAATGGTACAGTACCGCGCGGCAGGTTTACCTGCAGCAGCACGCCGAAGAATAAATAGAGAAATAGGCTTATGATAATAGAAAGAATCAGGTTTCTAAGCCATCTTTTTTCTCCGAGAAGCATGCCGTATGTAAAAAGCAAGAATACGCTGGTTACTGTAAATCCAAGCGGCTCTAAAATATAAGCCGATATAACAATAATCAGAATGCCCAAAAACAGCTTGCCTTTAAAAAATGCCGGTATCCCTTTAGCAAAATTGCCTAAGGTGAACTCCGGATTGCCCTTATTCTTCTTGATGATTTTGTAAATATTTACTGCCAAACAAATTAGCAATAAGGCTACCAGCACGGAAGGCCAAATATTTGGCTTCAGCGCGTATGGATTTCTCTGTACTTTGTCGGGTATCGGCGCTTCAATAATGTGCGTGAACAGCGTATACACAAGAAAGATGACGAGAATAATGTTTAGTATTAGCTCAAACAAAACAATCGCTCCTTTTCAAATAATAAGCAGAGGGGAGCATCTCCCCCCTGCTTATCAGAATAAATTTAATCTAAAGAGATGTCGTCATAAGGCTTTAAGAGCAAGCCTTCGCTGTTTAGATATTTTGAGAAAGCGACATATTCTTTTTCTTCAAGAGCTTTTAATCCGTCATGCTTTTCAAAACCTACACGCTCGTCATATGCGCCCTGTACAAGGAATTCCTGCCAACGCGGATCCTCGGTAGCTTTTTCAATGGCAGCTTCTAGGGCGTCAATGGCAGCCTGCGGCGTGCCCTTCTTTGCATAAAGACCGCGCCATGTGCCTATAAAGGAATCTATGTCAAGCTCGCCCGTGCACTCAAGGTCCGGGTAGCGCTTCATGCGGTTTTCTGAGCAGGCAACCAGCGGAACAACATCGCCTGATTCGATAAGGCCGGAGATTTCATCGGTACCCGTAACCATCATGTCAATATGGCCGCCGATAAGAGCCGAGTTCATCTCTGATCCGGAGCTGTAGCTTACTTCAAGCACATCAAGGCCTTCTATTGTCTGCAGAAGCGTAAGGCTGTCTGCGCCGGTTGCGGTAAGCATGCCTACCGAAACTTGGAAAGGATTCTCTTTGACATATTCAATCATTTCAGAAAATGTGCTGTAGCCTTTTTCTTCCATGGCTTTTTTAGATCCGGCGATAATGCTTATTGAGTGAACAAGCTTTGCAACAGGTTCAAAATCCGTGCGATAGTCCATGCTGAACACATCCTGCAGATCCATTAAAATAAGGCTCTGGGTGCCCAGCATAAATGTATAGCCATCAGCAGGCTGCTTATAGGTGAATTCTACACCGTTTGAACCGCCGCCGCCTTCCACATTAAGAACATCAACCTGCACGCCAAGTATGTCCTTTAAAATTTCCGCCATAGGACGGAGAGTAGAGTCTGCGCCGCCGCCTACGCCCCAAGGGCAAACCAGATCGATCTTGCGCTCAAACGTCCAAGCTTCTTCTGCCTGAACCATAGGTATTGAAGCAAACAGCATAACCATCGCTACCAATACCACCATCATTTTTCTCATGATGCATCCTCCTGTTATAAAATAATATTGGATCGGCTTCTGCCGATAATCCGCACATTTAATCTTTGGATAAAACCCCTTTGACTATTGCATATTAGTATAGCTGTCTTCTTATATATCGTCAAGCTGATTTTGCAAGAATATCTCCCTGAACCGTCATTTTTTATTTTGTTTGCCATTATAATAAAATTATAAGGCCACTATTTTGTGTTCTCTATCAAAATTTAAAAAAACATAAGCCTCGCCGTACGGCAAGGCTTATAGGGATTATATTGTCAATATTGCTTAAAGTTATTTTTGATTACATAGCTAAAGCATCGCGCGGTATGAATCCGCGTACAGGCTTGTCTTCTATTGCCGAAGGAATTTCTACATACACAAGGCCGAGTTCCTTTATTTCACCAAGCACTATTAATTCCGTTCCAGCTTTTACATTTAAATGTAGGGCGCCTTTATTACCAAAAGCATCCATCAAAACAGCACTTTCATTAAGAGTAAATTGCTCATTGTCAAAGTTTAGCTCATTAATGCCCTCAGGCGCTGAAGACAGATTTACATAGCCTATAGTGTTCCCGCCTTCAATGGGTACGGATACCATTGCCCATTCCCCTACTATGCCGTACCAGCTGATACTTTGGCCTTCCGAAATTGAAGGATCACCTTCTACTGCATAGTAGTTTTCACCGGGACCCGTATAAACATTTGATTCAGCCTTTGCAACCCCTTGCTTTGCATTGGGAATTACATAAAATACCGGTTCAGTTGGCTTGGGTGTTTCTGTTGGAGCTTCTGTCGGAGCTTCTGTTGGCGCTTCCGTGGGTGCTTCCGTAGGAACTTCTGTTGGAGCTTCCGTAGGAACTTCCGTTGGCGCTTCTGTTGGCGCTTCAGTCGGAGCTTCCGTTGGAGCTTCAGTCGGAACTTCCGTTGGCGCTTCTGTTGGTGCTTCTGTTGGCGCTTCCGTAGGAACTTCTGTCGGAACTTCCGTTGGCGCTTCTGTTGGTGCTTCCGTTGGCGCTTCCGTAGGTGCTTCAGTCGGAGCTTCCGTAGGTGCTTCAGTCGGAGCTTCCGTTGGCGCTTCTGTTGGGGCTTCTGTTGGTGCTTCCGTGGGCGTTTCTGTAGGCGTTTCGGTTGCGGGCAGGCTGTATACAAAGCTTATGCTTGAAGGATCGGCTTTGCCGTCCCCCGTTACCACAACGCGCACTGCTTCGTCTGAAACAAGGACATAGCCTTCAGGAACAAGCGAGCTGTTTGCCTTGTATGTTGTAACGCCCTGCTGGAACAAAAGCTCCTCAGTAGCAAGAACTTTGCCTTGTTTATCCTTATAGGAAGCTATTACCGTTACAGTAACTACTGGTTTTTGCGTTGGTCTTTGCGTTGGAGTGGGCGCAGGCCCTACATCTACCGGGGCTAAAACGACATTCGGGTCTTTATAAAGCTTGGTGAGCGTGTTTTTCCCGGCTATGCCGTCCACCTTTAGGTTGTTGTAGTTTTGGAAGCGCTCCACGGCGCGCTTTGTGCGCTTGCCGTATATGCCGTCATCCTCCCCCTGCGGCAAATATCCGAGTTCTATAAGTCTTTTTTGCAAGGTTCTTACATTTTGGCCTCTGTCGCCCGTTGCAACGGTGGTAAGGGATGCATCGATGGGAGCCTGCGTTGTTTGGGGCGGCACAATAAAAGCCGTTGAAGAAGGGGCAATAGTTACAGGCTGCGCCGTAATAACAGGAGCTTCGCTTACGATAGGAGGCGGAGTAACAAGCTCAATCGGCGGAGGGGTAAGCGACGGCATTGCGCCCGCCGCAGAAGTTGCCAGCACCGCCATATACACCAATATAGTATTTAATAAATTCATTTTCTCACTCCTTTTGCTCTGTATAATATATAACGATCCACAATGCAGTTTCCTTGCATTGTTTAAAATTTAACAGTCTATGAACTTTCTAAACTCAGTCAAAATGCCCATGCCGTCTTTATAATGCGCCGCAAACTGCGGTACCGCATGGCTTGGGAAAGAGTTGCCTTCTATAAAGCGCGGGCCTTCTTCCGTTATGCATACATCCCATGCAACATAGCGCACCTGCGGAACTACCTGCATGGCTTCAAGGCACATTACTTTTATTTCTTCAAAATAAGGTATTTCAAAGCCTATAAACTCTGCGCCTGTTATAGGATGCTTATCAAACACTCTGCCGAGCTTATCCGCAGCGGGCGTTATTATGCGTCCGCTTTCTATATCGACCCTGCAAGCCATGCCGCCGCAATCCACATTGTCAACTTCTCCGCCGTTGCCTATGCGCAGCACTGCATACACTATGCCCTGCTTTTTATCGCCTATAAGCGTTGCGACGCGCAAGGTGTTTACGGATCCCGGATAAAGCCTGTTGAGCTCTTCATGCTGTATTACAGTTTCTTCTAAAATGCTTTCTCCGAGCGTTTTTAAATGTGCGTATATTCCGTTTAAATCGCTTAAATCATCAAGCTTATGAACGCCCACCCCGCTTGAGCCTTCAAGCGGTTTTATGAATATGCTTTTGCATCGGGATAAAAAATCCTGCAGCTCTTCTTTGGCGGTATTTTCATCAAACTTAAGCCAAGGCCTTTTAATCCAGCGGGAAAACTTGCTGTCAAACTCGCTTTTGTCGTCAAAAAAGTGGGTGTAGCGTTTGTCGTTCATGCGGCGGACAATGTCGTTGCTTATGCCGCGAGTTATGGTGGTTTTACGCTGTGCGGCGTTAAGCCTGTACATCTCCGCTATTTTATAGTCCGTATAGCCGGCGCCGTAAAGAATGGAGCATTTCAGCATGTCCTGCACAAGCCATGCCTTGCTTTTCCCGGATTTTTCTTTCAGATGGTCCAGCGTGTTTTTAAGCTTCTGCCTGTCCATTTTAAAGGCGCGTTTTATCAAAAAAGAAAGTTTTTGCATAATCATACATTAAAGCGGAACAATATTACATCGCCGTCCTGAACAATATATTCTTTGCCTTCGCTGCGCACAAGCCCTTTTTCGCGCGCTGCCGCAACTGAGCCGCATTCTTTAAGCGTGTCAAAGGCTACCACCTGCGCATTTATAAACCCGCGTTCAAAATCCGTATGTATTTTTCCGGCGGCCTTAGGGGCCTTTGTGCCTTCAAGTATGGTCCAGGCGCGGCATTCGTCTTCGCCCACGGTAAAAAAGGACTGCAATTTTAAAAGATGGTAGCTTTTTTGTATAAGACGCTCCAAACCGCTTTGCTCTATGCCGAGCGCATCTAAATAATCCCGCTGTTCTTCCTTAGGCAAAGAAGCAATTTCTTCTTCTATTTTGGCGCTTATTACAAGCGTTTCCGCCTGTTCTTTTTGCGCCATTTCTTTTAGCTTGTCAACATACGGGTTATTAGAAGCAATATCGTCTTCCGATATGTTTGCCGCATATAAAACCGGCTTAATTGTAAGCAAAAACCAATCGCGCGCTATTAAGCTTTCGTCATCTGAAAGTTCAAAAGTCCTTGCGGGCTTGCCGCTTTCTAAATGTTCAAGCATTCTTTCAGCCAAATCCGCTTCTAAAGCATACTTTTTATCGCCCGTTTTTATAAGCTTTTCAGACTTTTCTTTTCTTTTTTGAACGGTGTCCATATCAGCGAATATAAGTTCTAAATTTATGGTTTCCATGTCGCGTACGGGGTCTATGCCGCCGTCGACATGTATGATGTTTTCATCTTCAAAGCAGCGCACCACATGCACAATGGCGTCCACCTGCCTAATGTGGGACAGAAATTTATTGCCCAGGCCTTCGCCGCGGCTTGCGCCTTTTACAAGCCCGGCTATATCTACAAACTCCACCGTGGCGGGCGTGGTCTTTTTAGGCTTATACATGTTTGATAAAAACAAAAGCCTCTCGTCCGGCACCTGCACAACGCCTTCGTTTGGCTCTATAGTGCAAAAAGGATAGTTTGCCGCCTGCGCGTGCGCATCCGTAATAGCATTAAACAATGTGCTCTTGCCTACATTGGGCAGTCCTACAACACCAAGTTTCATAACCCGCCTCCTCTTATATTAGTTATTATAGCACATATCAATAATTATTTGGAATGCGGCCAACTTTTTAATTGCTTAAAGTTTTTAAGGCGTTTTGCATTGCAAAGAATTATATGCTACCTGCATATACGGCGATTGCAAGCCGGCAGTTTATTTGAAGCGCTTTTATAAGCCGTTCAAAGCGAACGGGAAAATAATGAAAGACATTCTAAAAACAGCCGTATTTTATCAATGTTCCTTTAAAAACTTAGTAGCAAGCTCCAGCATGCGAATATAGGTATGGAAAGATTCCCCGATTAAATTATAAACGGCATCTTCAGACAAAACGCCGCAGGCAATATCTTTATATTCGTTGCTGTTGTTTGAAATATCAACATCTTTCCGATATTCTTCAGATAAGTAATATTTTTTAAGAGCCAAATAATCAGGCTGATTCGCTTCAAAAGCATCCAAGGCTTTATTAAGCGCCTTAAGCGTTTCTTCGGAATTATTTAGGATTTTTTCAAATTTAATAACTTGTTCTTTCATTTTACGCCTTTTTTACATTTATTTTTCCAGATAAAAAAGAAAAATCTTATTTGCTGTAGTTTATATTATGCATAACGCTTTAAACGCAAAGGCTTTATCTGCTACCATTCTTCCATCTCTAAAAACTCTTCTATATTTTTATGAATTATTCTGGATTGGCTAAAATCCGCCTTATCCATGGAAACTACATATTTTTTAAAATTGTCCTGGATTAAATTATAAACGCCAAATTCTCTTTCAATTGCAGACTCATTAGCCAGTATATAGGCGACTTGTATATAAATAGCTTCGTCGCCTTTATACAAAACAAAGTCAATTTCTCTCCCATTCGCCTTTCCCACACAAACCCGGTAGCTTCTTCTGATGCTTTCCATAAACACAATATTTTTAAGGATCAGCTCAATATCCTTTAGAGGATTGGCAAGCAAGGGAAGTCTTAGGCCGTGATCGAATATATAGTATTTATCATTTGCTGCAAGAAATTTCTTGCTCCTCATATCCCGGCTTTTAAGAGGATACGTTGAAAAAGCTTCTTCGCAATAAGAAAGATAGTTAAGAATAGTATCCACAGAAACCTTTCTGCCTGCAGATTTAAAATATTTTTCCAACGAGCGGGCTGAAAAACCTTGCCGTTGTTTATTAGTATATATTTAACAAGTCTTTGCAATAAATCAACATACCGTATTTGATTTCTGCTGATAATATCTTTTAATACTACTGAGTTATACACATCATTTAGGTATACTTTAGCGGCCTCTTGGTTGTAGTTTAATTGATTAAGGTAAGGCATACCTCCATAGAGCAAGAACTTATCAAAGCTTTGGCCATTTTGCCTAAACTCGGAAAAACTAAAAGGATATATAGTAAAAGCCGCATAACGGCCCGCTATATGTGTGGCCAGCTCCTATGAAAGCAGGTTGGAGTTAGAACCTGTAATGTAAATATCGCAGTCGTAGGTTACGCGATAAGAATTGATGCTCTTTTCCCATTGGTCAACAAGCTGTATTTCATCAAAGAAAAGATACAGCTTTCCTTTTTTCCCTTCGGCAAAATTAGACACATAGCTATTCAATTTTTCATGCTGCAAAATTCCGGAAAACAAGTGGCTTTCAAAATTTATCATTAGAACATGGCTATAATCGCCCGCCACTTCATCTTTTATCTGCTGTAAAAGCGCCGACTTTCCGCTTCTTCTAAAGCCGGTTATCACCTTGATTATGTCTTTATTATAAAAGGGCCGTATCTGCCTTAGGTATTTTTCTCTAATAATCATTTACATCGCCTGCCGTCTATTATAGTCGACATTTCAGCATATTTCCGTATTTTTGTCTATTATAAGCGACAGTCGTTCTTATTTTAGGGTTTTTGTCTATTATAAACGACAGCTATTCGTCTTTTCATGGTTTTGTATATTGGAAAAGATTCACTTCTTAAAAGCTGTGGTTTAATTTTTATTCTTTGCCTTTGCTGTTCAGCCCAGCACCAACGGCTACACCTAAGGCAAGGCCTACCGGCAGCCATAGCCCTATGTTATTCATAGCTGCGCCTAAACCCGTTCCAATCGCTATGCCAAAGCACATCGCAATTGGAAGACTCGATGAACTTTTTTCATTATTTTCGCTGTTTTTGTGTTTACCCATAACGCACCTTCCATAAAATATAATTTTCAGGATATCCTGATGATATTATTTTACTATTTAAGTCCTCATATTACAAATGGTCTTGCCTAAAAACACAAAGTATTGTTTAGGGGATAAAAATAGGCGACCCCATAAACATAATCATGAAAAGCTTAAGGAGCTTCTACCGCGGGGAATTTAAAGCTGTGCATTTCTTTGCATTCTTAGCTTGAATAAAGCAAAGCTCCCAAGCGAAAAGACACACGATGATATATCCTTTAACTTGCAGACAGCTTGAGTATTGATTATTAAATGTTTATAAAAATAAACGCCGCTGCTGTAAAACTCGCAACGGCATTCTTTTATGGCATCGTACACCAAAACGAATACAATCCACTTGCGGCAGGTGCATGGGTGCAAGCGGGTGCAAAATGTGAAAGGCTGATTTTGTTTCGTGTGGTTAGTTTGGTGTTTCGTATCGCTTGTATGGATTTCGTGTAGTTTGTTGAGGTTTTATTTCGTTAGTTATTATTCTGCATCCATTGCTGATAATCATCTTCCGATTTAAGAAGTTTATTGTAGTATTCATCATAAGCAGGACTCATCTGCCTAAGCAGTGGAATAGCTATTTCATAATAGCCCGATTCTGCCATTAGGGCTTTCAACTTCTTTTGTATAGACCAGATAGGAAGTGATTTCAGCTCCTCAGAGTTTTTCATCTGCTCATAAGCACTTATTATACTTGCGTTTTCCTCAAGCCACTTCTGTGTGTTTTCAATTGCAGATGTTTTACCAGCATTAATTCTATCGAGCATCTCTAGGCTTATTTCAGAAGAAACTTCTTCCATAAACTCCTGTTCTTCTTGAGTTAATTTCAAGTCCGGCATTTGATCTAGGAAGTTTACATAGTTATCATAAGCCTCTTGCTGTGCCTCTGTCACGATCGTTCCTTGCAGGTAGGGCCGATAGTTGATAAACAAGCTTTGCCCCAAATAACCCGGAAACGTTCTGCATAAGCGCTCGTAAATTGCCTCTTGCGCTTCTATTGCTTTTAATTGTGTTGGCAGATCATCGAGCAGCATGCCGTTCATGAGAGAAGATAAGAGTTCTTGTCGTTTTTGATCTATTTCAAGTCGGATACTCTTATCTCTGACAATATCAGCCAGAGCTTGTTTTTCGCTCCCACTATTTGCGATTTTTACAATTTCAGTTAGATTCAAACCCAGTTGACGAAAAAGACTAATCTTTTTCAGCATCTGTACATCTGAGTCGCTATAGTTACGGTAGCCGTTTTCATCTCTATTCGGTTCTAATAAACCCTGAAGTTCATAATATTCAATGGCCTTTCGAGTTAGTCCCGTCTCTTTTTGCACTTCGTTACTTTTCATATCAATACCTCCTAGTAATACTATCAACCTGCGCCTAAGGCACAAGTCAAGTATTATTTATTGGATGTTCGAAAAAATATTATCTGATAATAAAAACCCTACAATCCAAGCTCCAGAAATGTGCCTAGATCGCAGGGTAAGTTTTGTAGTTATATTTTCTTCACGCCATCGAGAGGCACCCAGGAAGCAATGCCGTCCGGCCATCCGAGCAGGACTTTGTCCTTTTCAATCTGTGAGACGGTATGCGTCCGATCTTTGACCCAGCCGGGGATTGTCTCTCCCGTAGCGTAGCGGGAAGCCGTGACTTTCACTTTGTCGCCGACCTTCAGATAGGCCGATACAGGAAGCTTCAGCTTCTGTCCGGCATAGATGACATTCGAGGTCAAACCGTTCAGGAGCTTGATTTCCGGATAGCGGCTTCCATCCCCAAGGTAGGTTTTGGCAATCTTCCAGAGACTGTCGCCGCTTTTGACGATATGAACCTGTCCGGTTTCAGAGGGCTGTACAGATGCTTCTTTTGGATAAATCTTCGTGCCGTCCTCGGCAAAAACGAAATAGCCTTTGTTCTCATCCACTTTTTTCTTAGCATTGGCGAGCACCTTATATGCTCCGAGCTGACTTTTCTTATCTGCCCAGGACTTGCGTACCCGGTAATAGCCCTCTGTGAGCTTTGCTGGATAGTCCTCGCTTGGAGCAGGCTTCGGCTTTTCTTCGTTTTCTGCTGTGTTCATCAAGCCTTTTACGTCACGCCTGAAATCATCCATGCTCTTTCCAAAGCGAGAGAACCAGTGTCTTGGATCGCCATGATTGGAAGCAAGCCCACGCTGATGCCCCTCATAGTGGCCGATGATCACGCCGTCCTTCATGGGATCGAGTTTGTAGAGTTTACAGAGATAAGCGCAAAGCTCCGTCGCTTCTTTCCAGACCGCCTTCAGGTAGCTTTCGTCATTCAGACCATCCTCACAAATTTCAAAGCTGGTGTGGGTGTTGTTGGCCGCTCCCCCAGCATGCCAACCTCGGTGATCCCAAGGAAGTGTCTGATAGGTGGCAATAGTTCCGTCCTCGAGCTTTCCGATGAACCCATGCACACAGACCTGCCTGTCCATCGGCTGATTCCAGTGGTTATTGTATTGATTCTTTCCGAGCTTTCCGTCATCGGGGCCGACGTAGCGTTTCAGAAATGGGTTGTTTGCACCCG
>JBMNUE010000007.1:0-27473 GCA_050946095.1 Christensenellales bacterium
ATACTTGGCAAAGACAGATCCAGCAATACTATGGTTGCGTTTATACTTCTGTTTATCGTCTATATTCTTGTGCTTATGTACGGCAATGTAACAAGCACTATAATAGCCAGGGAAAAAGACAGCCGCACTATGGAGCTGCTAATTACATCAACCAAGGCGTCAAACCTTATTTTAGGCAAGGTTGCGGCAAGCGGCTTATCCGCCGTCATTCAGATGAGCATAATAGCGCTTGCGGGCTTTATAGGCTTTACAATAAATAAGGAGCTAATGCCTGAATATATTTTATCGGCTCTAAGCGGCACTTTGACGCGCGAATATATAATAAGCTACCTGTACTTTACAATAACGGGCTATATTCTCTACTTGTTTTTATACGCAGCCTTGGGTTCAACTGTGAGCAAGGTAGAAGATGTTGCTTCTTCAACGGGGCCAATATCCTTTCTGTTTGTGTTGGGCTATTTTTCGGCTTCCTTTGCAATGCAGGACCCGGACAGCCTGTTTGTTGTAATAACTTCAATAATACCTTTTACAAGCCTTATGGTAATGCCTTTTAGGTTTGCCGTTTCCGCGGTGCCTGTATGGCAGTACCTTTTAAGCGGCGGTCTTCTGCTTGTTACAACCGTGCTTTTAGCCATGCTTTCCATACGCATATACCGCCAGGGCACTTTAAACTACGGCAACAAGATAGGCCTTATGAAATCAATAAAATTGGCGTTTACCAAGAACTGATTGCTCTGGATTATTAATTTAAAATAAAATTTTATATATGCCGCTTGTATTTTACGCACAAGCGGCATATGCATTTAGCTTTATACTTAAAAGCCTGCTTAAAGCATTTATTTGCTATAAACAGGCTTATATATTTACGCTAAAACCTATATGAATTTTAGGCCTTTTACAGAACTATTTCGCCGTACACTTCGCCAAAAGCCGCGGCGGCGTTGCACTCGTCCGTATCTATATGCATAGCGTCTGCGTAGTTTTCGTTTACGCGTATTACGGTGTCGCCAAAGGTTAAAGCACGGCCGCCTTTGTTTATGTTTACGCTTACAATCTGCCCGTCCTTAACGCCTAATTTTTCAGCGCTTGCAGGCACTAAGTGCACGTGGCGCTTTGCTACGATTAAGCCTTCTTTTAATTCTATTTCGCCTTTAGGGCCTACTATTTTGCATGGAGAAGAGCCTTCCAAATGGCCGCTTTCGCGAACGGGCGGTGTGATGCCTAAGCTTCTTGCATCTGTAAATGAAACCTCCACCTGGGTCTGCTTCCTGCAAGGCCCTAAAATGCGAACATTTAATTCGCCTCTTGGGCCTACAACCTTTATCCTTTCTTCGGAGGCGAACTGTCCGGGCTGCGAAAGATCTTTCTTATGTGTAAGAGTTGCCCCTTTACCAAAAAGCACCTCAAGATGCTCCTGCGTTACATGCGCGTGTCTTGCTGATGTTTCTACTAATACTTCCATGATTTCACCTTTGCCTTTCATATATATTATACCCTGTTTTTTGGGGTTTTAAGCATTTACAGCGGCCTTATGAGTATGAGAGGGGTAAGTTCTGCCCCCTGGCCTGAAGGGTTATCCTGCATGGCGTCCTGCAATTCCTGGCTGTTCAGCGGGAAGGACTTGCTTATGCCTATTACATTGCGGTCAAAGTCGTTTGCGTCCATAAGCACAGTGGGTATGCCTGTTTTTTCGTATAATTCGTTGCATAGTTCATCTCCGTTTGGCGGATTTACAAGAGCGAGATCTTTATATATGTCAAAATCGGAGCGGTCGTAAAAACCGTCTATGCCGGCAATATCGTTGCCGCATACCTTGTAAAACACGCCTTTTACGCCAAAAGGCTTGGTAATGGCGGATAGAAACGCAGCCCCAAGCACGCGCGGCAGGCCGCACTGGTTAATTACAAGCTGCAGCTTATGAGGCTCGTGCATGCCTATTCCCGTTGAGTTTTCGCTAGCAAAGCGCCACATAAGATTGGCAAAAAAACCCGGCTTTACGTCTTCTCTCTTATGCACATTGCCGGTGCACATAGCCATAACCTTAGCGCCAAAAGACAGGCAGTCGCCCGGGCGGTAAAGTGGCGCTACATATTTTTCAACCAAGTCGACCATGCTTTCGCCAACCTGCACAAAATGCGTTTGTATTGCGAAACGGTCATAGCGTCTTCCGTCTTCGCCGCTTACTGTGCCTCTGTCAAAATAGGTTATGCCCTCGTACACGCGTTTTTGTTCTTCTAAGTTCTTGCTCATATCCCCCTCCTATGCAAAAGCATTTTACATTATGCGCTATATACTGTCAATTGAAAAGGCTGAATTTAAAAAGTTAAAATATAGAATTAAAATACAAAGCAGACATGCCGCGCTTAAATATGCTGCTATTCGAGCAGCAAAAACGATTGAATTTATTTAATGATATACAAAAGTAAAAACTGATTCTTGATGTATATGCCTAAGCATGTTACAATTATAATATAGAGCTTGCTTATAAAAAGGGCAGGACAAACTATCGTGCTGTCGATAAAGCGTATTAGGACAATTTGTCGTAAGACGATTTTGTTTTTATGCTTAGCCAAGCTCCAAAAAAATATGGTGGAATGCATTCGCATATTCCACTGCAAATTGCATTTACAAAGGAGAAAAATATGGCAAAAAACCGTTATGTCGGCGAATATCCCACAATCGGCATCCGTCCCATTGTTGACGGACGCCGCGGCCCTATGCAGCTTCGCGAGAGCTTGGAAGACCAGGTCATGGCGATGGCCGAGGCGGCGAAAAAGCTGTTTGAAGAAAATTTGCACTACTCAAACGGCGAACGCGTTAAAGTAGTTATAGCCGATTCTACAATCGGCCGTGTGCCGGAATCGGCCGCCTGCGCTGAAAAGTTCAGGCGAGAAGGAGTCGCCGTTACGCTGTCCGTTACGCCTTGCTGGTGCTATGGCTCCGAAACCATGGATATGGACCCCATGACCATAAAAGGCGTTTGGGGCTTCAACGGCACCGAGCGCCCGGGCGCCGTATATTTAGCTTCCGTGCTGGCAACGCATGCCCAAAAGGGATTGCCTGCCTTTGGCATTTACGGCCGTGAAGTGCAGGATAGAGATCAGGTGGCGGAAATTCCGGAAGATGTGAAAGAAAAGCTGCTTCGCTTTGGCAGGGCTGCGGTAGCTGTTGCCACTATGCGGGGCAAAAGCTACCTGCAGATAGGCTCCATGTGCATGGGCATAGGCGGCTCCATGATTGACTACGAATTCATGGAAGATTATCTTGGGCTTCGCGTGGAATCCGTCGATGAGGTTGAAATTCTCCGCCGAATTGAAGAAGGCATTTACAATAAAAGCGACTATGAAAAAGCCCTTAAATGGACCAAGGAGCACTGCAAGGAAGGGCGCGACGACAACCCAGAGTCCGTTCAATTTCTCGGCGAAACGCGCCGCATAAAATTCACGCCGGAAGAAAAAGAAAAACAATGGGAGTTTACTATCAAGATGTACTGCATCATCAAGGACCTGATGCAGGGCAACGACCGGCTTCCCGATGCCTTTGAAGAAGAAAAGGTCGGCCACAACGCTATTGCCGCAGGCTTTCAGGGGCAGCGTCAGTGGACGGATCACTGGCCCAACTGCGATTATCCGGAAGCTATACTCAACTCGTCCTTCGATTTTGACGGAAAGAAAGAACCCATGGTCTTTGCGACTGAAAACGACGTTTTAAACGGGCTTGGCATGCTCTTTATGGGATTGCTTACCCACCGTGCGCAGATATTTGCAGATGTACGCACCTACTGGTCGCCAGAAGCCACAAAGAGAGTCGCAGGCTACGATTTAGAAGGAAAAGCGAAAGAAAACGGCGGCATTATACACCTGCTTAATTCAGGCGCTGCCTGCCTTGATGCCTGCGGCGAATGCAAAGACGAAAACGGAAATGCCGTAATGAAACAGTGGTGGGAAGTTACAGATGAAGACATTAAAAAAATGACCGAAGCCACGGTATGGTGCGAAGCTGGCTTTGATAACTTCCGCGGCGGCGGCTTCTCCAGCCACTTTGTAACAAGGGCTGAAATGCCTGCCACTATGATTCGCCTTAACCTTATAAAAGGTTTAGGCCCTGTGCTGCAGATTGCAGAAGGCTGGACGGTCCATCTGCCGGAAAACGTCAGCGATACGCTTATGGAACGCACCAACCCCACATGGCCTTGCACCTGGTTTACCCCGCGCTGCGACGGCAAGGAGGGTTCTTCATTTAAATCCGCCTACGAAGTTATGCAAAACTGGGGCGCAAACCACGGCGCCATATCCTACGGGCATATAGGTGCCGATTTAATCACAATGTGCTCTATGCTGCGCATTCCAGTATGCATGCATAATGTTCCAAATAAGGATATCTTCCGCCCGGCTGCGTGGAACGCCTTCGGGATGGACAAGGAAGGGCAGGATTATCGCGCCTGCGCCGCCTATGGCCCTATGTACAGAAATATCCGATGAATTTTTACACTGGGCAGGCAAACGCCTGCCCGATATTTTTAGAAAGGTAAGCTATGCGCAACTTATTAGCATTCGACCTTGGCGCGAGCAACGGCCGCGCTATATTAGGTCAGCTTGACGGAGATAAGCTCGACATGCGCGAGCTGCACCGCTTTGAAAACCACTATATAGAAAAAGACGGCGTATTTTATTGGGATCTGCCTTGTTTATACAGTCAGCTTAAGCTTGGCCTGCTTGCGTTTAAAAAGGCGAATTTAGGACCGCTTGATTGCTTTGGCATAGACACATGGGGCGTTGACTACGGCTTGCTTGATAAAAACGGGCATCTGCTTGCAAACCCCCGCGCCTATCGCTGCTCTAAGGAGCAGGATATGGAGGAAGTGTGGAAAACTATACCGTTTGAAGAACTGTTTGCCCGCACCGGCATTGCCGCCGTGAACTTTAATACGATTTTTCAGCTTTATCGACGCAGACGGGAAGGCGATGCGTCGCTGCAAAACGCGGAGACCATGCTTTTAATGCCTGATCTTCTTGGTTATTTTCTTACAGGCGAAATAAGCTCTGAATATACAAATGTAACAACGACCATGCTGCACAACCCTAAGACTAAGGACTGGGATTGGAAAATCATAGATAAGCTTGATTTTCCAAGGAAAATATTTACTAAAATAGACCGCGCCGGTTCCGTGCGCGGCAGGCTGCGTCCTGAACTTGCTAAAGAGTTGGGGTTAAATCAAGCGAATTTTGCCGCCGTCGGCACGCACGACACAGCGTCCGCCATAGCGGCAATACCGGGCGACGGCAATTTTGCATTCTGCTCAAGCGGCACATGGTCGCTGTTTGGCGTGGAAACAGACGAACCGATTCTTACAAGCGCTGCTCGCAAAGCGAATTTTTCCAACGAAGGCACGGTTCAGGGCGGCTTCTGCCTTCTTCAAAACATTATGGGCTTATGGCTCATTCAGGAATGCCGCCGCGGATGGCAAAGACAGGGCAACAAACTAAGCTGGGATGAAATTGTTAGGGAAGCTGAAAAGGCAGAGCCGTTCCGCTCCGTGATTAATCCTGACTGGGGAGAATTTTTTGCGGGCGGGCAAATGGTTGAAAAAATTCAAGCATTCTGCCAAAAAACATCGCAGCCCATGCCTGAAACCGTAGGACAGATAGCACGCTGCATTTATGAATCGCTCGCGCTAAAATACCGCTGGGCGCTAGAGCGTTTGGAAGAAATCAAAGGCGAGAGCGTGGACAAGCTGAACATAGTCGGCGGCGGCACTCAAAACAAGCTGCTCAATCAGTTCGCTGCCGATTCCATAGACCGTCCGGTTGTAACAGGCCCGGTTGAAGGCGCAGCGGTAGGAAACCTGCTCGCGCAGGCTATGGCATTAGGCGATATAAACAGCATAGAGAAACTGCGCAGCATCGTTCGCCAAACGGAAAAAGTTGAAAGCTATATGCCAAACCATACTCCCGAATGGGAAATGGCCTATCAAAAATTGAAAACTTTCTTATAAGATTTCTTGTAAAAATTCATTTACATACATTTTGATGTGTTTGATGCTTAGTTAATCTTCAAAAAAAATAATTAAGGGCATTAATACGGCAGATGGCTTAGGCATATTTTAATGCAATATAGTATAAACTTGAGGCATGCCTTTTTATTTTCTCAGTAAGCTGTTAGAATAAAGGCAGACGAATAATCAATCCCGAATTATAATTTGCAAAGGAGGTAAATTATGTCTATTATCGGCGCAGCTATAGTTCCCCATCCGCCGTTAATCGTTCATGAAGTAGGGCGAGGGGAAGAAGAGATCGTTCATAAAACCATTCATTCTTACCGCGAAGTTGCTAAAAAAATTGCGGCTATGCAGCCGGAAACCTTGGTTATTTCATCGCCGCATACGGTAATGTATCAAGATTATTTTCATATATCGCCCGGGAAAGAAGCCAGGGGTTCGCTTAGCCAGTTTGGAGCCCCGCAGGTGCACATTAATGTTGAATACGACCGGGAACTTAGCCGGACAATTTGCGCTGAAGCAAAAGCTCTCAATTTTCCGGCAGGTACCTTGGGGGAAAGAGATCCTTCCTTAGACCATGGCACCATGGTGCCGCTTTATTTTATTAGACAATACTATAAAAATTTTAAAATAATCAGGGTTGGTCTTTCGGGATGTTCCTTAGCGGATCACTACCGGCTTGGAATGATGATGCAAAAAGCAGCAGAGAAGCTTAACAGACGGGTTTTTTATGTGGCTTCGGGAGATTTATCGCATAAAACGCAATCTGAAGGACCTTACGGTTATGATCCCAAAGGCCCTGAATACGATGCAATGCTAATGGAAGCTGCAGGCCAGGCGGATTTTAAGGCTTTCTTGAATTTTAAAGAAAGCTTTTTAGAACAGGCGGCCGAATGCGGGCATAGGAGCTTTACTATTATGGCGGGGGCTTTGGATAAAAAAGCGGTCAATGCAGAGCCGCTTACCTTGGAAGAAGCAACGGGAGTGGGTTACGGCTTGTGTTTTTATACGGTAATGGGAGAAGACCCCAAGCGGAATTTTCTTGATCAATGGGAAAAAGAAAAGGTGCAGGCTATTATGCACAAAAAAGCTTCCGAGGATCCTTATGTCCGCTTGGCGCGCGCCAGCGTTGAGCATTATGTTATTAACGGGATTCCTTTGCCTATGCCTAAAGACCTGCCTAAAGAAATGACGCAGACCAAGGCGGGGGTTTTCGTTTCTCTTCACAAAGATGGACAGCTTAGGGGCTGCATAGGCACCATTCATCCGGTAATGGATTCCGTTGCCGAAGAAATAATAGAAAACGGAATTTCTGCTTCCACGCGGGATCCGCGCTTTAACCCGGTTCATCCGGATGAGCTTTCGTCTTTGGAATACTCCGTTGATGTTTTAGGGGAAATGGAAGCCATAGAATCAAAAGAAAAGTTAGATCCTAAAATTTACGGGGTTGTGGTAAGCAGGGGAGGGCGCCGCGGGCTTCTTCTTCCTAATTTGGAAGGGGTTGATACGGTCGAACAGCAAATTGATATCGCCAGATCCAAGGCGGGAATCCCTCGGGGAGTTCCGGTGCAGTTGGAGCGTTTCCGCGTGATTCGCCATGAATAAACAAAACATAGCTGTCTGCAACTTATGTTCCCACCGCTGCAGCTTGAAAGAAGGGCAGACAGGCCTTTGCGGAGCGAGAACCTGCAGCAATGGAAAAATCGTTTGCGATAATTACGGAGAAATTACTTCTATTGCCTTAGATCCTATTGAAAAGAAACCCCTAAACCGCTTTATGCCTGGTACTAATATTCTTTCAGTTGGCAGCTATGGCTGCAATTTAATATGCCCTTTTTGCCAGAACTCTGAAATTTCCTGCGCCAGGAAAAATTCCGATGGGAAGGTTATTTTTAAAGGCACAAAAGGCATCATCAATCTCCCTGCTAAAAAAATGACCCCGGAAGAAATTGCGAATTTGGCTGTTTTATTAAAAAGCCGCGGCAATATAGGCCTTGCCTATACATACAATGAACCCATGGTAGGTATGGAATTTGTAAGGGATACGGCCCGCCTTATACATAAAGCGGGCATGAAAAATGTCTTGGTAACTAACGGCAGCTTTACCGATTATGCCCTTGACCAAATTCTTCCTTTTATGGACGCAATGAATATTGACTTAAAGTCTTTTCGGCCGGAAACATATTCTAAAATTTTAGGCGGAGATTTAGAATTGGTAAAGAATTTTATAAGAAAATCAGCTGCTGTATGCCATGTGGAAATAACGACTTTAGTAGTTCCGGGGCTTAACGATAATGAAAAAGAGATAAGCGATATGGTTGATTTTATTGCTTCGCTTAACGGAGGCCGCGGAGAAGAAATTCCCTACCACATAAGCCGTTTTTTCCCTCAATGGAAGATGCGGGACAAAATCCCAACTGACTTGGAATTTCTTTATAATATGAAAAAACTGGCTGAAGAAAAGTTAAAATATGTATATATTGGGAATGTTTAGCTATGTTTCCGTGTGAAAAGTTTTTTTAAACATACAACACCATATCGGAACGATCGCAATTGTTTTTAAGACTCATAAATGTTAAAATGTACAAATTAAGGAGGAGAGAACATTGCAAAACGAACTTATGCATTTAGCGAAAGAGCATTTTGTGGCGGGCGCTTCTACGGAACTGCGCATGCAGCGCAACCGTACGCGCAGGGCCACCATGCTCAAGGGAAACCTTGTAAACAACGTTCGCAGCGAATCGAAAGGCCTTTGCGCGAGGGTTTATAAAGATGGCATGTACGGCTTTGCTTCGTCGACGGATTTAAGCAAAGAAGCCATTGTAAGCACAATTAACGCAGCAAGCGATAATGCGGCTTTTCTTTCTAAACGCGCAAAAAAGGACAGCAAGGGATTAGCTGCAATAGATAAGGGCAGCCGTCCCGCTGACGGCGAAATGAAAGATTTGCCGCAGCAAGTATATATAGACTTTATGAAAGAGCTTGACAGCCTTATTGAAAAGCGCTACGACAAGCTGCTGTCAAGAACCATAGTAGTATCCTGCGATTCCCAGGAAAAGATTATTCAGACTTCGGATGGGTATTCTGCCAGCATTGTAGCCCCGAGGGGATATGTGTATATTTTTCTATCGGCCGAGGGGAAGGACGGCAAACCTGTAGAGCTGTTTTGCACTTCAGGCAGCGGCGGCACTTTTGACGTTAACTTTGACGAGCCTGCCAATCTTATTCCGCAGCTGGACGAGCTGTATGAGCATTTAATCAAAAAAACTGAAGGCGTGTATGCCAAGGCAGGCAAAAAGACCTGCATTTTATCAAGCGAGCTTGCGGGCATGCTGGCGCATGAAGCTGTTGGGCATACGGTTGAAGCGGACCTGGTTTTAGCCGGTTCTGTTGCCTCAAAGCTTTTAAACCAGCAGGTCGCAAGCCCGCTTGTAAGCTTGGTAGACTTTGCGCACACGGCTTTTGGCAAAAAGGTGCCGCTTCCAGTATATGTTGACGATGAAGGCACTTTAGCTAAAGACTGCGTGTTAATAGAAAACGGCATGCTGCGCAGCTATATGACAAATAGAGAGCTTGCAAATGTATTTAACATACAGCCTATGGGAAATGCCAGGGCATGGGCTTTTAACGACGAGCCGATTGTGCGCATGCGGAATACATTTATTTTGCCGGGCGAAAGCAGCCTTGAAGAGATGATTTCTTCAATAGACGACGGCTATTACCTGCTTACGAGCGGAAACGGCCAGGCGGATACAACGGGAGAATTTATGTTTGGCATTACTTGCGGATATGAAATTAAAAACGGCAAAATAGGCAGAGCGATAGCAGATACCACCGTATCCGGCGTGGCTTTTGAAATGCTTAAAACAGTTTCTATGGTAGGCAATAATGTACAAATGTTTTCTTCGGGCTTCTGCGGCAAAAAGCAGATGATGTCCGTAAGCCTTGGAGGGCCTGCCATAAAATGCGAAATCAATATAGGAGGAAGATAGATGAAAACTCCGTATGAAATAGCTTCTTACGCAATTGAGAGTCTTGAAAAAGGCGGCGCTGATGACATAAGCGTGTCCTGCCACGAAGGCATAAAAAACGAACTTAACGCGGAAACAGGCGAGTTTTCCCTTTTGCGCACAACGGCGGACAAGGGACTAGGCTTAACGTGCATAGCCAGCAACAAAAAAGGCACCGTTGCCTGCAACGATATAACAAAAGAAGGCGTGGATAAAGCCGTAGAGGAAGCGCTGCTGTCCGCTAAAAGCGCAAACGAAGACCCTGCCTGGGAAATAAGCAGAGAACCCGTTGAAAAGTCGTACACGTTTGGAAAGCCCTACGATAAGGAAAAGATGTTTTTTAGGGCTAAAGAACTGCTGGACACCGTAAAAAAAGACTACCCGAACGCAAGCGTTATGGAACTTGTCGTGTCCCACGAAAGTTCAAAAGGGCTGTATCTAAACAACCACGGCGTGAGATTTGATACAGATATGTCCTGTTATGTTGTAAGCGCCAACATAATAGGAAGGGACGGCGGCAAGAGCTCTTCCATGAATTACCGCACGGTTTTAAGCTACGATTTGGATAAGCCGTTTATTGAGCTTGCGGACCTTAAAACGCTGCTTGAAAACACATCAAACAGCGTGCATACCGAAGTTTTTTCCGGCAAAGGCGTGTACCCTGTGGTGCTTGCGCCTTCGTGCTTTGATACGCTGCTTTCATACGCTTTGGGAGCGTTCGCTTCAGGAAGCTCCTTGCTGGAAAATACAAGCATATGGAAGGACAGCCTAAATAAAAGCGTAGCATCTTCAATGCTTACAATATCTATTGATCCATACAATAAAACAATGGTATGCCCCGACATGTATACTTCAGAAGGCTATGAAGCAAAGGGATACAGCATAATAAAGGAAGGCGTGCTTAAAAATTTTATGCTCTCCGCTTATTTTGCGAATAAATTAGGGCTTAAGCGCTCGCCTAACGATGGAAACAATCTTATAGTTAACGCAGGGGATAAAAGCCTGGACGATATTGTTTCCGGCATAGACAAAGGCCTCCTTGTAGGCCGCTTTTCCGGCGGCATGCCGGCATCAAACGGCGAATTTTCCGGCGTAGCCAAGAACTCGTTTATAATAGAAAACGGCAAAATCGCAAAGGCCGCCGCGGAAACCATGATTTCAGGAAACCTTGCCGAGATGCTAAATTCAATTTCAGCGCTTTCAAAAGAAACTCTCAAAACGGGCTATATGTCCGTACCCTATGCCGCTGTTGACGGCATAACGGTTTCTGCATAATCGTAAAAAACATAAAAAGGGACTGCGGCAAGTTTTTTGCTGCAGTCCCTTTAACATTAACAAACTTTATTAAGTCAAACGAATATGGAGCGCACCTGCGCTGCAAGGCGGTCGAGCTTATTTTGAGCTTCATTTTTGCTTTTACCAGAAATGCAGAAATATGCTTTCAGCTTAGGCTCGGTGCCCGATGGACGCAGAGCAAGCCAAGAGCCGTCTGCAAAAATATACTTAAGCACATTTTCTTTAGGATATAGCCCGAAACCGTCTTTTTGCCTGACATCGCTTAAAAAATCTATGGTTTTTACTATGTTTTTAAACGGTGTTTTATTGTTTCTCAGCTTTTTAAGATTTTCTTGCATATTCTGCGCGGCGTTTTCTCCTTCAAGGGAGAAGCTTATAAGTTCGTTAAGTTCTAAGCCGTACTTTTCATGCAGGTAGTTAAGCTTGTCTACGAGCGTCATATTTTCGGATTTCGCCTGCGCCGCCATTTCGCAAATAAGAAGCGCGGCTACTGAAGCGTCCTTATCCTTAACGTGTTCACCTGCAAGGTAGCCGTAGGATTCTTCAAAGGCAAAAAGAAAATCAAAGCTTTTTTGACTGTCGTTTTGCTCCCTGGCTTTTTTGAACTGGGATATTTTTTCTCCTATGTATTTAAAGCCCGTGAGCGTTGCAAAATGCGCCGCTCCATAGCTTTCGGCTATCTTCCTGCCAAGTTCGCCTGTAACTATGGTGCTTATAACGGCGGTGCGGCTCTTATCTTTTTTAGTATCCATGCTTAAAAGATAATCCGTAAGCAGCGCCCCTACATCGTTGCCGCTTAAAAAGACGTATTCGCCATTGTGCAATACGCTTATGCCTATGCGGTCCGTGTCAGGATCTGTGCCGAGCACTATATCCGCTCTTGTTTTTTTGGCTAATTTAACGCCCATGATAAGCGCGCGGTGGTCTTCGGGGTTAGGCGTTGGGACAGTCGGGAAATTGCCGTCCTGCACCGCCTGCTCTTTTACAATATGCAAATTTTCAAAGCCCGCTTTTTTAAGCGCTTCGCTAATGGGCTTAAGACCCGTGCCGTGCAAAGGCGTATATACTACGGATAAGCTTTGTTTCTTGTTTAAATCAAACAAACGCTGCTGATTGAGCACTGCATCTACAAAGCTCTCCGTAAAATCCGTCCGGACAAGCAGGCTTTCATCCATATTAAAGTTAAGGGAGCGTATGTCTTTAATACCCTGCATGCATTCCGCTACCTTTTTGGCTTTGCTTGGAACAAGCTGGCAGCCTTCCTCGTCATAAACCTTGTATCCGTTGTATTCTTTAGGGTTGTGGCTTGCTGTAATTACTATGCCGGCAAGACAGTTTAAATGCATTACGGAAAAGCCGAGCATGGGCGTAGGGCAGGCTTCCTTGGATAGATAAGCCTTTATTCCGTTTGAAGTAAGTATTTGAGCTGCTGCATGCGCAAACTGCCGGCTGTTAATACGGGTATCGTAGCCTAATGCCACGCCGCGGTCGGCGCAAACGCTTTTTCCGTACTCTTTTAGCAATAGATTGCAAAGAGCCTGAGTTGCAAGGCCTACGGTGTAGCGGTTCATGCTGTTGGTGCCGACATTCATTTTGGCTCTAAGGCCGCCCGTGCCAAAATGCAAAGTGCCCGAAAAAAGCTTTTCAGCTTCCTGCGCGCTTAATTTTGCGCAGGCTTGGCGCGTTTGCTCATCAAAAAACGGATCGCTTGCCCAAATTTCCCGCTGCGTCATTCTGTGTATGCTTTTACAGCGCTGCTAGCGCCTATACGGTCTGCTCCTGCTGCTAAGAATGCTTCTATGTCTTCTTTTGTGCGTATGCCGCCGGAAGCTTTTATTTTTACATTTTTTCCTATGTGCTGCTTAAAAAGCTTTATGTCGTCAAGCGCAGCACCCGCAGTGCCAAAACCTGTGGAAGTTTTTATATAGTCCGCCTTGGCGTTTGTTACGCATTCGCAGAGCCTTATTTTTTCTTCTTCGGTAAGATAGCACGTTTCAACTATTACTTTTAATATGCATTCTCCTGCGGCTTCTTTAAGCGTTTTGATTTCCTGCTCCACCTTGTCAAAGCGCTTGTCTTTTACATCGCCCAGGTTTACGACCATGTCGACTTCCTTGGCGCCGTTTTTTATGGCGTCTTCAACTTCAGCTTTTTTAATGGCAGTAGTGTTGTAGCCCAAGGGGAAGCCTATTACGGTGCATACAGTCAGTCTGTCGCCGTATTCTTCTGAAGCCCTTTTCACAAAGCTTGGCGGTATGCATACCGACGCCGTGCCATATTTTATTGCTTCTTCACAAAGCGCTTTTATCTGCTCCCAAGTGGACGTTGCCTTGAGCAGCGTGTGGTCTACATGGGATAATGCTTCTTTTGCGTTCATATTGATGCCCCTTTCAAATTAACTGTTAAGCATATTGTGCCATATTGCTTAATTTTTTTCAATGCCGGATAAGCTTTTTTTGAGCTTTTTTAAAATTTAGAAATAAAAAAAGGCCGCCGTTTAAGGCAGCCTGCAAAATAAATTTATTTAACCATGGAAACCAGGTCCTGCTTGGAGCGCACGCCTACGGATTTGTTTATTTCCTTGCCGTCTTTAAAGGCTATTATGGTAGGTATGCTCATAACGCCGAATTGCTGCGCAAGAGCAGGCTGTTCGTCTACATTCACTTTGGCGACTTTGATATCCGGGTTTTCAGAAGCTATTTCATCTACAATGGGGGATATCATACGGCAAGGCCCGCACCATGACGCCCAAAAATCCACAAGAACCGGCTTATCCGACTGAAACACTTCTTTATCGAAATTTTCTTTTGTTAAAGTTAATACTGACATTTTAAAACCAACCTTTCAAATCATATTAAAACCATTTTTTAATTAAACCTTTAAGGTTATAATAAGATTTTACCACGCGTTTTAAATTTTAAACATCTTTAGCGACTATGTTTATAAGCCTGCCTGGAATATAGATGGTCTTAACTGCATTTTTGCCTTTGAGAAGCTCTTGTATTTTATCGTTCTGCTTTACAAGCTCTTCTGCGCCGCTTTGATCTAAATCGCTCGGAATGGTGAGTCTAAGGCGCAGCTTGCCATTTACCTGAACTGCTATTTCTACTTCAGGCAGCACAAGGTATTTTTCATTATATTCAGGCCATTTTTGTTTGAAAATAGGTTCTCCAAAGCCCTGGCGCTGCCATATTTCTTCGCATATATGCGGTGCTACCGGGTTTAACAAGAGCAAAAGATATTTAAGCTCTCCTTTTGTAATGCTTTTTTTGTTATATGCTTCGTTTACAAAGCTCATCATGGCGGCTATGGCGGTGTTGTATTTCATGCTTTCATAGTCTTCGCTTACCTTTTTTATCATGCTGTGCACATGGTAGAGCATGTCTTTGCGAACCTCATCAGAAGGCACAATCATGTCCTGCAGGCGCCAAACCCTTTCAAGGAACCTGCGGCAGCCGCGCGCGCCATTTGTGCTCCACGGAATGGACTGGTCAAAGGCGCCCATGAACATTTCGTATAGGCGGAAAGCGTCGGCGCCCACATCGTTTACCATATCGTCAGGGTTGATAACATTGCCGCGGCTTTTGCTCATCTTTTCGCCGTTTTCGCCTAATATCATGCCGTGGCTTGTGCGCTTTTGGTAAGGCTCCGGTGCAGATACCAAGCCCAAATCGTGCAGGAAAAGGTGCCAGAAACGGCTGTAAAGCAAGTGCAGAGTTGTATGCTCCATACCGCCGTTGTACCAGTCGACAGGCATCCAATAATCGAGCGCTTCTTTAGAAGCGAATTCCTTGTCGTTGTGCGGGTCGCAATAGCGCATGAAATACCAGCTCGACCCAGCCCATTGTGGCATGGTGTCGGTTTCCCTTTTTGCGGGAGCGCCGCATTTGGGGCAGGTGGTATTTACCCAGTCGTGAACGCGGGAAAGCGGGCTTTCGCCATCGTCCGTAGGCTCGTAATTAGCTAAGTCAGGAAGCAAAAGCGGAAGGTCTTTTTCATCTAAAGGAACTATTCCGCAGTGCGGGCAATGCACAACGGGTATGGGCTCGCCCCAATACCTTTGACGGCTGAAAACCCAGTCGCGCAGTTTGTAATTTACCTTGCGCTTGCCTATATGCTTTTCTTCCAAGAACGATGTTATTTTTTCCTTGGCCTCGCTAACCTGCAAGCCGTTTAAGAAGCCGGAGTTTATAAGTACGCCGCTTTCAACATCAGTATACGGGGCTTCTTCCACATTGCCGCCCTTAACTACTTCCACTATAGGAAGCGAAAACTTTTTAGCGAATGCCCAGTCCCTATCATCGTGGGCGGGTACTGACATAACTGCGCCTGTGCCGTAGGATATAAGCACATAGTCCGACACCCATACGGGTATTTTTTTGTTATTTGCGGGGTTTACGGCATATATTCCTTTAAGCGGCACACCGGTTTTTTCTTTTGAAAGCTCCGTGCGCTCAAAATCGCTTTTTTTAGCGGCGTAATCTTTATATTGAAGGACTTCGTCATAGTTTTCTATTTTTTCGGCAAGCTCTGCTACAAGATGGTGTTCAGGAGCTAAAACCATATATGTAGCGCCAAAAAGCGTATCCGGCCGTGTAGTAAATACTGTAACCTGTTCATCGGTTCCGTCTATTTTAAACTGCACTTCAACGCCTGTGCTCTTGCCTATCCAGTTTCTCTGCTGCTGCTTTATCCGGTCAATAAAGTCTACATGATTGAGCCCTTCGAGCAGTTTCTCCGCGTAGGCAGTTATTTTTAGCATCCACTGGTTTTTTACCTTGTGTATTACTTCGCTGCCGCAGCGTTCGCACACGCCGTTTACCACTTCTTCGTTTGCTAAGCCTGTTTTGCAGCTTGTACACCAGTTAATGGGCATTTCAGCCTTGTAGGCAAGACCGTACTTATAGAACTGTAAAAATATCCACTGCGTCCATTTGTAATATTCAGGGTCTGTCGTGCATATTTCCCTTGAATAGTCAAAGCTGAACCCCAGCATTTTAAGCTGCCTTCTGAAGTGGTTTATGTTTTCGTGCGTTACCTTTTGCGGTGCAACATGGTTTTTGATGGCGAAATTTTCAGTGGGAAGGCCAAAGGCATCCCATCCTAAAGGATATAGAACATTGTAGCCTTCCATACGCCTTTTCCTGGAGATAATATCCATAGCGGTGTTGCTGCGCGGGTGCCCCACGTGCAGCCCCGACCCTGAAGGATAGGGGAACTCTATCAAGCAGTAATACTTGGGCAAGCTATAATCGTCCTTAGCTTCAAAAGCCCGTTCCTTTTCCCAAATGTCCTGCCATTTTTTTTCTATTGCCTGAGCATTATAATTATTATCCATGCGCCTCCTCCTTATATATGACAGTATAATCAGTTTTTTGCGGAATGTAAAGGCGCGGAAAGCTTTGTTTGATTTGCGCTTGTACTCTTATAATGGATACGAGACTGGAAACCAAGAAAAAACAATTGAACCGGATAAAACATTTATTAAAAAGAGAACAATCGTCATTTACATTATTACACAACATAAAAAGTGTTTCCTACATGAATTACAAATATGCATTCATGCGGTGAAACTATATCGTAAAACTAAAGACATAAGCAGGTGATACCATATATCCAAGGCATAGCTTATGCGATGGAACAAAAAATATGATGGCAACTGGAAGGCAATTAAAAATAGCATCCATCGTAGCCGATCAAGAACGTTTTAATAATTACTCAAGTTTCTCATATTACAATGATTTACATAAGCAGATGAAAGATTAGCTGCATAGTTCAACTTATGAGTGTGATAGGTTGGGGAATCTTCTATGTACTGTCAAACGATACTGTTTAAAAAAGATGATTCAATACTAACAGGGCTTGGGTTACGCCTTTACCTTATTAGATGGGTTGCTATACAGACCGTCGTTTTATTTCGGTCTCACATCATTGACGAATGTACACCCTTGCCTAAAAACATTCCCGCTTTGCTTGCGCATATTGTGTGTGTATGCTATAATTCCCAAGATAACGCACGCGGGTGAATGGGATGCTTGTGCCCTTTTACAGGGTGGCTCACCGATGAAGCCTGCGGAGGAAAAACAAGGAGGAATGTATTATGGCAGTTATCTCAATGAAACAGCTGTTGGAAGCGGGCGTTCATTTCGGGCACCAGACAAAACGCTGGAACCCCAAAATGAAACCGTATATCTTCACGCAGCGCAACGGTATTTACATTATAGACCTGCAAAAAACCGTACGCAAAATAGAAGAAGCGTACGCTTTTATTCGTCAGATTTCATCAGAAGGCAAGTCTATACTGTTTGTAGGCACCAAAAAGCAGGCCCAGGAAAGCATAGAGCAGGAAGCGCAGCGCTGCAACCAATTCTATGTAAGCAACCGCTGGCTGGGCGGAATGCTCACAAACTTTGCAACCATAAGAACCAGGGTTGACCGCTTGAATAAGCTTGATGAAATGGAAGAACAGGGTCGCTTTGAGCTGCTTCCCAAAAAAGAAGTAGCCACTCTTAAAAACGAGCGTGAAAAGCTCAACCGCAACCTTGGCGGCATACGCGAAATGAAAAAACTGCCCGGAGCGGTTTTCATAGTAGATCCCAAGAAAGAGCATATAGCCGTTGCTGAAGCGCGTACGCTCGGCATACCGATAGTTGCTATTATAGATACAAACTGCGATCCTGACGAAGTGGATTATCCGATACCCGGCAACGATGACGCCATACGTGCGGTCAAGCTTATAGCCGGTAAAATGGCGGATGCTGTAATAGAAGGCCGCCAAGGCTATCAGGAAGCCGCAAGCCAGGAAAGCAATAAAACAGAAGAAGCCAAAGAAGTTATAGTAGACTAATTCAGGAGGGAAATATGGAAGTTACATCCGCAATGGTAAAAGAACTGCGTGACCGTACGCAGGCAGGTCTTATGGATTGCAAAAAGGCTTTAATAGCCGCCGACGGCGACATGGATCGCGCCGTTGAGATTTTGCGCGAAAAAGGCTTGGCAGCTTCAAGCAAAAAAGCGGGAAGAATTGCCGCAGAAGGCATGGTGGACAGCTACATACATATGGGCGGTAAAATAGGCGTGCTCGTAGAAGTGAACTGCGAGACAGACTTTGTTGCAAAAACAGATAAATTTAAGGAACTTTGCCACGATGTGGCATTGCAGATTGCAGCCAGCAACCCGCAGTTTGTTTCAAAGGAAGACGTGCCTAAGGAAAATATAGAAAAAGAGCGCGAGATACTGCGTGTTCAAGCCCTAAACGAAGGCAAGCCCGAAAAAATAGTTGAGCGCATGGTTGAAGGCAGAATTGAAAAATACTACAAAGAAGTTTGCCTTATGGAACAGCCTTTTGTTAAGAACCCCGATATTACGGTTTCAGACCTTGTAAACGAAGCAACCCTTGCAAGCGGAGAAAAAATCTCCATACGCCGTTTCGTGCGCTATCAGTGCGGCGAAGGCATAGAGCGTAAAGAAAGCGACTTGCAGGCTGAAATAGAAGCGCTGACAAAGAAGAAAGACTGATTAAAATAAAAAAAGGGGTGCTTGGTAATCTCAAACTATAAACAAATTAATGTTTAGGGTTTAAGGGGGCGAAGCCCCATGAGTGCAACAGACACTCTGCGGGTACTTAGTACCCCTTTTTTATTAAAGGAGGTTATAATGCAAAGGGTAATGCTCAAATTAAGCGGCGAAGCCTTGGGCGATTCGGGTTTGCTGTTTGATTTCAACAAGATAGACGCCGTAGCAAAGGTTTTGGCGGAAGCGCAAAAAAAAGGCTTTGAAGTGGCGGTTGTTATAGGCGGGGGCAATATTTGGCGCGGGCGCAAGGGAGCAAGCAAAAACATGGACCCAATAACGGCGGACCATATGGGAATGCTTTCAACAGTGTTAAACTGCCTTTGCGTGAAGGACGCAATAATACGCGCTGGCGGGAAAGCCAAGGTATTTAGCGCAATAGATATGCCTTCCGTGTGCGACGGCTTTAGAGCGGACAAGGCGGACGAAGCCTTAAAAGACGGATTTATTACATTTTTTGCAGGAGGCCTTGGAAGCCCCTTCTTTACTACGGATACAGCAGTTGTATTGCGCTGCCTTGAAATTAAAGCGGATATGCTTTTACTTGCCAAAAATGTTGACGGCGTTTATACGGCAGACCCTAACACGGACAAATCAGCAAAGCTTATTAAAAAATTAAGCTATAAAGAAGCGCTGGAAAAGGATTTGCGCGTTATGGACGCTTCCGCATTCCAAATGCTTTTGGATAAACAGTTCCCTATGGTGCGCGTGTTTTCTCTTGAAAAGGCCGAGAATATATTAAAAGTGCTCGGCGGCGACAACATGGGCACGGTGCTTTTCCCTAAACCATGAAATATCTGCGCAGACTGGTATGGTATATAGCGTCCAAACTGTTTGTAATAGTATTGGTGCTGGGTTTGTTTACCATTTCTTTCTATTTTTCGATGAATATGTCCAATATATACATCATATTGAAAGACGGCATGGCGCTGCGCGCGCAGACCGTTTTAATGGAGGAAGATCCAAGCCGGCTTGACAGCTACTTTTCTTCTACCTACCTTTCAAGAGATCCTGTGCTAAACACCTTGAAGAACGATACAAACCCTTATGTGCGCTATGACATTACCGGCATAGACCATAGGCTTAAAATGGAGTGGATGTGGTCTTGGCCTTGGGAAGATACCGCAAGGGCGACGGTTGTTGAAAGCATACCGCGTATAGACGGCAGGATACGCTCAAGCTATAAGGCGACCACTCCGCAGGATCAGTGGCCTGTTCCAAAATGGCAGAGCGGCAGGTACGATATAGTGCTTACAAGAGAGGGCGGAAGATGGCGAATACGAAACATGACGCTTACGGAAGCTCTTCCGCAGCAGTAAATGTGCAGCTTGCGCCTTTAGCCGGAATAAGCGATGCGCCTTTCAGGCTTATTTGTTTTTCGATGGGCGCAAGCCGCTGCACAACTGAAATGATATCTGCCCAAGGCTATATAAGCGTTTCAAAAAAGAACATGGCATATAGGCATCTTTTGGCAAGATTCAAAGGAGAAAAAGAGCTTTATGCTCAGCTTTTTGGGAAAGATCCCGCTTTTTTTTCTGAAGCTGCAAAAAAAATCAATGACTTAGGGCGCTTTGACGGCATAAGCATCAACATGGGCTGCCCTGCGCACAAGGTAGTAGGTTCGGGAAGCGGTGCGGCGCTTATGCGGGATTTTAAAAATGCGGCAGCCATCGTGGCGGCTGTAAAAAAAGCTGTGTCTGTGCCAGTTAGCGTAAAAATACGCTTAGGATGGGACAAGGATGTTGCAGTGCCTTTTGCCAAAATGCTCGAAAGCGAAGGCGCCGATGAAATAGTGGTGCACGGCAGAACAAAAGCTATGCAGTTTAGCGGAAAAACTGATAGAGAAGCCATAGGCAGGGTAGCCAAAAGTGTATCCGTACCGGTTATTGCAAACGGGGATATTTTTTCATTGGACGATTACTGCGATACTATTAAAACTACTTCTTGCGCAGGCGTTATGATAGGCAGGGGCGCATTGGGAAATCCTTTTATATTTAAGCAAATTATGTCTTATATTTGCGGTGAGCCTTACACAGCTCCTTCTATTAAACAAAAGGCGGAATGCGCCATTTATCATGCCGATTTGCTTTCTATGTGGAAGGGCGAAGATAGGGCCGTGCTTGAAATGCGCAAGCATTTTGCATGGTATATAAAGGGAGAAAGAGGCGCTTCCGAGTTTAGGAGAAAACTTAACACATTGACTTCTTTGCAGGAAGTGAAGGACGCTATTTCTTTGTTTGTACTGGAAGCAGGTGGATAAAATGCAGGAAATGCACGCCGGCCATAGAGAAAGGCTGCGCAGGCGCTTTGCAAAGGTCAAGCTTGAAGGTTTTTCAGAGCATGAAATTTTAGAGCTGCTTTTGACTTTTGCAATACCGCGCAAAGACACAAATGAAACGGCGCATGCCTTAATTAACCGCTTCGGAAGTCTGCACAAGGTATTTGAAGCGAATATTCAGGAGCTTAAAGAAGTAGAAGGCGTGGGGGACAGCGCCGCAACGCTTATAATGCTTATGCTGCCGCTTATGCGGGCATATCTTGTAAGCTGCAGGAGCGAGCAGGCTGTTTTAAAAAACACGCAGGCGTATAAGTCGTATGCGCGAAGCCTGCTTATAGGCGAAACATACGAGCATTTTGAAGCTGTGGCGCTGGATGCTAAAGCCCGTGTGATAGCCAATAAACGCATAGCTTCGGGAGATGAAGGACTGGCTGTTATATCCGTAAGGAGGCTTATGAGCTTTCTGCTCGGCTCCAATGCGCATTCTGTAATGCTTGCGCACAACCATCCGCAAGGCGAAGCGCTTCCTTCCAAAGACGACATAGAAATGACGCATAAAATACAGTCCTTATGCGCAAATCTCGGCATAAATACTGTTGATCATATAATAATATCGAACACTCAGGCTTACAGCTTCAAGGAAAATGATCTGCTCAAATAAAAGGAGAAACATATGGCAAGACAGAAACGCATAAGCGAATTTAGATTTTTTATTAAACTTATTTTTTGGCCGATTATTCTTTTTCTGATTATTTATTTAGCGATGTTTGTTTACCAGCTGTTTTTAGAGCTGACTCTGCCAAAAGCAAAGGGAGAAGCGCAGGCGATTGTTGTTTTGGGAGCTCAGGTAAAAGAAGACGGAAATTTAAGCGTGCAGCTTGAGTGGAGACTGCAAAAGGCGCTTGAAGCATATAAAGAAAAGCCGCGTTACATAGTTGTAACGGGCGGCCAAGGAAAGGATGAGCCGGTGCCTGAAGCCCAGGCTATGTATGATTGGCTCGTAGCGCAGGGCGTGCCGGCTGAACATATACTTCAGGAAAAAAGCAGTGTGAACACCAAGGAAAACATCAAAAAGTCGCTTGAGATGCTTCCTCCCGATACAAGCATTGCCATAGTAACAAGCGACTACCATCTGCCAAGAGCAATTAGAATTGCCAAAGACTATGGCGTTAGCGAGGTAGAAGGCATACCAAGCCCCATAAAACCTGAATTTTGGCTTAAAAACCACGCCCGCGAGGCTCTCGCATGGGGAAAATATTTTTTAGAAAAAATTTTATAAAATTCTACGTATGGCTTAGCTTTTTATAGTTTTTAAAAATGTGCTGCGAGATTTATGTGAGATTTATTGGAAAGGTAAGCTTAACAGTAGATTTCTTTATGAGTGCGCTTTAGAAAACAAGGTTTGCTGCAAGGATGATACTTGTATAATCTCACGGTAAATTTTATGATGTGAGCATTATAACGATTATTGTAGCAATTATTGCTCCGTTCATATTATATTTTTTAGAAAAAGGCATTTATTATTGGAATCTATACAAGGTATTATTAGAGAGTTTCATGGGACAAAGTCCCATGAGCGCAATGGTAAAAAGCTTCCAATGATAAGGTCGAGAGTCATTGGAAGCTTTGCATTTTCTAAATTTTTGGCTTAAGAGGGTGAAGCTCTCAAGCCAAAAGACACACAACAAAGCGTCCGAGTGCACTCTATCGACGGCCTAATTTATTCTATTTATGCCAATGATACAATGGTTTAATTAATATTATTATTCAAACATAGCTTCTTCGATTAATATGCACAGCCTGTGATATATTTTAATATGTTGTTCTTGAATTAAATAGGTTTCTGTTGCATCAACATTCAGAAGCAAATCACATGTATCTTTAAGTTTTCCTCCAGACTTGCCTGTTAAACCTATGGTTTTTATATTAAGCGCTTTTGCGACTTTTGAAGCCCTTAAAACATTTTCTGCGTTTCCGGATGTAGAAATGCACATCAGCACATCTCCGCTCTTACCCAAGGCTAAAACTTGCTGGGCGAATATGTCGTAAGCACCAATATCGTTTATTATAGCAGTAATCAAAGCGGTGTTTGCTGTTAGGTTTATGGCGGGAAGCCCCTGCTGCAGTTCCTCAGCCCACTCTGTATCTATTTTTTTAATTAAGTCATCGCTTAGTTTTCTCTTCAGCAAAAAACCTTTGCATAATTCTCCTGATATATGCGCACAATCTGCGGCGCTTCCGCCATTGCCACAAAGCATAAGCTTATTGCCTTTTTGAAAACAATTTATTAGGAGTTTTGCCGCCTGTTCAACGGTATTATTCATATTATTATTCCTTTCCTTATAGCAGCTGAAAGTGCCGCAAAATCGCCCAATCTATCGCCTAAACCCGATGGAACTATTTTGCAAACAGAGCTTGCAAATTTTAAAGCTTCTTGTTCTACTATTCGCTCCATATCTTTCCTGAACCATTTTTCGCTTCTTTCAAATATACTTCCTATTACAATTTTTTCGGGATTAAGTAAATCTATAAGCAAAGCGCATGCATATCCCAAGGCTTCCGAGCTGATTTTAATAGATTTGATTGCATTTTTATTGCCTTTTTCAGCTTCTAGCACAGTGTCTTTTGCAGATAAGCCGCTTATCTGCTTAATGCCTCCGCCCGAGCAGAAACCTTCAAAAGACCCTGCTTTATTATACCCAACGGGACCTTCGTCTTTGTACCTTATATGTCCTATCTCGCCTGCAAAGCCATTAGTGCCTCTGTATAGTTTTGAATCTAAAATAAGCCCCGCTCCAAAACCTGTGCCGAATGTTAGAAACACCATATTTTTTGTTCCGCGCCCTGCGCCAAATTGCCATTCGGCAAGTGCGCAGGCGTTGGCATCGTTTTCAAGATATGCAGGGGAAGAATATCTATCGTTAAGCCAATTCACTATAGGGACTTCATCCCATCCTGGCAAATTTGGAGGCGATAAAATTAAGCCTTTTTCCTCGTTAAGCGGCCCGCCGCAGCTTATACCTATAGATTTTGGATTGCCGTTTTGGGGAAGTAAATCTGAAAGCAGTTTTTGCCAGCTGCTGTATGCCTTTGTCGGTTTTTCTATACGGTGTAAAATATCGCCTTTTTCGTTTCCTACTATAAATGCTGTCTTTGTGCCGCCTATGTCTATACCCCAAAGTTCGGTTGATTCCATATATTTTCTATTTCCTCTCTTGAAGCTGTGCCGGTAGTACCTATCTTTTTTATTACAACAGCGGAAGCTGTATTTGCAAATTTACATGAAAACACCAAGTCTTCAGTGGCTTTATAAGCCAATGCAAACGCAGACATGAAGGCGTCTCCCGCACCTACAATATCAATCGCGCCTGTTGTTTCAACAGCTTCAACATAGTTTATTTTTCCATTTACGGCAGTTAGGCATCCTCTTTCTCCCAAAGTAACTATAACAGGTTTTTTAGTCATCTCGCTTAGAATAATAGCAGCTTTTTCTTCGTCTTGTTTTCCCGCGGCTTTTTTTGCTTCAAAATCGTTGGGTTTTATGAAAGCATATTTGTATTTTGATATATTGTTCCTGCTATCTGCTATTACAAACAAGCCTTGTTTTGCCATGCTTGTTATTTTATTTCTTACCCTATCAGTAATGCAGCCGCAAATCATTTGATCGCATACTAACAGCGCATCCAAGTCCGCCTGCTTATCCAAATAATCTATAATTTTATCTTCAGCTTGTTTAGAAATATTGTTATAGTTTTCAAAATCTATTCTTGGGTCTTCGTATGCTACATCGCTTATACCTTTTCTTACAGGTTTAATATATGCGTTTGTAAAGATATCTTTCTGAACAAATATACCATCTGTGTTTATATTTTCTCTATCAAGAAGCTCTTTCAATATTTTCCCTCTCCAGTCATCTCCTATTATGCCAATTGCTTTTACAGAACTCGGAGATAGAGTTTTTACGCAGCGGGCTACATTGCCGGCAGCGCCAGGGGAATATCTTTCAGATATTACGGGAAGCGGGAAATGAGGGGTTTCTCTTGAAAGAACGCTTTTTTGCATATCTGCCAGCCAATATGCGTCAAGGCAGAAATCCCCAATAACTGCAATATTTAAGCTATTTATGTTTTTAAACAGTGCGTCAAAGTCCATAATCATTTACTCGCATATCAGTTTATGGTAAAGCGATGGCACAGTTGACTGGTGATCCCCTGTAAAATTCCAGCCAAAGCCTCCATTGCTTGTAGGACGATTAACTATATTCTTCCTTGGTCTGTAATAATAGTTAGGATCGTCATAGCCTATCTTTGCCCTATAATCGCCCAATGGATGCAGGTCGAAATTTGCAGTTGTTATATTGTATGTGGGGTAGCCTAAATTTCTCGATATGGAAAGCGCTTTTAAAAATACTTCAGCTCCTATTACGGCGGATCCAAAGTTCAAAAAGACGCCGCCGTCCAGCTGCGACACCGAATAGCAGAAGCGTTTAAAGTCCTTTTGGCATGTTTTGCCTATGTTTCCAAAATCGCATGTGGGATGCTGATGGACTATATCTGTTCCTAATGCTATATGATAAGTGCATGGAATTCCCAACTCATAGGCCCTAAAAAATATGCAATCCTCATAGTTTGGAAATTTGCTCTTATTTGCTTTTACATATTCTGCAAGCGATTCGCCTATACCGTAGTTTTTTTTGCTTCCGATATTTATTGCTTCATTTATCCATGCGCAGGTTTCTTCCCACATGCCGAAGCTTCCGTCTTCTATCGCATTAGGCACATATTCTGATGTGCCTCCAAGGTAGCACAATTCAAAATCATGTATTGCGCATGCTCCGTTGCCTGTTATATGAGTAATAAAGCCTTTTTCCATGAGTTTTATTACATACCTTGAAAGCCCGCATTTTATAACATGAGCCCCTTGAGACCATATTACAGGGCTGTCGTTTTGTCGCGCTTCCTTTATTTTTTCGGCAAGAGCCTCAAAACCGTCCTGATTAAATTGCATATAGTCATCGCCTGGGGTTTTTAAATTATCAATCCTGACTAAATTAGTTCTATTAAAAGCAGAATTAGTTTTAATTTTAGAAAAATCAAGTTCTTTATATAACACAGTTATCCCCTCAAATTAAGCCAGCTGAAAATTTCATTTATATTTAAAAAGTCTCCCGTTATCGCTTCCGCATCTGCTAACTCAAGCCTTCTTTGTTTGACGGGATTGATGCCTTGGCGTTTTGCTTCATCAGTTGCAAGGCCCAAAGTGCGTGCCTGCATTTTATTGCCAAGAGATATTTCTACCTTGCCATCGCCTATTACACAGACTTCCGGTCCATGCAAGCCCTGCCTTTCAATGAGGTCTTGAAGGACTTTTTCTTTTGAACAGTTTTCCAGCCTGTAAGGCGCTCCTGATATTGAATCTACGAGTGGAGCTATGCCCAACAAATCAGCTTCATTTTTAACGTCTTTTTGGTCCGTTCCGCTTGCTATATGAAGCTTTAAGTCCAGTTTTTTTGCTTCAATTAGAAACTCATAAGAGCCGGCAATTAAATAATCTTCTTTGTTTGCTTTGTTGTTTTTTATAAGTTCTATTTTTCTGTTTACATCAATCATTAGACGCCTATTGTAGTCATCTTTATAGTACCAAGCGTCTTTCGAATCTCCAAAAAGCGATTCGATTTTGTCTTTAAGCCATTTCATTTGGAAAATAGTTTGAATACCCGCAGAATTTTCTATATATTTGGAAATTTCTCGCGAATACTGCTTTCCCAAATAGTCAGTCATCATGTCTTGCATGACGTCTTCCCAACCATAGCGCAAAGTGGAGATAGTGCCATCAAAATCCAATACGATGGCTTTGACTTTTATATTATTATCATTTATTTTTCTTATTAACATATTATCACATAAAAGGGGATCCCGGTTTCCCGCGGATCCCTTAAGCCTTGAAGTGCTTAAATGCCTTCTTTTTCAAGATATGCAGCGTCTACTACTGTAACGCCGGTATCCACGTCCTTCATGTCTTCCGGTATTGATTCGCCTTGAAGTACTTTAACGGCACTCATTATACCGTCATAGCCCATATTGTAAGGGTTCTGAGCCATTGTTGCAAGCAGAGAACCGTCTTTTATAAGCTGCAGAATAGCGTCCGACTTATCAAATCCAACGCCGACTACCTTTGAATCGCTTTCTTTAATAGCATTGCCGGTTCCTGTTGTGCCGCCTTCGTTGCAGCCGAAAATACCTACGCATCCTTCTGTGATATAGTTTTCTGCAATAGACTGCGAGGCAGCTACCTGGCCTTCGCCATACTGTGTTTCAAG
>JBMNUE010000008.1:0-27177 GCA_050946095.1 Christensenellales bacterium
TCGTTATGACAGTAATAAACGCAATTATTATACCGGCTGCAACACGCCCAAGAGCTCAGGAAGTAAGCTACAGCCAGTTCAAAGGCTACCTCGCGGAACGCAAAGTATCGGAAGTGTATATTAACACGGAAGAAAATAAAATCGTATTTACGACAGGCAGAGGCCCGGGCCTGCTTTTATTCCAAACCGGTATGGTTGAGGACCCATCTCTCATACCCATGCTTGAAAGCGCAGGCGTAGATTACAGCGCTCCCATACAGGAAAGGCCGTCTCTTTTGGCAACGCTTATTATAAGCTGGGTGCTTCCTATAGTATTCATATACTTTTTAGTAAGGCTTTTAAGCAGGCGGATGCAAAAGCACATGGGCGGCGGAATGAGCGCCATGCAGCTTGGAAAATCCAACGCGCGCGTATATGTGCAGGACAAAACAGGGGTAAACTTTGAAGACGTTGCAGGGCAGGACGAAGCGAAAGACGCTCTTAAAGAGGTGGTCGATTTCCTGCATAACCCGAAAAAATACGAGGAAATAGGCGCAAGGATGCCAAAGGGCCTTTTGCTTGTGGGGCCTCCTGGCACCGGTAAAACGCTGCTTGCAAGGGCTGTCGCAGGCGAAGCGGGCGTGCCTTTCTTCTCTATTTCAGGCTCCGAATTTGTCGAAATGTTCGTAGGCATGGGCGCTGCAAAGGTAAGGGATCTGTTTAAAACAGCGGAAGAAAAAGCGCCATGCATAGTGTTTATTGATGAAATAGACACCATAGGAAAAAAACGCGAAAGCACAGGCATAGGCGGCGGCAACGATGAAAGAGAACAGACTTTAAACCAGCTGCTCTCTGAAATGGATGGTTTTGACTCTAAAAAAGGCGTTGTGCTGCTTGCAGCCACCAACCGCCCTGAAATATTGGACCCTGCTTTAACTCGCCCCGGGCGTTTTGACCGCCGCATACCGGTTGAACTGCCAGACCTTAAAGGCAGAACCGAAATATTAAAGGTTCACATTAAAAAGGTAAAGACAGACCCCGGCATAGACTTAGAGCATGTGGCCAAGGCAGCTGCCGGAACAAGCGGTGCGGACCTTGCCAACATGGTAAACGAAGCGGCGCTGCGCGCGGTGCGCGAAGGCAGAAAGAGAGTTACACAAAGTGATTTGGAAGAATCCATAGAAGTGGTGCTTGCAGGCTACGAAAAGAAGAATGCAGTCCTAAACGAAAAAGAAAAGCTTATTGTAGCGTATCACGAAGTGGGCCATGCATTGGTTGCCGCAAAGCAAAAAAACTCTGCGCCTGTGCATAAGATTACTATAATACCGAGGACTTCCGGCGCTCTTGGCTTCACCTTGCAAATAGATGAAGACGAACGCTTCCTTATGAGCAAGGAAGAATTGGAAAACCGCATAGCCACAATAACCGGCGGACGCGCAGCGGAAGAAATTGTTTTTAACTCCATAACCACAGGCGCTGCAAACGATATAGAAAAAGCGACACAGATCGCCCGCGCTATGATTACCCAATTTGGCATGTCCGATGAATTCGGCATGGTAAGCTTTGAAAAAGACGCCAACCCTTACTTGGGCGGACAGATGATTTCCACGGGTTCTGCTGAAACCAACGCCAAAATAGACAAAATGACCATCGAACTTATAGATAGACAGTACGAAAAAGCTAAAAACATATTGTCTGAAAACATCGTAAAATTGCATGAAATCGCTAAGCATCTGTATGAAAAAGAAACCTTGACCGGCGAAGAATTTATGCAAATCCTCAACGCGCCGACAAAGAAACTGGCGGCAGCAGTAGAACAATAAGCAAAAGCACAAAAACGCTGAAATTATTATTTCGGCGTTTTTTTGTTGCATAAAATTATGCATAAATAACCGAGAAACATAAGCAAATTAGTTTTTTACAATTTAGGTGTTGACAATATATTTAAAGGGTGATATTATTGAGTTAATCAATTAACTCAGTTTATCTATTAAATGGATTTACTTTGGTAAAAAGGTGGTTTTATGACTCGCAATGTTAGAGTAAACAATGCTGACGGCATGTTATTAAAAAACCAGATTGCCATATTGCAGCATATACAAAGAGGCGGATGTGTAACTCGCACGCAGTTAGCAGAGCATACACGTCTGACAAAGGCCGGAGTCAGCAAAATTACCGCACAGCTTATTGAAGCGGGTATAATCGAAGAAGCCGCCCTTCTTACAGGAAAAAAAGGCAGACGCTCAATAGGTCTTAGCATCACTGAAGACGGAAATAAAGTTATTGGAATAAAGCTTTCAAGAAGAAATTATTCTGTAGGATTGTTTTCATTTTCAGGTCAACTGCTTAAAAAGACTAAAAAAACCATCACCGCAGATACTTCTACTACTGAAGTTTTCTCGCAGATTCAGAAAATCGTATTGGATTATATTAGAAAAGATAAACAAGTAGTTGCCGTAGGAATGGCTGTACCTGGGCCGTTCTTGGTGCATAAAAAGAAAATATTGCTTATTTCCGAATTGGATGAAAAAGCCAGAAGAAACATAAGCCTTGCCAATCTATTTAAAGATGAAATTTTTAATGAGATTCCCGTTATCATTTCCCACGATGCCAATGCGGCCGCTATGGCGGATTGGTGGTTTGGCATAGAAAAAAAAGATCTGCAGGGCTGTATCGTTCACTTTCTTGTTGGGGAAGGCGTTGGCGCAGGTGTAGTCAGCAACGGCGAAGTGTTAAAAGGTTCACAGGGAGTCGCAGCAGAAATAGGCCATATTTCAATAGACTATAAAGGGCCGGAATGTGTATGCGGCAACCGAGGTTGCCTTGAAATGTATTGTTCAAGCCTCGCCTTTCTTCGCTTTTGCAATGAGACGAGAAAAGAGTATCCGGAAAGTAAGCTAAATAATTATGAAACATTGACCACTGAAATTGTTTTTTCTCTTGCAAAAAAAGGCGATGCATTTGCACAAGAATGCGTAAAACAGGCAGGTTTTTACATAGGCCTTGGCTGTGTAAATATTATCAACAGCTTTAACCCTAACACAATTTTCATCTGCAATGAGATGTCAAAGGGCGGAGAACTTCTACTTAATGAAGTTAACAGTGTGGTTCAGTCTCGCGTGCTTAAAGAAATATGGCAAAATGTTAGCATAGAGCTTTCAACCTTTGATGGTGACGATATATTATTCGGAGCCGCCGCCGTAGCCATCGATTTTTGTTTAAAAAGACCCGATTTTTTAAAACAAAATAATAAATAGGAGGGATTTTATGCAGCAAGCGTCTAAAATTGGAAAGAGTAACATAAAAAGAAAAAGCTGGTGGATGCAGGTTTTTGAACACCGTCAGCTGTATTTGCTGCTCATTCCGGCACTGGTTTGGCTTATTGCATTCTGCTATACGCCAATGTATGGCCTTTTAATTGCTTTTAAAGACTTTAAGATAAGAAAAGGCATAGTTGGAAGCCCTTGGTCAAACCCGGTATTTAAGTATTTTGAACAGTTTTTTTCCACATCCATTGCGGAAACTGTAATAGTAAATACACTGTTACTAAGTTTATATCAATTAGTGTTTTCGTTCTGGGTGCCCATAGTTTTTGCTTTGATGCTTAACCAGGTGCGCCATTCAAAGCTAAAAAAGACAATACAAACTATTTCTTATGCACCGTATTTTTTATCCAACGTTGTATTGGTATCCGTTATGTATGTGCTGTTTTCAGCAGGCGGGGTTGTTAATACAATAATATCCAATAGTGGTGGAGAAATTAAGCTTTTCACTTCACAAGCTCAATATTTTAGGCCTATGTATATAGGCTCCACTATATACCAAACTATGGGTTTTAACGCTATAATCTATATAGCTGCATTAACATCTATAAGCCCAGAATATTATGAAGCCGCTATGATAGACGGTGCATCCAAAATAAAGCGTATTTGGTATATAGATATTCCTCTTATTATGCCAACCGTTATACTTATGTTTATTTTGTCACTTGGAAGCATAATGACCATAGGTTACGAAAAAGCATTTTTAATGCAATCTCCTGCCAATACGACCGTAAGTGAAATTATTTCTACACATGTATACAAAGTGGGTCTGCGGTCAGCTCAGTATTCATATGCAACAGCAGTCGGGTTATTTAATTCCGTAGTTAACTTTATTATACTATTTTTTGCTAACATGCTCAGCAAAAAGACCGCCGATATAAGTATTTTTTAGGAGGTAGTTATGAGTAATAACGCTAAAGCTCAAAGCCATAAGTTGCGTTCTCGCGGCGATGTTGTATTTGATGTAATAAACTATACTTTGCTTATAGTATTGTGTTTACTTATCTTTTATCCTCTCTATTATGTTATTATCGCTTCAGTTACAGACCCCAAAATAGTTAATACAGGTAAATTACTGTTTTATCCAGAACAAATTTATCTTGAAGGCTACTCCAAAGCCTTTGAGTATCCTTCGCTCATCTTCGGCTATAAAAATACCATAAAGTATACTTTAGTTAGTGTTATAGTTTCCCTTGCAACCACAATACCTGCCGCATATGCTCTTTCAAGAAAGGATTTGCCGGGACGGAGAGCAATAATGTTTTTGTTCTCTTTTACCATGTTTTTTTCTGGTGGACTCATCCCATTATTCCTTACAATAAAAAAACTAGGAATATACAACTCCACATGGGCACTTGTTTTACCGGCAGCGGTTTCCGTATACAACCTTATAGTATGCAGATCTTTCTTTGAGTCAACCATACCTGTCGAACTGTTGGAAGCGGCAAAAATTGACGGCTGCTCCGACCTTAATTTCTTCTTTAAGATGGCAATACCTCTTTCTTCAACTATTATAGCTGTTATGGCTTTGTTTTACGCAACAGCCATGTGGAATACTTTTTTTAATGCTTTGATGTTTTTACAAGATGACAACAAGATGCCCTTACAAGTGGTACTAAGGAATTTAGTTTTATCCAACCAGTTAAGTGCCGGCTCTTCAGGCGCCGAAATGGCAGAACGGCGAAAAGTAATAGACCAGCTTAAATATGTAATTATAACCGTGGCAGCACTACCTCTCATTGCTATATATCCTTTTGTGCAAAAGTTTTTTGTAGCAGGCGTTACAATAGGCGCAGTAAAAGGTTAAGTTGTTTAATAAATAATGCTTCGAGCATAAACATAAGGAGGACATCATGAAAAAAATACTATCCGGCATTCTGTGCATTGCGATTTTGCTAACGCTAATCTCAGTGCCTATGACAAGCCTCGCTTTTAGCGCGACCAACAGGGAGGATTATGAGCTCAGCCCTAAAACAAAGGAGGCCGTTGAGCTTGGGCTCGTCAACCTTGACGGAACCTTGCCCATAATCACGGACCCCGATGCGTTTGAAGCAAAGTACGGAAAGCTTACGGCATTAATCGTAAACGATGCTCAAAGGGTTCTGCCTATAAATGAACTGGAAATGGTAAAACGCTGGGAAAAAGACACAGGCGTAAGGTTTGAATGGCAGCCTATTCCGTTGGACGGGTCAAGCGAAAAAATTTCGCTTATTCTGGCAGGCGGAGACACTTTGCCAGATATCTTCTGGAATTTTGGTGACGGGCGTTCGGATTCAACAGTTATAACCTATTTAGACCAAGATGTTTTTATGCCTACGGAAGACTTAATAAAAGCATTTTGCCCAACATTGGTAAAAGTTTTCTCAGATAACGAAAAATACCTTCTTGAAGCCACTGCTCCAAACGGACATATGTATGGTTTTCCCTACATAGAAGAAATGTACGGTCTTGTATTGACCCCGGGGCCATTCCTTATAAACAAAGTATGGCTTGATAAATTAGGTCTCCCAGTTCCTACAACTGTTAACGAATTTACAGATGCGCTTATTGCGTTCAGAGATGCCGGAGATTTAAACGGCAACGGCAAAGACGATGAAATACCTTTTGCAACCTCTTTTGGCAGCGAAGATACTTTCGGTTCTTATGATGCATTCTATCGTTTCACCGGCGCATTCGGCCAGGCGGATTCATACTGTGGAGGGAACCGTTTCGTAGATCATATGCGTTTAATAGATGGTAAAGTAACTTATACAGCTTTAGATAAGGCGTTTGGCGACACAGCAATGTATTTCCACAAGCTGTATAAAGAAAATCTGCTTAATAAAGACGCATTTGACGTTGAAGCAGGAACAAACTACCGTAATCGCGAACTCGCACAAGATGAAGCACTTATAGGCGTCTTTGGTGTTTGGACAGATATGGAAATACTTAATAACGAAGTGCGACATCAATATGTTCCGCTGCCCAAATTAAAAGGCGACAACGGTACTGTAGGCTTTGCGCTGAATTACTCCGAAATGCAAGACGCATGCAATACTGCCATCACTGAAGATTGCGAATTTCCAGAAATCATAGCAGCATTTGTTGAATACATTATTTCAGACCCAGCATTGTCCATACAAAGTAACTGGGGCTCTGTAGGGTACAACTATTACTTAGCTGACGATGGCGTTCTGCGCTTTAACTTAGATGAAAACGGAGATATTATTCCTGTTGAGCCATATACTTCGTTTGGCACTATGAGAGTTAATACAACAACTTGCCGTGGGTCTATGATTGTTTTAAACGAATACTACGACACTGTTGCAGAATACACCTATGATGCTAAAACTTTATTGGAAAGCCAAATCGTTAATGGTAAAAATGAAGATTTAGCACAATACGAAACTCTTCCCAAAATCATGCTCACAACTCAGGAGCAGGCAGCCGTATCAAGAATTTACGATTCGCTTGCAAACACCGTAGACCGCTATGTTGTGCAGTGGGTTTTAAACGGAGATGTTGAATCTACATGGGATACATATCTTGCAGAAATGGAAGCAGCCGGTGTACAACAAATTGTTGATATTTACCAAGGCGCTATAGACAGGGTAAAAAGCGTAGAAAACTTAGATTGAGATTTTGTTCTTTTATGGCGGGCATCTGCCCGCCATAATTTTTAAGCGAAAGGATTATTATGTTTAGTATAAAAAAAGCTGAGGATTTTATAAAAACCAACCGTGGCAGCATCAACACTAAGTTCCGTCCAAAATACCACATGGCCGCTCCGATAGGATGGATTAACGATCCCAACGGGTTTTGCTTTTTCAAAAACCAATACCATATGTTTTGCCAGTACTACCCTTACGAAGCCATATGGGGGCCTATGCATTGGGGGCATTGGGCAAGCAGCGACTGCGTTAACTGGCGCTGGCAGGGCGTAGCGCTTGCGCCTGACAGTCTATATGATAATATGGGCTGCTTTTCAGGAACTGCCCTTGTGGAAAACGACACATTATATATTGTTTACACAGGCGTGCACAAAAATAAGGACGGAACGGTGGTCCAAGAGCAGTGCATAGCCAAAAGCGAAGACGGTATTAATTTTGTAAAATATAAAAACAATCCTATCATAACCTCTTCCATGCTGCCCGAAGGCTTTAGCATTGTGGATTTTAGGGACCCTAAAATTTCTGAGTTCAATAATGGGTATAGGATACTCGTTGCAGGAACAAAATACAATATAGGGAAAATACTAAGCTATAAAAGCAAAGACAAAATAAACTGGGAATTTGACGGAATCTTTACAGACAACATAAGCACCATGCCCGAATGCCCCGATTATTTCCATTTGCAAGGGAATGATGTTTTCGTTACTTGCCTTATGAATCAAAAACACGAAGAACTTAAATATCAAAACGATCACCATGCCGTGGTATACTACTTAGGCAAAGAAACAGACGGCGCTTTTAGCGCTAAGGAACATAGAAGCATTGATTTAGGGCAGGATTTCTACGCCCCGCAAACGCTTGTTACAAAAGACGGCAGAGCTATTATGATAGCTTGGATGCAAATGTGGGGCGAAGCTCCTCCAAATTATTACTTTAAGCACGGATGGCAGGGGCAGTACACTTTCCCAAGAGAAATCAGCATAAAAAACAACAGGCTTTATCAAAACCCCATAAAAGAAATTGAAAAACTTTACAAGAATAAAAAGGAATTGTTTAAGCAAAAAATCAATAATAAAGTTCAGCTGCTTTCGGGAAAACAGCTCCGAATAATGATTAAAATAACAAACATAGGCAATGAAGGCGTGCAAATGCATTTGTTCGAAAAAGGCGATAGTTTTATTGCTTTGTCTTTTGATAGGCGTTCCGGCATACTCAGACTCGACAGAAGCAGAACCTATTACCCCGTGCTTGCTCTTCCTACGCAGGAAGCGCACGACATAGCTGCAGTGCAGCTTAACAAAAACTCCGATGAACTTTTTTTGGATATACTGCTTGACACCTGTTCCATTGAAGTTTTTGCAAACCATGGAGAAGCAGCTTTGACTTCCCTTGCCTATTGCGAAGAAGACGCAGACGGCATAAGCTTTTTTGGAGATTTTTATATCGATAAATTGACGGCATATCAATTAAATTAAAGCAGCAGAAAGCATATATACAGCTTTGCATATGACTAAAGCTTTGAACTGTCGACAAAGTGTCCTTTGACACTCTGTCGTGTGTCTTTTCGCTTTTATACTTTTCTCTCTCAAGCCAAAAATGCAGGGAATGCGCAGCTTTTCAATGCTCCGCAACCTTTTAGCACTATAAGCTTTTCACGATTGCATTCATGGGGTTTCGCCCCCTTGAACTTCTCTCTAAATAATACTTTGCATACACTCTTTAGCTTAGCATATGCCTAAAACTTTATAATTTGCAAATTAAAACCGTACAGCAGGCTTGCGGCCTTTCTCTGTACGGTTTTTTTGATTTTTTAATGCTTTATTTTTCTTCTGCCCAGTAAAGCGCCGCGCGGACGGCTTTGTTCCATCCGTTAAGAGCTTTTTGCCTATCAGTTTCCGGCATTGACGGGTTAAACTCGTCCTGGCTTTCCCAAATCTTGCTTATGGCGTTCATGCTGTCGTACATGCCTACAGCCATGCCGGCGAGCATTGCCGCTCCAAGTGCCGTGGTTTCCAGCACTTCAGGGCGTATGATATTTATGTCCATTATGTCGCTTTGGAACTGCATAAGGAATTTATTGGCGCTGGCGCCCCCGTCGACGCGCAAATTCTCCGGCATTTTTCCATAGTCCTTAGCCATAGCATCGAGCAAGTCCTTGCTTTGATAGGCTATGGATTCAAGCGCTGCGCGCACTATATGCGCGCGGTTTGTTCCGCGCGTCATGCCTACAAGCGTGCCGCGCGCGTACATGCTCCAGTACGGAGCGCCAAGCCCCGTAAATGCAGGCACAAGGTAAGTTCCCCCGCTGTCGGTTACGGACATAGCAATAGCTTCGCTTTCCGGCGCTGAGGATATGAGCTTTAGCTCGTCTCTTAGCCACTGCATAGTAGCGCCGCCCATGAAAATGCTGCCTTCAAAGGCGTATGTGGGCTTTCCGTCAAGCCTCCAAGCAGTTGTAGTTATAAGGTTGGAGTTTGAAAGCCTAAACTCATCCCCTATGTTCATAAGCATAAAGCAGCCCGTGCCGTAGGTATTTTTCGCCATGCCTTTTTCAAAGCACGCCTGGCCAAAAAGCGCAGCATGCTGGTCCCCGACAAGAGCGCCTACCGGTATAGGTACTCCCAATATGGCTTCGTCTAAAAAGCCTATAATCCTGCTCGTATCGACCACCTGCGGCAAAATCGCTTTAGGAATGTTAAACAGTTCAAGAAGCTCATCGTCCCAGTGCTGCGTGTTTACATTAAACAGCATGGTCCTTGAAGCGTTTGTGGCATCCGTAACATGCGGATGGCTCTTAATTAAATGCCATGCTAAAAAGCTGTCCACCGTGCCAAAGCACAATTCGCCTTTTTCCGCTCTTTCTTGAAGATTAAGATGTTTCAATATCCATTGAATTTTTGTGGCTGAAAAATAGGCATCCGGCACAAGGCCCGTCTTGCTGCGAATAAGCTCCGTATGGCCTTCGCTCTTTATTCTTTCAACAAGCTCGGCGGTGCGCCTGCACTGCCATACAATGGCGTTGTAAACGCATTTGCCTGTTTTTTTATCCCACACAAGCGTTGTTTCGCGCTGATTGGTAATGCCTATGGATGCTATTTCGGCAGCGCTTATGCCTGCCTTGCGCACAGCTGCGCGCAGGGACTCTGTTTGCGAAAACAGTATATCCTCCGGGTCGTGCTCAACCCAGCCGGGTTTTGGATAATGCTGCTTAAACTCCTGGCTTACGGCAGCCATTACCCTGCCTTCAGGCGTGAAAACAACAGCCCTTGAAGATGTTGTGCCCTGATCCAGCGCAACTATATAGCGTTTGTTCATATTGCCCCCTTATCCCCTTTAGTCTAAGCGAACCCCATAAAGCTTAGGGTCTTTTGAACATGTGCCTATTACCAATATATCGTCGTATACAGCCGGGCTTGCATCTATGCTTCCTGACAGCTGCAAGGTGCTAAGCACCTGCCCGGTTAAAGCGTCCACCATGGTCAATAGCCCGCTTGAGTCCGCCTGTATTATGTAGGCTTCTCCCGTCTGAGCATATACCGCAACAGGTGATGACACGGTTTGTTCTTTTATCGGCAGCTGCCATACTACGGCCCCGTCAAATTTGTTTATGCAGTACATGCGCGAGCCGCCTTCTTTTACATCGTTAACCGTAAAATAGACATAATTCTTTATGGATTTTTCGCCTATCACGGGGCTTGCTTTGCAGCCCGAACGCTCGGTCTTATCGTATTTCGCTTCGACGGCAAGCTGCCAGTTTTCTTCGCCCGTTGCTGCATTTAGGCTGCGTATTACGGCTTCGCCCTTTTTGCGGCTGCGGTTGTGTACCGTTGTGCCGGTGTATAAAGACATGGAACCGTCCGGATTAAAGTCTAAGGCTATGGCAGCGTCGGTATTATCCCCCGCATCAAAAAGCCATACGGTCTCAAGGCTTGTAGAATCTACGCAACGCACAAAACCCTGCTTGTCCGCTGCAAATATGTACTTGCCGTACATTGCAACGGAGCTTTCCATGCTGAGGCTCGGGTTATCCTGCTTGCCTTTGCTGCGCTGGTAAATAATTTCAGGCGTTGCAGAAAGCTTCATGCCTTCGGCATTGGCAAAATCAAAATCAGTATTCATTTTTACCGTGTATAGAAGGCCGTTTTCTCCGCCTAAAACCATGGTGTCGCTCGTGCGGTCAAACAGCGCTGTTCCGTCAAAAGCGCCGTTTGTGGCATACTGCACCTGATTCTTAGTTTTACGTCCGTTTATAAACAGCAGTTTTTCTTGGTTTAGTAAGTTATATACATAATAGCCTATGTCGCCCGTTTTGTTTGAGAGCTTGGATATGCCCTGCCCGAAAGATAAAATCGGCCTGCCCTGCGGGTCTACAGAGGCGCTGCTCTTTAACGGATAGCCTATATTTATGGGTTCGCGCGTTTCAGCGCCGTCGCTTAAGTCGAAAAAGTAGACCTTGCCGTCCTGCGCAGGCACAATTACTTCCCTTAAAGGCGAAACCGCCTTTTTTTCTTCTTTTATGTTCATGGCCTCGCGCAGCTCTTTTGACCACTTTATTATCGCCGGCTGGCCCGTCCAGCCAAGGCCGTATACCGTGCCGCTGCTTGTGCGCAGAGAACCTAAGTCAGCCTCCCACATAACAGTCATCTGTTTACGCTGTATATTGGCTTCTCCGTGGGCGGCATTGCGCCTAAAGTTATCGCCCCTGAATGTAAACACGCCTCCTGCGTATGTTGTGTATTTATCAGGCAAGGGCATGTTTAATTCATCCGTCCTGGAATAATCCTTTTGGTTTTTTGCCCCTTTAAATACCGTATCTTTATAGTTCTTGTTTTGAGGCTTTGTTGAATCCACAGCAGATGCGGAAAAAGCCGGAGCTGCAGGTTCTGCTGGCGCCTGTACAACCTGCGGCGCCTGTGTTGCGCTTGCGGCTTCAATTTCCGGAGCTTCGGGAGCTTCAGTTGCAAACGTTGTCGAACTATCAGCGCTCAAAACGGGCTGTTCGGTCAAATCGTCCGTTTGAGTATTGGCATTTGGATCAAGCAGCTGGCTTTCAGGCATCATAATATTGCCGTCGTCCGGTGCAACCTGCACAACACTTATCTGTGCCGCTGGAAGCGTTTCAGCTGAAAATGTGTTTTCATTCAGCGCGTCTTTTTCTTCCGGTTCCTGCACCGTTGCAACAGCATCAGATTCGGGCTGCTTTATTTCTGCTGAAATTTCTGACTGTCCGTCTTCAGAATCCGCATCTATTACAATTACTTCAGGAGCAATTGATGGCATGGCTTCTGAAGAAGCCGCAACGTTATCAATATTGTTTTCGGAATGCCGCGGCATCCCATAAGGCGTTGGCGTAACAACAGGAGGCTGTGTTACTACAACGGGTTCAGGCGTTGGCTCTGTTATGTTAAGCTGTATGCCTTTAGCGTCCGCCACCCATGTATCGCCATCCAGCACGCCTGCGTATACTATGCCTTCAAATTCTTCATCGAAAACCACGGTATATGTCCATATTTTCTTGCTTTCATCCCGCGCATCGCTCGTGCCGGAAATCACATCGCCCGCTTCGTTGCGTATGCGCACATTTTGAACGGCTTTATCGGTAGTAATGGTGAATACATTTTTACCGCCCGTCAATCCGTAAGGTTCGGCGGTTTCAAACTTTACTATTTTAGCCTTTTCTTCTTCGGAGCCCAATACACCTTCCATTATCTTTGCAACAGGCTTGCGCATGGAACCTAAAACGCCGGTTGCGTCCTTAGGAACTGCAAAATACAAAAGCGCGACAATTATTATAATAAGCCCTATAATTCCCATAAGTATAAAGGGCCATTTGCGCCGCGGTTCCTCATCATAGTAGTCGCTGTTGCTTAGGCGGGTGCCCGGCGGATAGCTGTCGTAATCGTTATATTTAGTTGGCCTATCCGCCCTTGTATAGCGGTCGTCCAAAGGAAGCGGAGCGTTGTCCTCGCTATAGGCGGGTCTTCTCACTTCCTGCCGGCTGCTTTCATCCTGATTTTTATATCTGTCAGCTCTGCGCCTTCGCGGCGGTCGATTGTTTTGATCGTACGGCAAATTGTTCTCCTTTCAGCGCTGTTAATATATCTGCTATGCGCTATATCAACCAATTATGCTGTAAACAAAGAAATATTAAAACAAAATCTTTTCTTCTATGAAGTTTTTAAGCTTGTCTATTTTTATGCGCACTTGTTCCATGCTGTCCCTGTCGCGCACGGTAACGGTGTCGTCTTCCAGCGTATCAAAGTCCACCGTTATGCAAAACGGCGTGCCTATTTCGTCCTGGCGGCGGTAGCGCCTGCCTATGGAGCCGGATTCGTCATAATCCACGGCAAAGTACTTGCTTAATTCGTCTTTAACTTCGCGTGCCTTATCTCCAAGCTTATTTTTTTGAAGCGGCAAAACGCAGGCCTTGTAAGGAGCGAGCGCCGGGTGCAAGCGTAAAACGGTACGGCTGTCTTTTTCAAGGGCCTCTTCTTCGTAGGCGTTGCACAAAAATACCAGAAGCATTCTATCTACGCCGAGCGAAGGCTCCACAACATAGGGTATAAAGCGTTCGTTTGTAACAGGGTCTATGTATTCAAGGTTGACTCCGCTGTGGTTCTGGTGGGCAGTTAAGTCATAGTCCGTCCTGTTGGCAACACCCCAAAGTTCTCCCCAGCCAAAGGGGAATAGAAATTCAAAGTCCGTAGTCGCTTTGGAGTAGTGGCTTAGTTCTTCTTTATCATGATCGCGGGTGCGCAGCTTTTCCTGCTTTATACCTAAGCTTAAAAGCCATTCCTTGCAGAAATTGCGCCAATAATCAAACCATTTATCATCTTCGCCGGGCCTGCAGAAAAATTGCAGCTCCATCTGCTCAAACTCTCTCGTTCTAAATATAAAGTTTCCGGGCGTTATTTCATTGCGGAAGGATTTGCCTATCTGCGCAATGCCCAAAGGCAGCTTGCGCCTTGTACTGCGCACAACATTTTTAAAGTTTACAAAAATACCCTGCGCGGTTTCGGGTCTTAAATAAAGCTCCGTTCCGCTGTCTTCTGTGACGCCCTGGTGCGTTTTAAACATAAGGTTGAACTTGCGCACCGGAGTAAAATCCGTCTTTCCGCATGAAGGGCAGGGAATTGCGTTGTCCTTTATAAAGCTGCTGAGTTTTTCATCCGACATGCCGTCAGCATGTATTTCTTCGCCTTTTTTATGCGCCCAGTCTTCTATCATTTTATCGGCTCTAAAGCGTCCTTTGCAGGCGCGGCAGTCTATAAGCGGGTCGTTAAAGGTGCCCACATGTCCTGAGGCTACCCATACTTCCCTATTCATAAGTATAGCTGCATCGATCCCTACATTGGTGCTTGATTCGCGCACGAACTTTTGCCACCATGCTTTTTTAATATTATTTTTAAGTTCCACGCCCAAAGGGCCATAATCCCAAGTGTTGGCAAGACCACCGTATATTTCGCTTCCAGCGTATATAAAGCCGCGGTTTTTGCATAGCGCGACCAATTTATCCATAGTAAGATTTTCCGTAGACATGCTTAAAAACCTCCTTCTTTACTGCTAAACATTGTAACTATTGTACCTTGTTATGTCAAGAAAAGACGCCATTTAAAGCACTCTATAATATAGTTTGCATAACCTCCGCCCTGCCGATAAAGTATCATCAAACATTTCGCAGAGCTAAACTAATTATTTAAACTCCGGGAAAAAATTTAATTATCACTCGCCTTGTTTTATTGAATCATATTTTTAAAGATCATTCCGCAATATAGCTGCTGGTTGTAATTAATCCATAAAAATCAAGCCGCTGATAATGCGGCTTCAGAGTGTATACAAAGTATTATTTAGAGAGCAGGGACTAAGCCCCATGATTGTAATCGTGAAAAGCTACGGGTGGCTAAGGCCGCTGGGCATTTAAAAGCTGTGCATTCCATACATTTTTGCTTGAGGGAGCAAAGCCTCCGATCGAAAAGACACACGGTAATATGTCCTTTGACACTTTGCCGACAGCCTAAAGCCGCTGATAATGCGGCTTTAGGCTGTCGTTATATTATTGCTTAAGATAAGTTCAAAATCGATATGCGTTATTTTATTTGGATCAGCTCATATTTGCGTGTTCCAAGGCCTATTTTTTCCGCATGGGAAAGCGTTTCTTTCCAGTGTACATTGGGGTTGCTGTCCTTAAAATGGTCGTGGTACATATGCCAATCGGGTTTGGCCAAGTTGTCCCCAAGCTGGCTGTTTTTTATAGGTGTGGCCTTTTGGCATAGATCCACGCAGGCTTGGTCAAGCGCTACGGGATCATAGGAAGCGAGCATTCCAATATTAGGAAGTATGGCGGCATCGTGTTCGCTGTGGCAGTCGCAGTTTGGCGATACGTCCATTATTAAGCTTATATGAAAGTTAGGGCGCCCATGGCAGACAGCAGCGGAATATTCCGCTATCTTATTGCAAAGCATTTCTCCGGCGCTTTCATTTATATTATGTATAGCGTCAAATGCGCAGGCGCCTATGCAGCGGCCGCAGCCCGTGCAAATTTGGGGGTCTATATATGCTTTCCCATCGGGATAGGATATTGCATCGCTTCCGCATTCCTTAGCGCAGCGGTGGCAGCTTCTGCACATGTCCTTCTCTACTATTGGCGTGCCGTCGTTATGCTGAAGCATCTTGCCTGCACGGCTTCCGCTGCCCATTCCTAAGTTTTTGAGCGCTCCGCCAAAGCCAGTAGCTTCGTGTCCCTTAAAATGGCTTACGGAAATTATTATATCGGCGTCCATAATAGCCCGCCCTATCATCGCTGTCTTGCAAAATTCGCCGTTTGGAACGGGAACTTCAATATCGTCCGTACCGCGCAGACCGTCCGCTATTATAACGTGGCAGCCCGTTGTAACGCTGTTGAAACCGTTAATTTCGGCATTTAGCAGATGATCCACAGCATTTTTGCGGCTGCCGGGGTACAGCGTGTTGCAGTCCGTTAAGAACGGTTTTCCGCCCAGCTCCTTTATAACATCCACAACAGCGTGTATGTAGTTGGGCCTAAGATAGGCAAAATTGCCAAGCTCGCCAAAATGCATTTTTATAGCGACAAATTTACCTTCAAAATCGATATCTCCTATGCCGGCGCGCCGAATCAGCCTTTGCAGCTTTACGCCTTGGCTTACGCCTACTTTAGTTCTAAAGTCAGTAAAATAAACTTTGGATGCGGTCATCTTTCCCTCCATATTTTCGTTAATTTTAATATATGCGGTGAAAATATAAATACAATGTTATTATAATGGCGCAGGCAGTATCCGTCAATTAAACAAGTGAAAAAACTCAAAAACTTTTGTTTTTATCCATAAAAGTGTTATAATAAGAGCGTAATAATAGAAAAAAGCTTAATAGGAGTGAGGGCATGAAAACAGACATTCAGATTGCACAATCCGCTAAAACTGAAAAAATAGCAAATATAGCTAAAAAATACGGTATAGACGAAGAATATTTTATTCCATATGGTTTGGATAAAGCCAAAATCAAGTTGAGCTACCTTGATAAAAACAAGAAAAAAGGAAAATTAATACTCGTTACCGCTATAACGCCCACGCCTGCAGGAGAAGGGAAGACAACCACATCCGTCGGCCTTGCTGACGGGCTTAGCAGGATAGGCAAAAAAACCTGCGTCGCTTTGCGCGAACCGTCCTTAGGGCCTGTGTTTGGCATAAAAGGCGGAGCCGCGGGCGGCGGCTATGCCCAGGTTGTGCCTATGGAAGACATAAACCTGCATTTTACAGGCGACTTCCATGCGATAGGCGCTGCCAACAACCTGCTATGCGCCATGGTAGACAACCATATCCATCAAGGCAATGAGCTGAACATAGACCCAAAGCGTATTATTATAAAGCGCTGTGTCGACATGAACGACCGCTTTTTGCGCCAGATAGTAGGAGGCTTAGGGCCGCGCAGCAACGGAGCAACAAGGCAGGACGGCTTCAACATAACCGTAGCAAGCGAAATCATGGCGGTTCTCTGCCTTGCTGAGGATTTTAATGACCTTAAAAAACGCCTGGGCAGAATAATAATAGGATATACTTACGACAATAAGCCCGTCACATCTTCAGACCTTAAGGCGCAGGGCGCCATGACAGCGCTTTTGCGCGATGCGCTCATGCCAAACCTTGTGCAGACCCTGGAAGGCACCGCAGCTTTTATACACGGCGGACCTTTCGCCAATATTGCACACGGCTGCAACAGCGTTTTAGCAACAAAAATGGCTCTGCAAACAGCGGATTATGCCGTTACGGAAGCCGGCTTCGGCGCGGATTTGGGCGCCGAAAAATTTTTAGACATAAAGTGCCGTAAGGCAGGCCTTAAACCTGATGCTGTTATAATAGTCGCAACTATAAGGGCGCTAAAAATGCACGGCGGGCTTTTAAAGGATGATCTTCAGAAAGAAGACCTTGAAGCGCTTGAAAAAGGTTTGCCTAACCTGCTTCAGCATATAGACAACATTAAAAATGTTTACGGTCTCCCGTGCGCCGTCGCTATAAACCGTTTTCCCTTCGATACGGAGGTTGAAATAGAGCTTGTGAAAAAAGCCTGCACCAAGCACAACGTAGAAGCCGTGCTGAGCGAAGTCTGGGAAAAAGGAGGCGAAGGCGGAATTGAACTTGCAAAAGAAACCGTTCGCCTATGCGAAGAAAAATCCGAGCTCAGCTTCTGCTATGAAGATGATGACAGCTTATTTGAAAAGATAGAAAAAATAGCTTTAAAAATCTACCATGCCGATGGCGTTGTATACAGCGCAAAAGCCAAGAGAGAGCTAAACAAGCTCGAAAAAGCGGGCTTTGGCTCCATGCCCGTATGCATGGCCAAGACGCAGTACTCATTCAGCGACAATCCCACGCTATTGGGCGCACCCAGGAACTTCAAAATAGATGTTGCAGATGTTACAGTAAGCGCCGGCGCGGGCTTTGCGGTAGTGCTTACCGGGGACATTATGACAATGCCGGGCCTTCCCAAAGTTCCTTCCGCAGAAAGCATAGATGTTGACAGCGAAGGCAGAATAAGCGGCCTGTTTTGAACAACAAACTAATTTTTTTCTCGGCTTAAAAAATTTAGCAATAAAAAGCGAACCTTAGATGATTGGTCTAAGATTCGCTTTATTTTTTTGCTTATTTTAATTTATTTTGCAAAACGCATATTTAATAGCATTAAGCTGAACTCATACTTAAGCGCATTATGTTAAGGTTTTAGCTTTAATATTAAAGCGCCCCTGTGATCTGCGGCAGCCACAGGCTGATAGCAGGAATAAACGAAATGAGCAGCAATGTTATAATCATGCACAGATAGAATGGCAGTGTGGCATGCACAACTTTTTCAATAGGCCGCTTGGCAACCGCGGAGCCTATAAACAGAACGGAGCCTACTGGCGGAGTTAGCAAGCCTATGCCGCAGTTAAGCACCATCATTACTCCAAACTGTATCGGATGCAGCCCGGCGCTTTGAGCAACAGGCAGCAATATAGGCGTTGCTATAAGTATTATAGGCGCCATATCCATTATCATTCCAAGCAGCAGCAAAATAAGGTTTAACATTAAAATTATTACGACAGGGCTTGATGAAATGCTTGTAATAAGATGCGCAGCTCTTGCGGGCACATGCAAAAGCGTGAGGCAGTTTCCGAAAGCCGCGCTCATCGCTATAAGTATAAGCACAATGGACAATGTTTCCACACAGCTTTCCAGGCTCTTCCATACGCCTTTCCAGCTAATTCCTTTGTAAACAAATACGGATACTATAAGCGAATATATAACGGCTATTGCGGCGGATTCCGTTGCTGTAAATATGCCGCCTACAACGCCTATCACAACAATCAATATGGCGGCGAGAGCCCATATAGATTTATACAGCTGTTTTAAGAATACAATGAGTGAAAAAGGCTCTCCCTTAGGGTAATTCCGCTTTACGGATATTATATAAGAACCTATCATCAAAGACAGGGCTAGCAAAGCGCCCGGCAAATAGCCCGCCATAAAAAGCGCGCCGACAGAAACCCCGCCCGCAGTGGTAGCGTATATTACCATGTTGTGGCTCGGAGGCACCAAAAGCCCTTCGCATGAAGAGGTTATAGTAACGGCAGTTGAAAAGTCCACATCGTAGCCTTCCTCTACCATCATAGGGATAAGTATCGAGCCTAAGGAAGCCGTGTCTGCAGCTGCGGAGCCTGAAATCCCGCCGAAAAAGAATGAAGCCAATATATTAACCATGGAAAGGCCGCCGCGCATCCAGCCGACAAGCGAGTTGGCCAAAGCTATAAGCTTGTCGGAAATGCCGCCGGAGCCCATAAGTACGCCCATTGTTATAAAGAACGGCACAGCCATAAGCGAAAATGACCATACGCCTTTGACCATCTGCTGCGGCAGGGTAACTAAGTTCTGCCCCATCGATACCATGCAGAGCACCGTGGAAATACCGACAGCATAGGCAATTGGAAAGCGCAAAATAATCATTATAAAGAAGCTTCCTAATAAAATAAGCGTTGATAGCGATTCAGGTGTCATGCTTTCGCGCCTCCTTCCTTCTTGTTCCACATAACAAGCGTCTCCGTATGCTGAAACACCTGTTCCATTTCAAAAATCACCATGCTAAATCCGGCTATAGGTATAGGCAGGTACTGCCAAAACTTGCTAAGCTGCGGAAGAGAAGCGTATTTTCCCTTTAAGCTAAGCGGAGAATTGCAAAATTTAATTCCGTAAATTATAAGCAATACGCCCAAAATCATCACGGCTAAATCCGCAATTAAATCAGACCAAACAAGCAGTTTTTTTGGCAGACGCTTATCAAACGCAGTCATACGGATATGGGAGCGCTGGCGGATAGCCAGTGTCGCAGACAATACAGCTAAATACGCCATAAGGGTCAAAACTATTTCTTCGCTCCAGTATGGATCCGCAATAAAAGGAAAATACCGCCCCGCTACTGCCCAAGAAGTAATAATTACATCCCCTATGAGCAGCAATTTGCAAATAAAAAGCAGGATTTTATAGACCCAGTCATATACTGGCTTGAGTTTTTCAAGAGTCCGAAAAAAAGCGGCCATTTTTTAAAACTCCTTTCTTTTCTAAAAGGGGCGCGGGAGAACTTTCCCTGCGCCCCGTCAGACCATGTTGTGTTAAAACTTGTTTATTTCATATCCAGGATCTGCTGATACAAGTCCGCATGTTTTTCGGTATTTGCTTTGATTGTTTTCTGGCAGGCTTCTATCCATGGAGTCTTGTCTTCCACTTCTATGACTGTTACGCCGGCTTCCTTAAGCTTTTCAAATGTTTTTGCTTCAACTTCTGAAACAACCTTTGCGCATACTTCTGAAGCGTACTGGCCGGCTTCCATGACCCAGCCCTGCTGCTCTTCGTTGAGCTTATTCCAGGCATTATCGGTAATTACTATCTGAACAGCGCCCAGTGTATGGCCATCTAAAAGAAGATATGGCGCAACTTCAGGGAAAGCATTTGAAAGATAGTTGGCTACTGGCTGTTCCGCTCCGTCAACAACGCCGGTGTTGAGCGCGCTGTACAGCTCTGGGAAAGGAATGGTGGTCGCCGCAGCGCCAAGGTCCGTAACCATGCCGGTCATTACAGGGTCTGCAGAAACACGCAGTTTAAGGCCTTTAAGGTCTTCCAGGGTTCTTACTTCGTTCTTAAAGAAGAAATGTCTGAAGCCTTCCTCGCCGTAGCATATGCCGCGCAGCGGCAGACCTATTTCCTGCGGCTCGTTAAGGAATTCTTTTGCCAAATCGCTTGCGGCAAAGTTCCAGAAATGCTCTTCGTTTTCAAATGTATAAGGTATGGACATAAGGGAAGCTTTTTCGCAGCCGTACTGCGTTAAGGCAAAGCCGGAAAGCCTGCTTATGTCGGTTATGTTGCCGCCGCCTAGCAAGTTATCCAAAACCTGGTCTTCAGAACCAAGCACACCGCTTGCCTGTATGTCAATAAGTATGCTTCCATCTGACAGCTCTTCAATTTTTTCTTTAAAAGCTTTGGCGATTTCGCCAACCGTAGTGCCTTCCAGCGGGTTAACTTCTGCATAGGTTAAGGTTATAGGCTCCTCTGCAAATACAGATACGCAGCCTATTAACATAGTCAATGCAAGGAGAATGCCAAACAGTTTTTTCATTATTAAATATACCTCCAATTTTTCTTGAGTCGATTTCAACTCTTTTCTAATTGCACAATACCACAAAACTATATGCTTTGGCAAGTTTTTTTCCGTTTTTGAGAAAGTTTCGTTTATTATTTACTATTATTAAATTCAAAAAACAACAATATATAAATGTGCTGATCTTTATTTTTTCATGCGCGCAAGCGTTTCATGTTCATTGCGCTTAAGTATCGCAAAATTACAAGACATGCGCCATGGATTGAAAAAGAAAAGTCAAGCTTATATAATAGCATAAGAATTATACCGTTGGAGGAATATCATGCAAAAAGAAATTACAATACCCGTCGTGCTAAACGAACGCACTTTCAAACGTTTCGCGCGCTTTGACATGCTGCGCCTTCGCAAAAAATGGGTTCGGCCTGCGGTGTTTTTCATCATAATGATAGGCTTTGGCATTGTGTCGCTTTTTGCTAAAAAAGAGCAGTCAGGATTAATCGCCGCAGTGCTGTTTACCGTAGGGACAGGACTTCCATTGGTATATTTCGGCTTTTTCTTTTCTCAGGTTAATATGCAGGCGCTCAATAACCGCTTGGAAAAAGGCAGAAAAGTGTACACGGTTCGCCTTACACCAAAAGAACTGAATGTTAATGCCATAGGTAAAAATAAAAAGGAAGAAACGCTTCAATTGCCCTGGAAAAAAGTGCCCAAGGCTTTCCGGGTCAAAGGGTGTATATACATATATGCAAGCCCCGCAAAAGCGTTCCTGCTGCCTGACGGTCAGGCTGACGCTTCCAAAGATGAGGTGTGGCAATATCTTGTTAAACGCATGGGAAAAGAAAAGTGCAGGCACATATCAGGCTGATTTGAATTTTCGATACATATAATCCTTTTTGCGCCTGAATATGTAAAAGACGGCAATTTATTTTTTGAATACACCATTAGCTATATTTACCAACGTATTTCTATCACAATTATCCTACGCCTTTACAGCGCTTCTGTTTCTTTTATACAGTATACCGCTTATTACGGCAATTCCCAAACAAGGTATAAGGTTCATCATCATGCCTGTCTGCAGCCCGAAAGAATCCGCTGTTACGCCTATAATTAGCGGCATAATTATTGCGCCCACCGCACCTATAGGAAGCATTACACCCATGCTTTCCTGGCTAATGTATTTACCTACGCTTGCGGTGGACATGGGGTTTATCCCCGCCATTGCGAATGAAAACGCAAAAAGAGCTGCGCTTGCCGGTATAGGAGAACTTATCGGAATCATAGCGGCATAGAGGGCCGTGCATCCTATTCCCATAAATAGCAGGGCTTTAAAATTGTCCTTTATATGCAGCATAAAGGCTATGATCAGCCTTGCAATAAGCGTAGCTCCCCACATTATTGTCATGGTGTATATACTTAGAGCACCACTTAAAATTTGCTGCTCGCGGTAGTAGGTAACAAGCCATCCGCTTACGCTTGTTTCTGCCGCATTTTGGCAAAATACTAACGCTGTTAAAAGCCAGAAATCGGCAGAATGCAAAAAGTCGCGGCTTACATTATTTGTATTATCAGATGTTTTCTCGGGCTTTCCCGGTAATTTAGCGAAAGCAAATATCCCCCACATAATTAGGCCGCATAAAGCAACGCCTATAATTGGAAGCTCTGCGTTTCCTAAGGCCAAGGCGGAAATTATTACAGGGCATAAAAGCGCCCCTAAAGCGTAGCAGGCGTGTAGAATCTGCATGCTCCTGCTTCTGTTTTCGCTGTGTCTTCCTATAAGCACGTTGCAGTTGTTGAGCGCGCAGCCCTTGGCTAAGCCTATCATGAGAAATGCCGCAAGCAGCAAGCCCGGCCATCCTATAAACGCAGTAAGCAGGTAGCCTATAAAGTATCCGGAGCAAAGCAAAAGCACTGTACGTCGAACTCCTATTTTTTTGGGCAGCAGGCCCGAAAGGAAAGCTGCCGCCATATTGCCTATGCTCAAAAATGTTAGCAGGCTGCCGGTCAAAGAAAATGAAAAATTATATTTTTCCTGCAGCATGCTTACGATAATGCCGCTTGAAATAGCGCAAATACCGCTGAAAAAGAAAGTAATATAGCCAACTCGTCTGTCTCTTTTTGCAATATTAAAGGCCGTGTCCAATAAAATCACTCTTTCTGTAATATTTAGCGCGGCGCAATACGGTCATTTAGCTATCCGTCGCTATGCAAGTTTACCAAGATTGTATGCTTAAAGCCTGCAAGAATCAAGCTCCGATTATCTTATTCCAGTATTAAAAATGTTCCTAAGGCTTTCGACAAAGTGTTCAAGAACGCTTTGCCGTGTTTTTTTGCTTGGAAGCTTTGCCTTACACAAGCCAAAAACTCAGCGAATACACAGCTTTTCAATGCCCTACGACTGAAGACCCCCTGAACTTTTCACGATTTGCACTCATGTGGCTTCGTCCCCTGCTCCCCTAAATAGCACTTTGTATACATTCTGAATGTTTTTTAATGCAATATAGTCGTTTTTGAATAACAGCAAAAATTTATGCATAATTTTATTTTTCATGGTATAATAGGAAAAACAAAACAGGAGGGAGCGCATGTTTACATTACCAGCATACTCTGAACCGGATTTCAGCTTGCTTTCAGGAAGCCCTGATGCCAGCTTTATCCCCTGCCCCAAAGATGGCGTAGCCCCTAAAAACTTCCACGCTATGAGCATTTACCCTGAATATTTTAAGGTGAACGGCAAATGGCTTCTTGCGGAAGAAAGCCGCATGGACTGCGTGCCGGTACTTGAAGACAGCAAGATTCTTATAAAAGAGTTCAGAACGCTTAAAAAAGGCGAGCTTGTAGCCGTAGGACGCACAGAGGACGGCAGCGAAGGCATATTCCTGCATGAAAATGCCTTTGTTCAGGCAGAGGACAGTGCTCAGGCATTTGCCTTCAGACAGAACCGTTCGCGCGAAACGGCATTTTCTAAGGACTATGACGAACTTTACGAATTGCTCGAATATGAAAAAGAGCACGGCAAAATAGTATGGGTTATGGGCCCTGCCTGCGCTTTTGACCACGACACAAGGGAATCCATAGCAAAGCTTATAAAAGCCGGCTACATGCAAGCGCTCCTTGCGGGAAACGCCCTTGCAACGCATGATTTGGAAGCAGGTCTTTTCGGCACGGCCTTAGGGCAAAACGTATATACTCAAGAAAGCGTTGCAAATGGCCATTACTGCCACCTCGATCTTTTGAACAAGGCTCGCGAAGCCGGTTCAATAGAAGGCTTAATAAACAAATATAATATTAAGGACGGCATTATAAAAGCCTGCTTAGAAAACAATGTAAATATCGTTCTTGCAGGCTCCATTAGAGACGACGGCCCTCTGCCGCCTGTATACTCGGATGTATACGAAGCGCAGGACGCTATGAGAAATGAAGTGCGCGATGCTACAACTATTATAGCGCTCGCAACAACGCTGCACACCATAGCTGTTGGCAATATGACGCCTTCTTACAGAATGCATGACGGCGTTTTGAGACCTGTCTACTTTTACAGCGTCGATGTATCAGAATTCCCATTAAACAAGCTCCGCGACAGAGGCAGCCTATCCAGCCGCACCATAGTCGCCAACGTTCAGGACTTTGTGAGCCAAATAGCCAAACGTTTGGTGCCGTAATGCAGTTTTAAAAAGACTGTTTTTATGCAAAGTCATTAACAAGGTCTTAGGCCTTGTGCGCGTTTAGCAAATTGGCGTTTTTTACATAATTTTGCTACGTCCAACGCATATAAAATGGCCGCTGTGGCTTTTCACAGCGGCTCTATTTTTATTTAAATTTTAGTTTGAAATTATTATTTGCCCGCTATATATGCAGCTGCTTGCTGTCCTGCTATGCGGCCAAACACGAAAGCGGCTGAGAAGTTTGCACTCGTATCGGTTACTTCGCCTGCGGCAAATGCGCCGGGAATTACATCGCCGTCATTATTCAGGCAACGCGCATTTTCATCGCAGACAACGCCGCCCTTTGTCATGTGAATAGCAGTTTCAATGTTAAGTGCGTAATACGGTCCTTCTGAGTTGAATGGACGGCTTGGCACTTCGCCACGGAGCTCATCTTCAATTTTTTCTTCAGCGGCTTTATTATAGTTTTCCACAGATTTTAGCATATTATCCTTGTCAACGCCAATTTTCTCAGCCAATTCTTCCCAAGTGGCTGCTTCCACGCCAAGTCCTTCTTTTATATGTCTGCCTACGCGGAACGAGAAATCCACCATGCCTTGATCAAAGAGCATATAGCATGAATGGCCTTCCTGGTTGTAGATATCCATACCGCGATCAAGTCCGTAAGACACCATTTCATTTGTGAAACGCTCGCCTTGACGGTTGACCAAAATATAATCGTACGCTTGCGGAGCAACGCGTTCCCCCGTAAGCTCTCTACCGTGGCTTATCATGGAACCAAACACAACAGTTTTATCCATATGACCAAGCTGGAAACCGTTTTTCTCAAACTGCGGCACCATATCGCCAGTATTGCTTATCTGGTTAGATGAGCGCAGCAGAGATGTTCCCTCGGGAGTATACTTCTTAAGCAGCTCAGGGCTTTGACAGAACCCACCCGTTGCAATAACAACGGCATCGGACAATATGTCATAATATTCATTGTTATGGCATACGCTTGCGCCAATCAGTTTGCCATCGTCCATAATAAGTTCCAGCGCTTTTGTGCCCGTGCGTATTTCGATTCCCAAATCTTTGGCACGCGCTTCTATGCCGTCCAAAAGCTCTTCGCCGGCATATTCATCTTTTTCAGCCATATGGCTTCTGGTATCATAAACATAGTTAAGCTCTATACCCATCGAACGATACCATTCATCCATGGTGGTTGTCATTTCGGCTTCTACTTGCAAGCGCGCATCGCTGTCCCACGCACCGCCTTTTTTCCTGGCAGCAATAAATTTTTCAACGCTGTCTTCAATGCCGGCTTTCTTTTGGGCTTCACTATTGACATGGTTAAAAAGCACCATATCAAATTTGCCGTTGCCGCCGGTAATATCCAGCTTTTCAATAACTAAAACGTCTTTTGCATCCATGCCGGCTTCTACCGCGGATATTGCTGCTGTAAGTCCCGCAGGACCGGCACCTATAATAAGCAGCGGCTTTTTGACTGCTTCTTTTTCTATGCGTCCTTCGGGCTCAGGATTGTTAAAGCTGATTTTGTCAACTTCCATACCTGCTTCTTTCATTGCTTCCGCAACGGCAGATTTGATAGAGTAAGAAGAAAATGTAGCCCCTGTGACACTATCGATTTCAGGGCTCTGCGCCTCAAGAATTCTGTCTATAATCAACGGGAAAGCGCGTTTTTTCACCGGAGAAGATTCATTATCGCTTACAATTCTAATATCTTTAATCTTCTTATCCTGAATGTCTATTTCAACCTGCATATCGCCGTTGTATCCTGGAACGGTTTTGGAATAGGTTTCCGCCCCTGCAACCGCACAAAGTGCAATCATGGTCAGGCAGAGAAACAGTGCTGTTAACTTTTGTTTCATGATGTTGCTCCTTTTCATTATTTGCCAGTATATGATTTTTGTTTAAAACACCAAAATTGGCCTTATCATATTTCAGAGTCCATGCCTTGTCAAGGAAAAGGCCGTTTTGTTACCTTATTTTCCAGGTTTTTACGAAAAATCGATAAAAAACATTTAAATTTACTCATGCCAAAGCTGCTAAAGCGATGCTTCAGAGTGTAGACAAATTATTGTTTAGTGTAATCAGAGGACAAAGCCTCGTGGGTGTAATAGTTAAAAGCTTCTATTATGATTCTCAGTAGCTCAATGGCAGAGCACTCGGCTGTTAACCGAGTTGTTGTAGGTTCGAGTCCTACCTGGGGAGCCAAGAATTTAGAGCGAGGAGATTTGATTATCCTCTTATTCTATTGTTATCATTGAATTTTGGGGTTTGAATTTTCATATCGTGTTTCGGTTATTTAGCAGCTAAAAACAACAAAAAGTCTTCATAATCAAGTATTCTTGCATTACATTAAGAAGTCAGACAATATGATTGCAGCATAAAGGTTGCGGGGTATTGAAAAGCTGTGCATTCCCT
>JBMNUE010000009.1:0-25731 GCA_050946095.1 Christensenellales bacterium
AGTTCCAATTCCAGCTTGGATAGGTTATGATACACTGAAATTCTGCTTTTTTCAAAGCTTATTTCCCATGCAGCTATAGAATTTAATCCTGTATCTATATTTTGCAGCTTGCCGTATGAAAATTCACGCTGTTTGCTGCGAACGCTGAGAAGCTTTTTATAAAAATTTAAGATAGAATCAGGATCTTTTTCCTGCTCTTTAACGCCTGCCTTTTGTTTCTGCTGCTGATCTGCTCCTTTTGGCGCCGAGCATATATTTCCCCCGTTCCAAAGCATCGGAAGACGCTTATTTTCGTCTTTTCCGGACCCTGTTAACCCTAACTCTTCCCCGTAGTATATAAAAGGTACGCCCGGAAGTGTTAGATAAAGCGCTGCAGCTTGCTTTATCTGCTGGTCTTTTCTCATAAGCGTGCCTGCAATCCTGCCCATATCATGATTGGATAAAAACGGAGCGTTCCGCGCTGATGGATTGGCTTCATTTATATTGTTATAGCGTTTAGCTAAATATTCCGAAAGTCCGGCGCCGTCCTTATTGCGTATGGCTTTCACTATTCTGCCATCGGAGCCTGCAAGCGAAAAATCAAACAAACTGTCTATACCGCTGCTGTAAAGGTTTAAAATTGTATTTTCATCGCTCCAGGCTTCGCCGACCAAATATACATCGGTTTTGATTTGTTTTAAATTCTGCGTAAACCAGCTAAGAAAAGATATGTTTTTTTCGCTGTTTTGTTCATAATAATGTATTACTGCGTCAAGCCTGAAACCATCCGCGCCGTTTTCTAACCAAAAGCGAGCTATGCTTAAAAGTTCCCGCCTTAAATTATCGTCATCTAAATTAAAGTCCGGCATATGCGAACCGAAGTTTCCTAAATAATACCAATCCTGCGTGTTAGGAACTTTGTGCTGGCCGTTTCCACGTGTAAACATATAGTAGTTTACATAATGATTATGCGCCCTGCAAAGTTCCTTAAACGGACATGTTTCTTTACCGCAGGGCTCTATGCTGAGGCTTTTTGCAGCAGACAGAAACCAGGGGTGTCTATCTGAACTATGGTTTATTACAAGGTCTAATATAAGCTTTATGTTAGACTTTTTTAACTCTTTAGCAAGCGAAAAAAAATCTCCTATATTGCCATAGTCCTGGTCTATGCCATAATAGTCAGTTACATCGTACTTATGGTATGACGGCGACGGATGTATAGGCATGAGCCACAGCGCATCAACATTAAGCTGTTTTATATATGGTATCTTTTGCGCAAGGCCGTTTAAATCCCCTATGCCGTTTTGATCGGAATCCGCATACGAGGCCACAAAGACCTCGTATGCGGGGCCATCCAATGCAAGAGAGGAGGAGGATGGTAAAAGCAATGCAAGCAAAAGCGCCAAAGCCTTCTTGATCATCCTTTTACGGCTCCGCCGACTACACCTGCGACATAGAATTTTTGTATTTTAATGAACAAAAGCGTAATAGGTATTGCAACAATCACAGCGCCTGCGCAAAATCTTGTGAAATACTGGTATATATGCTCCCTTTCAAGCATTTTAAATAGTCCTAATGCTACGGTGTAATTCTGGTAGTCGTCCTTCATAATAACAGATACAAATATGAAATCTACCCAGGGAGCGATAAAAGCGGTGATTGCAGTATAAACTACTATGGGTTTTGAAGACGGCAGTATTATTTTCCAGAAAATGGTGTTTTTATTTGCGCCGTCCAAGGTTGCCGCTTCATCTAAGGATTTTGGTATAGTATCAAAAAAGCCTTTGGCTATAAAATAATTTAAAACTCCGCCGCCCGTATAGACAAGCACAAGCGATACAAGAGATTTTGAAAGCCCTATTGCCTTTAAAATGTGGTAAACAGCTATCATGCTCATAAAGCCCGGGAACATCCCAAGTATTAAGCCTATATTCATAAATGTTTTTCTTGAAGGAAAACGAAGACGGCTAAACGTAAAGGCAATCATAAGCACCATGCATGTAGTCAAAAGGCATGTTATTACGGCTACAATAAGCGTATTCATATACCAGCGCGGGAAGTTAAACTGCTGCGTTTCGGTAAATAGCCTTGAGAAATTGTCAAAAGTATAATTTTTTGGCAAAAGGTAGGGCGTATATGCTCCGGGTTCCAGCCTGAATGCGGTAAGCAAAAGCCAAATTATAGGCAAAAGCCATATGGACGCCATTATTGTAAGCACTATATATTCGACAGGCTCATGCATGGCGCTTAAGGACATAAAAAGCGCAGCTAATGCAATTATCTGAAAAAGCCATAGCCCCATGCTAAGGTTTTTTATCATAAAACCATTTTCTATTAGGCCGGTCGCATCTGCCGTTTCTTTTGCGGTAAGTACAAGCTTAACTGAAAGTATTACGCTTGCAATTAATGTTATGCTATGCAGTAAAACTAATTTTTTATTAGGTTTCAAAAATTGCAAGACAGCTGTAATAAGCGCCGCAACAGCACATATTAAAAGCGTTTTCACATTAAGCAGAGGCTCTTTTGCAGCGAGCAGCTTAAAGCCTGTGTATACGGTATAGCTTTCAGGGCTTAATGACAAATCGACATTAACCCAAGGTAAAAAGAAGCACAGTATAAGCCCTAAGGAAAGCAGCGGCAGCAAACGCATAAGGTTTTTATTAAGAGAAACTCTTTTTTTCACTGGAATTCCTCCTCTCTTTTCGCAGAACCGGATATATTATAAACAATTAAAGAAAGCGAAGCGCATATGATAAATACAAATATGCCTATCGTTGAAGCTAACGAATAGTTTTGCTTGTCGACCGTTAGCTTGTAAAGCCATGTGACGAGCAAGTCGGTCTTGCCCGCCTGGTAATAATCCGTAACGAGCGGACCGCCCTTTGTAAGCAGATAAATTACGTTAAAGTTGTTTATATTGCCTACAAAAGTAGTAATCAGGTATGGCGTAGTTACAAAAAGCATATAAGGCAGGGTTATAGAAAAAAACATTCTTGCGGGAGATGCCCCGTCAATAGCGGCACTTTCATAAAGATCTTCCGGTATATTCATAAGTATGCCGGAAGTGATAAGCATGGTATAGGGTATCCCTACCCATATATTTACAAGTATTACAGTTATGCGCGCATAAGTTGCATCGGTCAAAAAGGGTATTGTGTGGTCTACAAAGCCCCATTTTTGCAGCAAAATATTAATTGGCCCTAAGTCGTGCAGTATTTGGCTCATAAGCATAAGGCTTACAAACTGCGGCACTGCAATAGTCACAACAAAAATAGTGCGCCACATCTTTTTTAAGCCTACGCCTTTTTTATTTATCATTATGGCTAAAATCATGCCCAGCAAATAATTGGTGAATGTGGCAAACACAGCCCAAACCAATGTCCAGGCGAGTATTTTCCCAAATGTTGACGAGATAAGCGCGTCTTTCCAGAACACATTTGTAAAATTATCAAAGCCTACCCAAGTAAATAATTTTCCGGGCGGCTGATGGTTGGCGTCAAAATTGGTGAACGCTATAAGTATCATAAATATTATAGGAAGTATCGTAAAAGCAACAACCATAAGCCCTGGTATTGTAAGCATTGTTATGTGAAAGCGTTTATCCAGAAGGGTTTTAAGTTCGCTTTTAAAAGTAGGCTGGCTTATGCCTTCGTTTTTATAACACTGCGCCAAATAACAGGATCTTATATTGGCACGCCAAATTAGCAAAAAGGCTACCATAAGCATTATGCTCATAACGCTAAAAAGCAAAATTAGCATGGAGTTGTCTCCGGGAGTTCTTACATATATCTGTCTGGCTTCGCTCCATTCCCTTTTCATGGCTTCTGTGCCCAAACTGCCAAATTTGCTTAAATATTGCCATGCAAAACCAGCCATATAAACTATAAAAAGAACTTGTGCGGCAAAATACAGCAGGCCTTTAATATATTGCTTTCTTTTTATGCATCCAAAGCCCATCAGAAAAAAAGAAAGCTTTGTTGCGCCGTCGCCTCTTTTAAAAATAAGCCCTATTTCTTTTAAAGCGCTTATTTCCACGCCTTTTTTGTCAACGATGGGAAGAAATTTTGACACGTTCTTATCCCCCTATGAAGTAGGGAACAGCTCAAAAGAACTGTTCCCTAAAATAAATTTTATCAGTTGATAATGCTAGCGACCATTTCGTCAAGCAAGGTTTGTATATCTTTGCTATAATCCTTAGCTTCCATAGTTGTGCCGAACGCTTCTGCGGGTCCCCAATAATTTCCAAGCACTTCTTTTTGGCTTACAGCAAATTCCGCCTGCGCGGCAAGCGCTGCAAGAGCTTTATCTGCCTGCACTTCTTCGCTTTGCGCAACAGCCTTGTTAGATGGGCCTATTCCGCGCATTTGGAAACGCTTAAGCTGATTTTCTTCGTTGGTCAGCCACTGCGCTAATGCCATAGCCTCTTCGGGGAACTCCGTCATTGTGTTTACGCCCATAAGTTTAAAGCCTGCAAAAGAGGACATCTGTTTTTGCTCTCCGCCGCATGTAAATGTGGGGAGCTTTGCCGCCGCATAGTTTTCGCCCAATTTTTCTTTGATAGCGGCAGCATTCCATGTGCCGGATACGCCTGCTGCAATTGTATCGCCTATGCCGCCTGTTAATATGGCGTCATCGCCAGTCAAGAAAGCAGGGTCTGCGGTAAACGCCTTTATGGCTTCGCCCGCTTTTACGCCGTCTTCATTGTTGAAGTTGCATGTTTGTTTGCCGTCTTCTGAAAGCCCAAGTTCACAGCCTGCTCCAAGGAAAAATGAAGCGATGTACCAGCCGTTTGAGACATCCATAAACATCTTTTTGCCTGCTTTGCCGCAGGTTTCAAGTATGCCGTCTAATGTCTGAACCTGCTCTTCGCTTAAAACGGATTTGTCATAATACAGGAAGTAGCCGTTATCCGCAGTGATGGGATAGGCATAAAGAATGCCGTCTTTTGTAGAAGCTTCAATTGAGCTTGCAACATTGGCTTGCTCAATTTCTTCTCTGTTTATTGTTACTTCATAGAGTGCGCCTGCATCGACCAAATCATAAAGCTGGTCGTTGGCAAATGCAAATACATCCGCGGCTTCTTCCGGATCTTCAAGGTACTTGCTTTTAGCATCCGCTTCGCTTACAACGCCAAAACTTATATCGTATTCTTTATCCGGGTTTGCAGCTTTAAATGATTCCGCCATTTCCATAAGCATGGCTTGGTCTTCTTGCGAGCCCCATACTTTAAGGGCGATTGTTTCTGCCAGCGCAGAGCCCGCTGAAAGCATAAGCCCTAATGCCAGCATAATAGACAGTAGTTTTTTCATATGAATCCTCCTTTTTTATATCATACGGTCAAGACCGCTTGATTCCAAAAAGCTAAAGCCTTTAATTTCCGGTAACGATTCCGGAACCGTTTTCTGTGTGCGATGAGTATAAACTATAGTTTCTCGTTTGTCAATCAAATTTGGGCGTTATTTTTCCAAAAAGAGAACATTATAGAAAATTTTAATTTTTTATGCTTGTTTTTTCAATTGAAATAGAGTGTTGTTTAACATATCTTGATTATAGTGTTGTTTATATATGTATTAATGTAAATGGCATCTGATTTTTACTTTATTTGTCTAATAAAATAAACATCATAGATTTATTATTGCAAGTTACAAATTTTACCATAAAATTTCAAGCTATATTTGCAAGGACTTCTGCTGTTGTCCTTTTCTAATTTACTCAGGCTTTACATTTTCTTAACTAAATTATCTTGACACATAAGAACTATAGTGTTAATCTTATCATACATTAATTATGTTTTTTATCATGGCTTTTATTGAACATGAATGGAGGATGTTATGTCCCTAAAATCTGTTCCCAACGGTTCCCAGGCCAATATATTAAAAAAAGATTCAAGCAGTCTTTATAATAGTTTGGAGCCATATTTGCTGCTTTTGCCCGCATTTATTGTTTTCGGCTTATTCTTATTCTATCCGTTTATAAGAACCATTTATTTGAGCTTTTTTCTTACAGATAAGTTAGGAAATGCAAAAGTTTTTTGGGGCATACGCAACTATGCGGACCTGTTTAAAAGCTCTTCCTTCTGGACAAGCATAACTGTAACAGTTAAATTCGTTTTAGGCGTTTCATTTGGTTCTTTATTAGTAGGCATGATTACAAGCCTTCTTACAGCTGATGAATATCCGGGTTCCACATTTGCCGCAGGGTCTTATGCAATGCCCGTTGCAATTGCTTCAGCCGCTGCTTCTATGGCTTTTAGGATGATCTTTCACCCGACAAGCGGCTTAATAAACAATGTGCTCGGCACGCAGATAAACTGGCTCGGCAGTCCCGATTGGGCGCTTTTTTCCGTAACTATGATCACAATATGGCTTCAGAGCGGTATTAACTTTATATTTTTATCTGCAGGCCTTAGAAATATACCCAAAGAGCTTTATGAAAGCGCTTCAATAGATGGAGCGAACTACTTTAAAAAGCTTTTTAATATTACATTACCAAGTTTATCTCCTACGCTGTTTTTCCAAATTATTATAAATATTATAAACAGCTTTCAAACATTCAGTCAGATTAAAATATTAACACAAGGCGGTCCCGGCGATGCTACCAACGTAATAGTGCATGCAATATATAGAGATGCATTCTTTAATTTCCGCTTTGGCACAGCCGCTGCAAGAAGCGTTATACTGTTTGCGATTATACTTGTTGTAACGCTCATACAGTTTAAGTTTGAAAAAAGGAGCGTAAATTACTGATGCGCCTTACATTTGCAAGAAAACGTAGATTAAAAAATGCAGGGCTTATGCTGCTTAACTTGCCTTTAATCTTTATTATAATACTTCCGCTTATATATACGCTTTGCATAAGCGTGATGCCCGCTGATGAAATTTACGATAATGTATTGATCCCCTCCTCCGTTAGCTTTGACAACTATGTTAGAGCTTTTACAAATCCGGCTTATTCTTTTTTAGGCTACATAAAAAATTCTTTTATTACATCTATAACTGTTATGCTTGCACAGATGCTAACATGCTCGCTAGCAGCTTTTTCGTTTTCTTTTTTGGACTTCAAGGGGAAAAATCTTCTATTCATTTTAGTTCTTTCCACTATGATGGTGCCCGGTGAAGCAACTATTATAGCAAACTACCTTACCATTAGCCGCTGGGGCTGGCTGGATAGTTACCAGGCTCTTATTCTTCCATATACTACAAGTGCTTTGGGCATATTCTTGTTAAGGCAGCACTATTTGACATTCCCAAAAGAACTAAGAGAAGCTTCTTTAATTGACGGATGCAATAACATGCGATTTTTGCGCAGCATAGTTTTTCCCCTGAGCAAACCAGCGTTAGGAGCGCTTGGGGCATATGTATTCCTTAACACATGGAACCAATATATGTGGCCGCTTCTTGTTACCAACTCGGACGCATACCGCACGGTTCAAGTCGGAATAAGCATGCTTTATGATATAGATGCCGAAGCTTTAGGGCTTATGATGGCGGGCGTTATTATAGTTATTGTGCCCAGTCTTTCCATATTTGTTTTTATGCAAAAACAGCTTATTAACGGCCTAATGACCGGTGCCGTTAAAGGATAAAAGATAAAAACGTCTTATGGCGTTTTATATATTTATTTTCTGAAAGGAGAAAAACATGCGTAAAGTTCTTACATTATGTCTAACGCTCACACTGCTTTTGGGGCTGATACCCGCAATTGCAGAAGACCCTGTGGAGATAACCTTTTGGCACTCAATGGGAGGCGTTAACGGAGAAGCCATTGTAAAAATGGTTGAAGATTTTAACACAGCAAACGAAGGAAAAATCAAGGTAAATGTTGAATATCAAGGCACATATGACGATGCCATAAACAAGGTAAAGGCAGCCGGCATGAGTGCTATGCCCGCCGATGTAATGCAGATATACGATATCGGCACACGTTTCATGATAGATTCTGGTTGGATAATTCCTATGCAGGATATGATAGACAAAGACAACTATGATATCTCGCAGATAGAGCCAAACATTGCAGCCTACTATACTGTTGGCGATAAGCTCTATTCCATGCCTTTTAACTCCTCCACGCCGCTTCTTTACTACAACAAGGATGCATTTAAGGAAGCCGGTTTAGATCCCGAAATGCCCCCTAAGAATTTCGATGAAATTATTGAAATGTCAGCAAAACTCGAAAAGAAAAGCGCTGACGGCCAAGTGGAACGCTACGGCTTCGGCATGGGCAACTACGGCTGGTTCTTTGAGCAGTGGATAGGCAAAATGGCTATGCATTATGTTGACAACAACAACGGCAGGGGCGAAGAACCTGCAACAAAGGTAGTTTTTGACGAAAACGGCGGCGCAGAAGAAATATTCAAAGTTTGGAAGAAACTTTATGACGACGGTATAATTCCGTACCTTAACAGGGGTAATACCGAAGCCAAGCAGGCCTTTATAACAGGCAAAATAGCCATAACGCTTGAAAGCACGGCAGCATTAAAATCCTTGCTTACAAACGTAGGCGACTCTTTTGAAATAGGCACAGGCTACTTCCCGAATATCCATCCGGATGACAAGGGTGGTGTATCAATAGGCGGCGGTTCTCTGTGGATGCTTAACACAGGCGATGAAAAACGCCAGGATGCTGCTTGGGAATTTGTAAAATTTATGATAGCTCCGGATCAGCAAGCTTTCTGGAACGCCAAGACAGGATATTTCCCTATCACAGTAGCAACACACGAACTTGATTATTTCAAGGAAAACCTTGCACAATTCCCGCAGTTTGGTACAGCTATAGATCAACTGCATGACACAGCACCAGAATACGCAGGAAGCCTTCTTAGCGTATTCCCGGAAGCACGCGCTCTTGTAGAAACATATACTGAAAGAGTAATACACGGCGAGCTCTCAATAGAAGACGCAGTAAAAAAACTCGCTGAAGAAATCGACTCCGCTATTGAAATTTATAACTTAACCAACTAATAGTTCGTTTAAAATAAGGCTGCTCAATCGGCCTTATAGCATCGGCAAAGTCCGGGGCAACCGCCTCGGACTTTTGCATAAAAAAACACTTAAAAGTCAATAAAACCCTGGCAAAATAAGCTTTTTATAATATCAGCAAAAAAATACATTATAATGCACTACCTACAATATTTTATTTAAGAAAACATTCGCTGAAGTTCTCAATAAAACACTCTATATTTGCATCTTAAAATACATATTGAAAAACTTGCAAGAATTCACAGTTTATTCAATAATCCGCAAAAAACTTAGTTTATCATGATAGTGTGCTAAAAAAGAGGCACTTAAAATATGGAAAGGAAGATCGGTATGAAAAACACAAGAAAGCGTACGATTTTGACAGTCGTGTTAGCGGTTTCACTATTGTTCAGCATAGGTATTTACGCTGGCGCGGACGAAAATAAACTAAGCAAAGATGAAATATCCCAAATAATTGATACTCAAACAGACAAGGCAAAAGTAATCAGCCCTATAATAGAAATAGCTGAGAAAGCTCGCGAAAGCGTAGTAGGCGTAAACAATTACCAAACGAGCCGTGCGGATTTTTACGGATATGGGTACGGATACTTTAATACGCCAAAGCAGTCAAGCGAAAGGCTTGTAGCAACTGGCTCCGGCGTTGTTGTTTCTAAGTACGGGCATATTATAACAAACCACCACGTTGTAGATGAAGCAGACAGAGTGAGCGTTTCCTTTGACGGAAAAGAATACCCTGCAGAAGTAGTTGCAAGCGACGCTACGGTTGATATTGCTGTTTTGCTTGCGCCGGATATAGATTTGCCACCAGCGCCGCTTGGAGATTCCGACCAGCTGCAAATCGGCGAATATGCTATCGTAATCGGAAACCCCTTGGGCGAGCAATTTGAAAGGACAGTTACGGTAGGCTTTGTATCTGCCCTTGGCAGAACAGTTACAGACCATGTGTCCGACCGCTTTGGCAGGCGCTCCACTGTAGAAAACCATATGATACAAGTCGATGCTGCAATTAACCAGGGCAACTCAGGCGGCGGCATGTTTAACACCTTAGGACAGCTTCAAGGTATCCCTGCAAGAAAATATGACAACGCAGGCAATCCCTTTAACGGATTCTTGGGAATGCAGCAGGCAAGCATAGACAATATAGGCATGTGCATACCTATAAACGTTGCAAAGCCAATACTTGAGAACGTGCTTAAAAATTATGATGCCGCAGAAGTGGCAAAAACAAATAAAGACCAAACTCCCCCGCCTAAACTTGGTGTTACGGTTACCACGCTCTCTGCTTCCATGAACCAAAAGCTTGATGGAACGCTTCCAAACGGTGCCTATGTAATGAAAGTTGAAGAAGACTCCCCCGCGAGCAAGGGCGGCATACAAAAAGGCGATATTATAGTCGAAATTGACGACACTGTAATAAACAACTCCGAACAGCTTGTCGAAACGCTTAACACATACAAGGAAGGTTCGGAAGTAAATATTAAGGTATTCCGCACTAAAGGTACCGATGATGTATCAAAGCTTAATTCCATAGGCGAAGGCGAATATATCGATCTTAAAGTAACGCTGCGTATAATCGGCAATATAGATATGTAATAAAATTATCAAAAGAACAATAGGGACGGCAATGCCGTCCCTATTGCTTTGCGGTGTTGACACAATATTTTTTCTGCATTAAACTCAATGTCAGCGGAGGTGTTACTATTATTGCCTTAAGGAACATAGGAAAGCGCATGATATTTTTAGGAGCCGCAGCCCTTATTATTATAGGCGGCTACGAGCTTATTATACGCATAGACGCTATGATACGCCCTATTAAAATGTTTGTTAATATGTGGATAGGCGAACATATCGCTTTTTCGCGTGCCATGTCATATGTCGACTGGGGTATGTTTGACCGGCCTGCCTATCTTTTGCTTTGCGTTGCTATCGGCATTACGGCAATAGCGGGAAGAAAGAAAAAAAGTGTTTGGGCTGTAGTAGCTATTCTATCTTTGCTCGCATTTTTATTATCCAGAGAAGTGCCTACGCTGCTGTTTCCCGGGCTATTTAATACACTTGTTAACTCCTGCTTAATTGTACTATTTGCAGGCTCTTTAATAAGCTTTATTGCAAGCTTATATTTAAGCAAAAAAGTAAAAGCTAAAAGCGTTCAAGGCGGCGGCCATAGTATAAATTACGACCCTTTCAATATTCATAACCGTAACAATTAAACATATAAAACAAGTTGAAATACAAACCTTGTATTTATTATAACACTAAAAAATAATCAACTCATAAATTAAAAAGCAGCCTTGTTATAGATAATTATGCTGCTTTTTTATATCAATAATTCAAAAATTCTTTAACACGCATACGGTTTACAATATAACTTTTTGTAACAGGATGTCTGTTCATATAATCAGCCCACAGAATGCACAGCTCTTCTCCCTGCTGCATTATTGCAAAAGAGCGGTGGATTTTGGGCGGAATAGGATGTAAAATGCCGATTTTTCTTTTTATTTCATTTAGCGAAGAACAATAGGTTCGCAAACAAACGGGAATATAGCTTGTCGCAACAAAAGAAAGCCTGTCAAAAAGCATGTGGTTTTTAATTTCCTGCGCATTTAGCGGAAATTTATCTGTTAAAAAATAATACATTGCTTCTGTAAGTTCATCCAGCGAAAGAGGCTGCCCTTTATTTTGTTCTTCTCTTAAAATTACGCCTCCGAGATTATAGAACAGCTCAAATGGTTCGCACAAATTCTTTGTAATATAAATCACCGTGTTTACAAACCTTTTCCTGTTGTACATAAGCTCCAGGGCACGCTCTGCCTGTGCAAGAACATTTAAATCAGACTCAGAAAGCCATTTGGTCCGCGTTACCTGATATGGCGGTTTTTTAGAATAATGTATGCCGTACTCTTCCGCCTGCGTCTTTATTCTGCTGCCGTGTAAAACTTTTAGAAATCCCAGCTGAAGAGCATGCGGATGCAATTTAAATACTTGATTAAAGCCATGTATGAAGCTTTCTAAGTTCTCGTAAGGCAGTCCCGCAATCAAGTCCACATGCACATGCACTGTATTGCTTTTTATAGTTTTTTTAAGAGCATTACATATGCGCTCAACGCTTGCCGATCTTGAAATCGCTTCTAAGGTTTGCTTGTTAAGCGATTGTATGCCTGCTTCTATCTGAAACAGCCCTGCAGGCGCTTTATTAAATAAATCTATGGTTTCATCATCCATAAGATCTGCCGCCACTTCAAAATGGAAGCATTTTCCTGAAGGAATAGCGCCTTCTCTGTTTTTTTCTATAATAAAACTTATAATTTGCTTCGCTCTTTTTATATTGGCATTAAATGTTCTGTCTACAAACTTTATCGTTTGAGAACTGCTGTTTGCAAGCTGTAAAATAGCTTCTTTGCTTTGCTCCATGGGCAGATATTTCACCTTTGAGCCCTTCCCCGACAAACAGAAAGAACAGGAAAAAGGGCATCCCCGGCTTGTTTCAATATAGCTTATTCTGCCGTTAAGCTGTTTAAAGTATTCGTCTCTGTAGGAAAGCCCTAAAAAAGAATCGCTTGAAAAAGGCTTGGCATATGGCTTTTCTCTGCTGCATAGGCCTTCTATGTTTTCCGTATCTTGTTTTGTTAACAAGGCGTCCATAAGTTTTGCAAAAGGTATTTCCCCTTCTCCGCGTATCAAAAAATCTATCTCTGGCAATTTTTTAAAAGCGTTTGCTGCATTTTCTGATACTTCTGGGCCCCCAATAACTATTTTGGAATCGGGCAGTTCGCGTTTTATTATTCTTAATAATTGCTGTATAAAACATATATTCCAAATGTAACATCCAAAACCTATGCAATCCGGCTGCTCAGAGATTATTTTTTGCGCGGCGGCTTCCGCATTTTCATTTACAGTCATATCAACGACTTTTATTTGAAATTTATTTTGCGCGTATCGTTCAACGCCGTCTTTTAAACACCATGGGGCTAAAGCGCAGTGCACAAAATTTGAAGCTGGCGAAGTTAAAACAATTTTAATACTTATACCTCCTATAAAAAAAGACCGCCTTTTGGCGGTAGCTTTAAAATTAGTTGTTGTAATCGGATCCGTCTTTTATGCGGGCAGCCTTGCCTTGCAAGCCGCGCAAATAGTAGAGTTTCGCTCTGCGCACTTTACCCTTGCGCAGCACTTCTATACGGTCCACCCTTGGGGAATGGAGTGGGAATGTGCGCTCTACGCCAATGCCGTATGATACACGGCGAACCGTAAATGTTTCTCTAACAGAGCCGTTGCGCTTTGCAATTACAGTGCCTTCAAACGCCTGAAGACGTTCACGGTTGCCTTCTACAACTTTTACAAATACTCTCACAGTATCGCCGGGGCCAAAATCCGGCCTGTCGTCACGCAGCTGTTCTCGCTCAATGGAACGAATGATTTCACTCATGGGGTTTTCACTCCTTCTTTCATAGATGTTCTTGCCATATGGCAGCGGACCATCCGTCATAACAGGCAGCATTTTACCAAAAAGCTTTGAAAAATGCAAGCTTTATTAGGTTATTTTGAAGAGAAATTTAAGCCCGGCCGAAGCCGGGCTATATTATCACTGGTTTTCAAGCTTTATTAGGTTAAGCTTGGCGTCTATTTCTTTTATGAACATTTCAAGGTCCATCTGTCCTTCTATAAACCTGTCTTTTAATGTCATTATTTGTTCCTGCCCTGTGGCCTGATATTTATCAAAGTCCATAACATATACGTTGTTTAGAAAAGATTTATATTTATCTACAATTTCCTGAGTATATTCATATTTCCCCAGGCCTTCAAGCATAATCTTATAGCGTATTTCCATCCTTGCAAGGTCTTTCTCAAGCTGCGTTTTTTCAGCTCCTTCGGCTTTTTCCAGTTCTTGTTTGGCGGCTTCTATTCTTTCGCTATAATCTTCCATGCTTTGTTCATAATATTTATTAAGCTTTGGCTCCCTAAAGTCCTTTAGCATGGTCAATTTATCCTCGTCTCTATACCCTTTCACAAAATTCTCCATATATTTTTTGGCGTTATCCGGGTCGTGAGTTTTAGAGTTTACGAACACTAAGCTTATTTCCATGCCAAAGCCCTCAATTGAATCTTCGGCTGCCTTTAAAGGCAAATAATCCATGGCCTGCGTATAGCCGTCGCTGTTTTCATAATTATCTGAAAGCAGGGGATTCTCCGCAACAAGTTCAAACCATCTTTCGTCTTCTGCTTCATAGTTCATCTGATGCAAATCAAGGCCGTTATGGCTAAACATAACCGGTTTTGAATAAAACTCTTCATAATCGCTTTGAGAACTAAGCTCCTTCATTTCAGGTATATTTTTTAACGTTTCTGCAAGCTTCTCTACCATTGAACGGAACAAAGGTGTATCGTAGCTAAGCTCTTCTCCGGACGAATATACATGGTTTGAATAAAGCTTAAACAGCATGTCCCACATAAAATGCTTTATGTCCGGATCTTCGCAGAATGAATATTGTGACGCCAGTTCTTCATTCTTAAGCCAATCAACAAGCAAGTCGCACATTTGCGCAAAAGTTTTTGGCGCATTTATGTTAAGGTCTTTAAGTAGCAGCTTATTTTGAGTATAAGCATCGTAATACATATAAACAGGAAGAGCATATATTTTGCCGTCTTTTCCGCAGGCTTCTTTTAAGTAAGGATATAGAGAATCTACAAATTCCTTCACGCCTTTTACTTCAGTAATATCAAGCGCATAGCCTTTTTCCATTATACTGTTGGTATCTAAATAAGAGGCATCGAGTTGGAATATATCTACATTGCTTGTGCCGGACACTAAAGATTGGCTCAAATCCTGTCCGCTTGTGAACGACTCGCCATAGTCCATGGTTATGGCGGTATCACGCATCTGCTTCAATACATAGTCGTGATTATTAGACAAGGTGTTATATGCTACCAATGTTTTCTTTGGAAGGTTTGCAGGGTCTGTGGACTCTATGTACACGCTGTTTTCTATTATTATTGCAATCCTGCTGTCAGGGAGCATTGCAAATGAGCCGCTTTGGCCTAAAGAAAACATCTGCGGGAAATGAGCGCATTTTTGTGTACTTGCGTCTTTATTCCTAAGCATAAGCCCGGAATCCGTAAAATACATTACGGCATCTCTATTTTTATCATATACTATTGCCCCATAGAATTGATTTGGATTGTCTTGTATATACAAAGGGCCTAATTCTTCGAGGCTGTCGTTTTCATAGTCAAATACGGAAAGCGTCACTTCTGCATCTTTAGGATCGTCGGACTTATAGTATTTTTCCATATCCTGCGAGACCACCAAAAGCTTACCGTCTTTGTATGCAGCCATGGCTTGTATATTTTCTGCTGTATACATGGTTTCTTCGCCGGTTTTAATGTCAAATGAACTTAATGTAGTCCCTGACAAACCATTTGTCCCTCGGTAGACGGTAAAAAACTTTCCGCCATATAGCATTGATTCCTGCGGGTGATTATTATAGCTTATTTCGTTGCCGCTTTCGTCTTCGTAGGTTTCCTTATGATTTTCCAAGTTAAGCTTTACCAAATTGTTTCGTATAAGCGCTCCGTTTTTTTCGCCTATTTCAAAGAATTCTCCGCTGTCCAGGCACAATGCATAAAGCGCTTCGCCATCGGTATATAAGCTGCTAATATTGTTGGTGCCTTTTATATCTCGATTTGACTCTTTAGCATATAGCGAGAAATATTCATCGTCCTTTTTTAACCTGTAAATGCTATCGCCGTTTACAAGAGTGTATAGGCTGTCGCCTAAATAGACCACATTGCTCATATAGGCGTTTCCCGCAATGTCATCAGGCAATTTATATTGTTCTTTTTTAAATATGCCTTCTGCAAACGACGCATTTACGGCAAGCATTACAAGCGCTACAGCCAGCGTCATAACCCTTTTGTTAAGTTTCATATTATCTTCTCCTTTCATAGCTCAAACATTTTATATAGTTTGACTTTATTCAATATAATTATACGACACTTGTTAAAGCCGTCAAGCTTGTTTGATACAAATACGAAATATTTTACAATCAAAAATTAATAATTAAGCGTAACTCGTGTGAAAGAGCATGAAAAATACATATAATTCAAGCATAATTTCGACTTTAGGCAAACTGCTCAAGGACGCTTTATTTAAAAACATTTTCATTTGACGCAGAAGGCTTGGTTTGCTAATATTAACAGCAAAGGAGGGGTTATGAGAAAGAATTTTCATGCACATACACCAAGATGCGGGCATGCCGTAGGAAAAGAAGAAGAATACATTAAAGCGGCAATTGAAGCCCAATACGATGAGTTCGGCTTTTCAGACCATACGCCTTGGCCAGATGTTTCGTCTCCTGGAATGAGAATGGAAATGAACGAGCTGCCAGGCTACATTGAAGCCGTACGCTCTGTGAAAAATCAATACAAAGACAAAATAAAAATCTACTGCGGGCTTGAATGCGAATACTATCCGGAAAACTCAAGCTGGCTTAAAGACACAGTAGATGAATACAATATAGAATACATTATTTTAGGCAATCATTTCGACTTTGACGATAGTTCCGAATTGTACTTTGGCAAATGCCAAACGGAGCAGGAGATTAAGCGCTACTTAAAAACGACCATAGCCGCCATGTCAACAGGGCTATACGACTTTTTCGCTCATCCTGATTTGTTTCTAAAGGAATACCCGAGTTTTGACGACGCCGCCAAGCAAGTTTCCAGAGAAATTTGCTATGCTTCGCGCAACTTAAATATTCCGCTCGAGTATAATTTATTAGGGCTTCATTCCAAAAACTTAGGTTATTTTAAAGGGCTTGGTTATCCATATAATGGGTTTTGGGAAATTGCCGCAGAAGAAAAATGCCAGGTTATATTAAATGTGGACGCCCATGACCCTGCCCATATGCTAAATACAGCACTTTACGACGAGGCTCTTTCCACACTTAAGGACCTGGGCCTTGCAATTGTTTCCTTTACATCGGACGGATTTGTGCCTTTAAAATAAAATTAATCAAGTGTGACAAAGCACTGCTTCGCTAGCTCAAGGGCTGTTTCCCATGAGTAATCTTTAAAATTTTTGCATAATAAGCTTGCTTACTAAGTTCTGTTTTGCTCACATTTTTTTAGAATCAAAAGCCTTCAAACAAAAAGACACACGCCAAAGTGTTAAAGTACATTTTGGCGTGTGTCTGCTTTATTCTATTATTTCAAACATAGAGCCTGCTTCTTCTTTTTTGATGGCTTCTTTAATGCTTAAAACTTTATATTTTGAAGTTTTAGCGCCAAAGCGTATTTCAATAATATCGTTTTCATTTATTTCCGTTCCCGCTTTAGCGATTTTTCCGTTTACTATTACACGTCCACCGTCGCAAGCTTCTTTTGCAACTGTCCTTCGTTTAATAATACGTGATACTTTTAAAAATTTATCAAGCCGCACAGATATTTCTCCGTAAAAATAAAACAGCCGACAAACGCCGGCAGTTTAATTAGATAATCGATTACTTGTTGAGCTCTTCTTTGAAAGCCTTGCTAGCTTTAAAGGAAGGGGCTTTAGAAGCGGGCACGTTGATTTCTTCGCCGGTACGCGGGTTGCGCGCAACACGGGCAGCACGATCCTTTGCTTCAAAGGTGCCAAAGCCTATGAGTTGGACTTTTTCGCCCTGTTTAAGCTGTTCTTTTACAATGTCGATTACTGAGTTTACCGCTTTTTCCGCGTCTACTTTTTTAAGTTCAGCTTGCTTTGCAACTGCTGCAATTAGTTCGGTCTTATTCATATTCTAACCTCCTGATTTGAGTTGAGCAATAGCTAAATACCTTAACTTTGCTTCGTCCCCAGTATACACATATTTCACAGCTTGTCAAGCTTTACAAGGCTTTTCCGCATGATTTTGCATCTTTTTCCATATGAACGAATCTATTGATTAATTTTTCTGTCGCCATATTTAATGATTTTTCCGCATCTAAACCGCATAAGCGCGAAATATTTATACACATAAACAGCAAATCGCCTATTTCAGCCGATAAATCTTGAGATTTATTAAGTTTTGCAGCCGCTTTTTCTGCATCTTCTGAAAGTTTTAGTAATAAGTCTTGCGGATTATCAAATTCATAACCTGCCATACTCGCTATTTTTTGTATTTTTTCTGCGCGCAAAAGAGGCGGCATTCCTCTTTTTACTTCTTTCATGGCATCGCTTGCTAAAACATTTCCTCTTTTCTCTTGCTTTGTTTTTTCCCAGCTGTCCTTAACTTCTTCAGCATCTGAATAAGACTGTTCATCATCAAAAAACACGTGCGAATGGCGCTCTATCATTTTTTTACATATATCCGTTGCAATATCCGGAAAGCTTGTGGTGCCGTATTCTTCGCCTATTACAGAATGAAGCGCTATTTGCAGCAGCACATCGCCAAGCTCTTCCTGCATATGAGCATCGTCTTCTTCGTCTATGGCTAACGCCGCTTCGTAGGCTTCTTCAATCAAATATTTGCGCAGGGACTGGTGCGTTTGCTTTTTGTCCCAGGGGCATCCGCCTGGCGAGCGCAAAATACGCATAAGATTTAGCAGATCCTCCATATCAAAACGCGTTTTTTTAAGTATTTCATCAGGGAACACTATGGCAGCAGATCTGTGAGAATAAACGCTCTGCCTATCAAGTTCAGTAAGCGAAAGCATTCTCGCATCTGCGCTTTCGTTTTCAAAAAATACAGTCTTAGCATCTTCGCCGTAATACGGCAGCAGTTTTAGCTTGCAGTCCGACGCCAGCAGTTGATTGTCCAACTCTAATATGCATATGGGAAACTGCGCTTCGTGCACATTTAGTTCGGAAGCCGTGCTTATAATGCACTGGCCGCTAATGTTTGAGCGCGCCATGTAATTTGAAGCTTCAGACACGGCAGGAATAATTTTTATATTTTCATATTGTCTAAATAAAATATTTACGCTTTCATCTGTGCTCGCATTAAGCACAGCGTAGCACACTGTGCTTGCCTTCGCCTTTTTTATTACAGTATCTGCTGCTTTTTGATTTAGTTCATCAAAATTTTGACTTGATTCGTACAAATTGTCTAAGCTTGTAAATTCAATATTGTTGTTTTCAAGCCATTTAGCAGCGCCGCAGCGTTCTGTTTTCAATATTATATTTTTTGTTTCTTTAAGTGCTTTAACGGCAGCAATCGTAAGGTTTTCATAAACAGGCTCCGCTCCTACTGAAACAATAATAATTTTATTCATGTTGCTTTATGCCCTTTCTTTTAGCAATTTCGTCAAGACAGCCCAATTTTTTTGCTGCAAAATAATAAACAGCCATAGCTATCAATATTGTAGCCGAAAGCAGCAAAAACGAGTCGTTAATTTTTTCTTTGAGCAAAGCTTTAATAATCAATACCGCGGCGGCCATGACGGCTGTTGAAGCTAAAGGCCGCAGAAACACCGGGCTTATATCTATCTTAGTTTTGGTATACTTTGAAACATAGTATAGGTTGGGAAACATGCTTGCCGCATAGCATAAAAGCGATGCGAAAGGCGCTCCGAAAATATTTACCGAAGGTATTCTTACTAAAATCTGATTAAGCAGTATTTTAAATGCAACGCCTATAGCCAGCGTATACATAGGTATGCGCTGCTTACCAAGACCTTGCAGTATGCCGCTTGTGGCTTGAACCATGGTAAACAGCAGTATGGTCAGGCTGCTGATTTCCAAAAGCCTCGCCCCTTGAAGGAGCTGAGACGATGTGTATTGTTCGCCTCTAAAGAGAATTACTAAAATAGGCTCAGCCAAAAGGCTCATGCCAATAGAAGCTGGGAAACCTATCACAGCAGCGGCTTTAAGCCCTGTTTGGGTGTGTCTTTTCAAGACTGAATAGTCTTGTTTTTGCTTTGCAGCGCTTATGTTTGGTACTAAGTTTGTGCTTACTGCCATAGCAAGTGCCGTAGGCACATTTATAAGCGCAATAACAAGCCCTACATATATACCGTAGCGTATTACAGCTTCTTCCCTGGGAAGATAATTGCTCATAAGCTTTACAAGCATAAAAGAATCAGCTTCAGAAGCAAGCGGCACTATGCAGGCGCCTATCGTAATAGGTATAGATGTTGCTACAAGCTCTTTTATTATGGATTTGTTGCTGGGTTCTTCAAAAGATAAATTTGTCGCTGCCGGCATATCCTGCCTATGCATATAATAATCCACAGCCATATATATAAGCGCAACTAATTCTGCTATGGATGTGCCAAGCAGAGCGCCTGCGGCTCCTTCTATATGCCCCCCTCTTTGCATGCCGGCATAAGCAAAAGGCATAGCAATAAACACCTTGCCCACCTGCTCTATAAGCTGCGAAACTGCCGTTGGTATCATCCGGCGTCTTCCCTGCATAAAACCGCGGAATGCGCTCATTATGCATACAAAAAATAAACTCGGCGCTATAGCTATAAAGCTTTTGGCAGCTTCAGGTGTGCCTTTTGCATTTGAAAGGTTTGAGCTAAAGAATATCATAAGGAAGGTTCCTATAACGCCCAGCACAAACAAAATGCGCAGGGCGTTTTTAAATATTCGCTTAGCCTTAACCTGATTATCTTCTGCTATGCTTGCAGACACCATGCGGGATATAGCGACCGGTATGCCAACGGAAGATATGGTTAAAAGCAAATTATAGGTAGGAAATACCTGATGGTATACCCCCATTCCCAAAGGGCCTATGGTCCGCGCAAGGGGTATTTTGTAAAGTACGCCTACCACCTTGCATATAAGACCGGCTATTCCCAGCACGGATATACCGGCAATTAGGCTTTGTTGACCTTTCATGATTTTAATTAAATGCTATCGTCTTCTTCGTAAGACTGCTGCAAATCTTCTTCGAAGACATCATTTTCTTCGTCTTGAACTTCATCTGCAATCGTTTCAGAATCCTGTTCTTCTTGATTATCTTCATCGTTTTCTTCTGCGGCAACATCAACGTCCACTATGCTTGCCCCGTCAGTAAGCCGCATAATGCTTACGCCTTGCGTTGCCCTGCCCATGATTCTCAAGTCTGCAACGGGTGTTCTTATTATTGTGCCGTCATCCGTTATAAGCATAATTTCATCGCTTTCCTGAACCATAAGCATGGAGCAGAGATTGCCTGTTTTTTCAGTTAGCTTCATGGCGAATATGCCTTTACCGCCGCGGCTCTGTGTGCGGTACTCGTCTGTATAAGTGCGCTTTCCAAAGCCGTTTTCAGTAATGCATAGCACCTGTTTGTTCTCCTGCACAACAGCTAAAGATATGACTTCGTCGTCCGTATCAAGCTGCATGCTGTTTACGCCTTGCGCCGCGCGGCCCATGGCGCGCACCTGCTGTTCGCCAAAGCGTATGCTTTTGCCAAGCTTTGTTGCAAGCATAACTTCATCCGACCCTGTGGTAAGCTCAACGCCTATAAGCTCATCATCGTCCATAAGCGTTATAGCGATAATGCCGGTTTTTCTAATGTTCATAAATTCAGACAATGCAGTTTTTTTAATTTTGCCCCGCCTTGTCGCCATAACGAGCATTTCTTCTCCGTCAAATTCCGGTATAGGCAGCATGCCCGTTACCTTTTCCCCGCCATCAAGCTGCAGCAGGTTTACAATAGCGGTGCCTTTTGCGGTTCTTCCGGCTTCCGGTATTTCATAGCATTTTAGGCTGTATACGCGCCCGCGGTCTGTAAAGAAAAGCATATCGCTATGCGAATTTACTATATACATTTTTTCAACATAGTCTTCTTCGCGGGTGGACATGCCAATAACGCCCTTGCCGCCCCTGTTTTGCGAACGGTATGTGCTTTGCGGCAGCCGCTTTACATAGCCAAAATGAGTCATGGTAACTACCATGGAATCTACCGGTATAAGGTCTGCTATATCTATTTCGCCTTCAACTGGAGAAATCTCGCTGCGCCTTTCATCTGCAAATTTCTTTTTAATCGCGAGTATTTCGTCTTTTATTACGGACATCAGCATTGATCTATCTGAAAGCAGCTGTTTATAATAAGCAATGCTTTCCTGCAGCGAGTCGTACTCCGCCTGCAGTTTATCCGCTTCCAAACTGGTTAGCCTTGCAAGGCGCATGTCAAGTATGGCCTGCGCCTGCCTGTCGCTAAACGCAAAGCGATCTATAAGGCGTTCCTTTGCAGAAGGAGTATCTGCAGATGTGCGTATAATGCGCACAACCTCGTCTATATTATCCAAGGCCTTAAGTAGGCCTTCCAATATATGCGCACGCGCTTCCGCCTTGTTAAGCTCGTACTGCGTCCGCCTTGTTACAACTTCTACTTGGTGCTGTATATAATATTCCAGCATTTCTTTAAGCGAAAGCACACAGGGCTTGTTATCTACAAGCGCCAGCATTATAGCGCCAAAAGTATCCTGCATCTGAGTATGTTTATATAGATAGTTAAGCACAACCTGCGGCTGGGCGTCCTTTTTAAGGTCTATTACGATGCGCATGCCGTCGCGGTCGCTTTCGTCGCGTATGTCGCTTATGCCGTCAACGCGTTTGTTGTGCACAAGCTCCGCAATTTTGCCTATAAGCCTTGCCTTGTTAACTAAGTACGGTATTTCGTGCACAATAATCCTGTTGCGCCCGTTTGGCAGAGTTTCTATTTCGGTTTTTGCGCGTACTATTATTCTCCCTCTGCCGGTATAGTAAGCTTCTCTTATGCCGCTTAATCCAAGTATTATGCCACCTGTTGGAAAATCCGGCCCTTTTATGTGCTCCATCAGGCCGTCAAGATCTATATCGGGGTTATCTATCAGGGCTACGGCAGCATCCACTACTTCGCCTAAGTTATGCGGCGGTATGTTTGTAGCCATTCCTACCGCAATGCCGCTGGAACCGTTTACAAGCAGGTTGGGGAACCTTGCAGGCAGAACCGACGGCTGCTGAAGCGTAGCGTCAAAGTTGGGGTAGAAATCGACAGTATCTTTATCTATCTCGCCTATTAAATGCATTGCAAGGCGGCTGAGCTTTGCCTCTGTATAACGCATAGCTGCAGCGCCGTCGCCGTCGACAGAGCCGAAATTGCCCTGCCCTTCAACCAATGGGTAGCGTATGTTAAAATCCTGCGCAAGGCGCACAATGGCGCCGTAAACGCTTGAATCACCATGGGGATGGTATTTACCGAGCACGTCTCCCACTATACGAGCGCTTTTTCTGAAAGGCTTGTCAGGAGTCATGCCAAGCTCATTCATGTCGTAGAGTATGCGTCTATGCACGGGCTTCAAGCCGTCCCGCACATCAGGCAGGGCGCGGTTTATTATTACGGCCATGGAATAGGCCATAAAAGATTTTTTTACTTCTGTATCAAGTTCCGTAGTTATAATTTTATCTTTAATATCACTCATAATCCACCATTATAGATCCAAATCCGTAACCATATTGTAGTTGTCCTGAATAAATTCACGTCTGGGCTCCACCTGGTCGCCCATGAGCAGATTAAGCGTTTCATCTGCAGCTACAGCGTCTTCGCTGGTAACGCGCATCATAGTTCTGCTTTCAGGGTTCATGGTAGTGTGCCACAGCTGCTCTGCCGACATTTCGCCTAAGCCTTTGTAGCGTTGAAGCTCCGGCATTGGGTCCCTGCCTATTTCATCGAGCAAATTTTGAAGCTCCATATCGTCATAAACATAGCGCTCTTTTTTGCCCTTTGTAACCTTGTACAAAGGCGGCATAGCTATATAAACATAACCGTTGTCTATAAGCGGGCGCATATAGCGGTAGAAAAATGTGAGCAGAAGGATTCTTATGTGAGCGCCGTCCACATCGGCATCTGTCATGCAGACTATGCGGTGGTAGCGCAGTTTGTTTATATCAAAGTCATCGCCTATGCCGCATCCGAATGCCGTAATCATGTTTTTTATTTCATTGTTTGACAAGGCTCTATCCATTCTCGTTTTTTCTACATTTAGTATCTTGCCTCTTAAAGGCAAAATAGCCTGATAATGCCTGTCTCTGCCTTTTTTAGCGCTTCCTCCGGCACTTTCGCCTTCAACTATGAATATTTCGCATTTTGACGGGTCTTTTTCGGAACAGTCAGCCAATTTGCCGGGCAAAGAAGCGCTCTCCAAAACAGTCTTTCTGCGGGTTAAATCTCTGGCTTTTTTTGCAGCTTCGCGCGCCCTTGCTGCTGCAAGAGCACGGTCTAATATGGCTCTCGATTCTGAGGGGTTTTCTTCCAGAAACGCTGAAAGCCCTTCTGAAACTATGCTGTCCACAACGCCCCTAACTTCGCTGTTGCCAAGCTTAGTTTTAGTTTGCCCTTCAAACTGCGGCTCGTGCAGCTTGACTGAAATTATTGCAGTAAGGCTTTCGCGCACATCCTCGCCTTTTAAGTTTGGATCCGCATCTTTTAAGATCTTAAAGCGTCTTGCATAGTCGTTTATAGTGCGGGTAAGGGCTGAATAAAACCCAGAAAGGTGAGAGCCGCCTTCAGGCGTTTTTACATTGTTTGCGAAGCTGTATGTATTTTCAGTAAAGCTGTCGTTATACTGCATGGCGACTTCTACGACTATTTCGTTTTTAATGCCTTCCAAATAAATAGGATCTTCAAAAAGCACTTTTTTGTTGCGGTTAATATAAGAAACAAATTCTTTTATGCCGCCGTTAAAACAGTAGCTTTTTTCAAAAGGCTCATCCAGACGGTAATCGCCAAGAAAAATCTTTACGCCTTTGTTTAAAAACGCCATCTCGCGAAGGCGGGAACGCAATGTTTCAAGGCGGAAAGAAATACCTTCATCAAATATGCCTTCAGGGTTGTCGGGCGATTTTATATCTGGCCAAAACTGCACGGTTGTGCCGGTTCTATGGGTTATGCCTATTTCTTCAAGATCGTGCATAATCTTTCCGCGTTTAAATTTCTGCTGATAAATTTTGCCCTCTTTATATACTGTTACAATAAGTTTTTTACTAAGCGCATTTACTACAGCCGCTCCAACGCCATGCAGCCCGCCGGACACTTTGTAGCCGTCCCCGCCGAACTTGCCTCCCGCATGCAAAACAGTAAGGCATACTTCTACTGCAGGCCTATGAAGCTTAGCGTGATTGCCCACAGGAAAACCGCGTCCGTCGTCCTTTATGGTGACGGAACCGTCTTTATTTAAACGTACTTCTATATTGTTACAAAAGCCTGCAAGCGCCTCGTCTATGGAGTTATCGACAATTTCGTATATAAGATGTTCAAGGCCGTTTACTCCTGTTGAACCTATGTACATTCCGGGGCGGTGCCTTACCGCTTCCAAGCCTTCCAAAACCTGTATTTGATTTTCATCATACTTAGCATCTACATGAGTTGAAGCTGCTACCATATCGGAAAACTCTTTTTCGGTGAGCTGATTTCTATCGTTTGTCATGCAACCTTCCTTCCTTAAAAAAGAGGGCTTTCCCCTCATTTAGAAAGGCACTTTAAAACCGCCTTTCATCATATATATTATACCATATTTCACCAAAAAATGAAAGCCCCTACAGCCTTGAAATTTAACATAAAACAAGCCTTTTACACTCTAAAATAAGGCCCTAAAAAAGCGGCCTTAAAAGCCGCTTTTTAGGGATTGATTTTCGCCTTTTATTTAGTTTATTGAAACATTTTCTTTTATCTTTTTTGTTTCTTCCGGTTTAAAGGCAATTTTATTTCCGTTCATTACCGCCTCTATGTTTTTGGCTGTTCCGCCTGCAAGTATGTAATCGCTCAAGGGGTCTTCAAGCAATCTCTGTATTGCCCTGCGCATTGGACGCGCGCCAAGTTTTGGATCGTAGCCTTCTTCTGCTAAG